>DBXN01000054.1:17456-30849 GCA_002309585.1 Verrucomicrobia bacterium UBA1211
CCGTCCACCAGCTGGAGGTAGATCTCTTTGAGCGCGGGTACCTCGAAATAGGCGCTTCCGTCCTTTTCCACCGGCGCGTAACCCCAGATGCGCTTGGCGTAATAGGTGCCCACGCCCATGAGCGGACTCTGGTCATAGGCGCGCAGGCCGCCCAGCTCCACCGTCTTTGGGAGCTGTTCCATAATACGCACGGCCTTCACATCGTCCCGCGCCACACCCTCGGCGTAGCCGCGCATGACATCCGACACATAGAGGTAACCCACCCCCACCTCTTCCGCCACCGGCTGGCCGGGAGGCGCGGCGGGAACGGAAACGCGCTTCACCTGTTCGGGCACGAATGGGGCCAGCGTTTTCGGCGGCGGATAGTTGACAAACGGTGTCGCGCAAAAGGCGCCCGTCTTTCCCGGATCATAGACGGTGGCGCGGTTGCCGGCCTCGTCGATCAGCGTCAGGCGGTAACGTTGCGCGCCGCCCCCGCCGTATGAGCAGAGATAGCGCCCGCCGCCGAGCGGGTAGGGCCAGCAATAGGACCACGGGTGGTCATAGTCCATGACGGAGGGGAACTCCGGTGTGAGCCAGCGCACGGCATCGCCGCGCCGCCCTTCGGGTCCGTTCTTCGTACACACGATACCGATCGCACCGTAGGGTGAGCCGTGATGGGGGGCGAAGGTGCACACCGCCGCGCCGGGGATGTCGGGCACTTCACGCGCCTGCAGGAGATTCGGCGGATCGTCGAGCAGATTGCCGAAGAACAGTTCCAGGCGGCGGCCGTCCGGATACTGGGTCCAGAGCGACTGGCGCGACATGATATTCCAATCCACATACTCCCAGCGCGTGTACAGGAGCCGTCCGTCGCTGAGGACCGTGAGCGAATAATCGGCGAGGGTGTTGGACGAAAGCATCGTGACGTGCGATCCGTCAGCGTCCATCACATGCACACGGCTGGAGGGACCGGTGGCGCAGACGAGGTGCGTGAGCGGGGCGCGTGTGGAGATGAAGGCGATCCGACCGTCTGGGAGCGGCGCGGGCGAAGTGTCGTGGCAGGGGCCGTCGGTGAGGGCCGTAAGGCCGGAACCGTCCGCTTGGATTCGGTAGATGTGCCAGCAGGGCGACTTGTGCCGGCGCATGGAGAACCAGATGGTCCGGGCGTCGGGCGAAAGCGCGAGATCGAGAATCACCGAATCCTCCTCTGCGAAGAGCGTGCGCGGCGGCGTATCGGGATGTGCCGGGTCGAATACCTTGATCGCCGTGCCCCAGACATTCCGGTCGGGATACGGGGAGTGGCCGACAAGCGCGGGGCCGGCGACCGTTCGGATCGGCGCGCCCTCCACGTAGAGGATGGGGGAAAGGGAGCGAACCTCGGCGGCGAGTTGCGGCGATTCGCGTGAGAAGTCGGGTTCGGTACCCGCCTGCGCCCGGTCCACCACGAATCCGGCCACATCCACGTCACCGCCGCCGTCGTTGACGAGTTCGAGTAGATGGCGCGTATTCTCCAGTCCGGCTGCGAGCGGCAACTCGGCGGGTACGGAACGTTCGGGATGCGCGGCGGTGTCTGAACCGGCGAGGCTGACGGGTTTCAGCGGCTTGCCGTCCAACCGCACGGCGAAGTTGCCCAGCCGGGAGAGGGAGTTCGTGTGTGTCGCATGGATCCAGACGGTCCGCGCGCCGGTACGTGTGACGAGCGCGACGGAGGTACCCTCGAATGTGAATGTGATGGATTCGCCTTTCGTTTCGGAGACCCAATGGTATCGCTTGTCGCGTCCCCATCCCTGCAGTTCCGGATACCACTCGCCCTTCATCGACACCTGCGAATGGCACGGCGAAACAAAATGGCGTTCAGCGGGTGCTGTTTGCGGCAAACCCGTGTACACCCCCAGCGTGACCACTGCCACCGTCATCCAAGGCATCATCACTCGTTTCATCATGGGTTTCCGTTCCTTTTGGTTTCTACCCGTTCATCGCAAAGGCAGATTCTGCATCATCCCTTTGCGTTGAAATTCCCTCTTTCTTGTCCCGGTTTTGGCGCTTGCGGCCTGCCGGTGAATCGCCATTTCCGCGCTTGGTCGCGTTTCGAGGCGTAAGCGATGCCGATGCGCGGGGCGGCAGTGAACCTGACCCGCGAACCGTCGCTTTCAATCCACAGGCGGTCGGACGCGACAAGGTCTTCGCGGTTGAGCGAACGGTCGATCGTGAGAAGTTTCGTCAGCCGGCCGGGACCTTCCGCGCCTTCGATGCCCCGAACGAGGACCGCCTCGGGCCGTCCTTCGGGCCCCGTTACGATGTTCAGCATCTCGTGCATTCCGTAGCAGAGGTAGATGTAGGCGCAACCGCCCGCGGCATACATCACGTCGGTTCGCGCCGTGCGTCCCTTGTGCGCGTGGCATGCGGTGTCCGCCTCGCCGCAGTAGGCTTCGGTCTCCGTGATGCGCCGCCGCACCACGGTCCCATCCTCCAGCCGACGGCAAAGCCATGCGCCGACAAGCCGCTTCGCCGCCGTCACCGCGTCAACCGCGTAATCTTTTGCCGTCAATCTGCGCATCCGCATCGCACCATCCATTGCCACCACTCAACCACCGGACATCAGACATCAGCGCTCAGACTTCCGGGAACTGATGTCTCATCCCGTTCATTTGCGTTACCGCCATTCATTCTGGCCCGCGATCACGCGGGAGGGAGACATGCACCTACCTTCTTCGGCGTTCCTCCGTTTCAGTATGTCGGTATCGTATCATATTCTCGAAAGGATAGCAACGGAGGCATCTCTTCGGGTAAGCCCTCGTTTTTGGACGGAGCATGCTTTTCTTCTGCACGCCGGCTCACCATCCCCCACATGCCGCCGGGATTGCAGGCTTCTTCATCCTGTCACTTCTTTTCTATCCCGGCTGTCGGCTTGCGGCATTTTCCAGCGATGGATCCCGCTACCTTGAAAAGGAACGCCGACCCAATCCACGCACACCAACTGCCCAGGCTCGCAATGCCCAGAAAATCGCAAAGCTGTTGTTTCTCCCAATAAGGGTTTTCATAATATCCGTCTCTCGCCAGCAACATATCTTGCTGGGAGGCTCTTTCCTTCGCTTTCACATAATAACTGTGCCCCACCGTAAGAAAAAGCGGCCCCAGCAAAAACAGGAGATAAAACGCGACCCTCACACATATCGTTTTCGCCTTGGACCCTTTGCGCGGCGCTTCGCCGCTGCGGACTATTCCTGCGCAGACGGCATAAAGCGATACCGACACCAAGAACAGAATCAGCGAGGCAATTTGGAAACGGGCAAGTCCTTTCTCCCATTCAGGCACAACGCTAATAAAAAGAGCGAGTGTACCCAGAATGCCGGAGAAGACGGCCACCGCCATCGCCGTAAACGCGACACTTCGCATAACCGTCTTCCGCGCATTCATTTCGCAGGCGTTCGTTTTTCGCTGACAGGTGTGACATGTTCCGCGAGTTTGCCATGTACGAAACCCTTGAACATCTGCCTGTGGCTGGCCAGCGACTTGTTCTTTACTGTGTAACGTGTTAAGTCGATGAGTATGGTCTTATTCTCCTCGAAGCGTTTGACCACAAGCATAACGCCGTCTTCCGAAAAGGCGCTCGCACCATAATTCTCGCGCATGTACGCACCGAAGGAGAACATAACAGCGATGGGGTCGGGCATAGGATAGTCCATACCGGACAACATGAATGTCAGCTTCCATCCGTCATCGAGCGTCACGTTCACCGTCTCCCACTGGAACTTCGTTATCCCAATGTCCATGCTCTCGTAGATCATGGTCTCTGGCGGCTTCTTGCGCAATGTGAAATCCACCGCAAGCGGCGCGGCAAGTTTGGCATGTTCCAGCTTGATGCCACACTTCGTTTCCTGCGGCACCGCCCTCATGTCGGCGAGATTGGTGTCCGCCTCAAGCGTAAAGGTCCACGGCGTAATCCCGTCTTGTCCAACTGTTCCCGGCGATGTGCGGGAGTCGGTGGTGTTTACGGCCTGCATGACATACTTCACGCGCCGGGACGCGTGATTGGATCCCATGACGGCATCCGTACTCGTACACCCCACTAAGCAGAGCATCGTCGCTCCCGCGACGGCTCGCGTAATCATCATCCACGTATTCATTGTTTTCCCCACTTTCTCATCTTCACTCCTGATTACGAATTGGGCAGAGTGTGAAGGCACGTACGGTAGCGTCCATTGGGTCCGATGACGCCGAAGGTTTTACCCGCCGGGCAGGGCTTGCGGTCCTTCTCCTCCCATTTTTCGAGCAGGGCATTTGGCGTGTCGGCGCGGCAAGAGCAGATGAACTCGTCACAGAACGTGTAGGGAACATGCGCGTCGGGCAAGGCGCGGATGCGTTGCTTCACCTCTTCCCACTCGTCATGTGTAATCATCAATTCCTGACGCGCCGCGGCGCGTCCGCCGAGGATCACGGGACCCACCTGAATCGTGCTCGCCCCCGAAAGCGCCGCCGCAACGAACATGTCCGCCGCCTCGTGTATGTTCGCCTTCGTAACCGTCATCGAGACAGCAATCGGCCACTTCAGTTCGGATGCCCTTGCGACGACGGCGAGCACTCTCTTGTAGCTCCTGCGCGTGCCCGTCATCGCGCCGTAGGTCAGAAGCCCTTGGAGCGAGGTCGCAAGATGGATTTTACGGCGCTTGAATTTCTTGAGCAGCGTTTCGTCGAGATGGCTCGCATTCGTGAAAAGCGAAAGCCGCGCTTTCGGCAAAACACGCCGCGCATAGGCGAGGATTTCAAAGAGGTCATCACGCAACAACGCCTCACCGCCGGTAAAGAGAATGTCGTCAACGCCATCCGCCGCGCACGTGTCTAAGACGGTCTTCCACTCGTCCGCATCGAGTTCTGGCTTCGCGAGCGCAGGGTATTCATGCCACACGCAGTAGCAGTAAGGACAGCGAAAGTTGCACTTCGCCGTCAGCTCCAGTGTGATATGGCGTGGATAGCGCATGGTAGATTATTTCTTCAGCAGAATTTTTCCCTTCACATGTAGCGCATTACTGCGGTCTTCATTCACGGCATTGGGCTTATGTGACGGAACTTTGATGATCTCGCCATCCCTTATTCTGTCAGCTCGATAATCGTCAAAGCCGTTCAACCGCTTAAGCTCCGTAACCGTCGTGCCGTGCGCCTTGGCAATCTGTGTGAGCGTATCGCCAATCTGTACGCGATAACAACCATCCGGCAGTTTGTCCATAAAGATAGGAGGCGGCACAGCCACATCCTGCTCAGGCCTTACATCGTTGTCCTCAGGCGCTGCAATCGCGCCTCCGGTGACAAACTCGCCTATATTCTCACTTGTGGCGTTTGCCTGCTGCTGTGGCCTAGGATAACTGCCCATCGTGTGTGCGGGCGAGGTATCCTTGCATCCGCCTACGACCGCAGCGGCGGTGAGGCCGGCGATCAAACCGCCAAGCGTCTTGCCGGACGCGATGGCCTTTTGTATGGCCCGCTGCCGGGCCACGTTCTTCTTCGACAACTTCATCGCTTCATGTTCCTTTCTGTATTCCCCTGAGAATCAATAGGGGGCTGCACGGTTTTGACAAGAAATAGGACCGCTTGCGCCAGAATTTGGCACGCTTAATCGGTTACATACCAATACGCCTTTTGAGAGAGAATGTCCAGGTACGGTTTTGATCGCGCTTCGAGGCATAGGCGATGCCGATGCACGAGCCATCCCCTTTACCTGTGCATTCGTGTGGGTGAGAATGAAATCCTTGAGGTCTGCGGCGAAGGCGAGTCGTGCACCCATGAGCGAGTGTCCCGCATGATAGGTCTTGCGACGCTTCTGGACGCTATCACCAAGCTTGTCCCAGAATGAGTCGAGCGGTTCAGTTGGCACAGTCCTGTCATATTCGGCCGTGACCAGAAAGACTTTCTTTCCGTCAAGCGCCTTGGCCGCCCTTTCAAACCGCATTTCCGCCGCGTGGGCGATGATGTCATCAACGATTGAATCGTCGGAGGCGCGGCGCAACACCAACATCCCTTCACCGATCAAGAAGCGCTTAAGTTCTTCGCGGCCCATGCTCTGCGCCATAAAGCCGATGTCGCACGGCGCGACGAGCGCCACGCCGCGGACACCCGGGAGCCGCGCCGCCGCGTTCACCACGCTGTTGCCTCCCATCGAGTGACCGACGAGATAGACCGCGTTCGTGTCGAGTCCGTACTTTGCCGCCGTTTCCGGTCCCATCGCCCACCGTGCGAGGTTCTCGGCGTCCTTGATGCAGCCGGTAACGGTATAGTCGCCCTCGCTGCCCCAAGCGCCGCGGTGATGCGGAATGACAACCGCTATCCCCGCGCGACAAAGGTCGTGCGCGACATCGTCCCAGCGCGTAAAGCCAGCGAATCCGTGGCAGAAGATGACACAGGGCCTGGAGCCCGCGAACTTCGCGGACGGAACAAGCACCTGCCCGTAGATCATGCTTCCTTCGCTCTTGAACGCAAGCGCATTGAGCTTCGGCAATTCCGCCTCGCTCGCATACTTCCCTTCCGCGCCGCAGGCGACTATCGCCAGTGCGGCAATTCCAACAAACATCATTCGCGCATTCATTTCGATATTTCCTTTCACGACAACAGTCTCGTCATGTCGTCCCTTCCTTCCTCACAATCCTGTAAATCTTGTTAATCCTGTCTAAAGCCATTCCCGCGACGACCCATGCAAACATCATCCGCGTATTCATCTCTAAGCTCCTCCATCTACTGTACGATTGCTTTCAACCTGTCATGGAAACGGAAAAGGTAACGCGCCTTGGTCTCGTCGGAGAGCGCCGACGCTGCGAGCATCCGTTCTACGGCTGTACGATGCTCGGCAAACAGGGCAATCTGTTCACGCACCTCATCCTCCGCAACGCCGAAGGCCCGCCCCAACTCAATGAAATCGACGGAGGAGTAGAAACCGAGCGTTTCGTACGCCGAAGTGAAATGTCCGTCCGCAAAGAAGTCGAGTCCGGTGGCGGTGGGTTCGCCGGGGAAATGCACGGACGTGTTCAGGAGGTCGTATGCGGGCGTCAGCACGTAATCTCCCTGCGCACTTCGGTAGAGCGAGAAGTTCTTGAGGTGCGCATCGCCGTTCGCAAAGACATAGTTGAACAGGATGATGAAGAACACCTTCGGATTCTCCACCGCCGCCGCCGGACAGAACCGCCGCATAAGATCGGCAAGTTCTTCGTAGCTCGCGTCGTACTTGTAGTTTTCGCCGTGTGTCTCCGGCGAGCGTCCCGCGAGCTGGCAGAAATCCTCCTGCTGGATGCGCTCGCCGCCGCGCCTGTCGAAGCGCCGCGTGAGATACGCCTTTTCACCGTCCTTCATCTCCACAAGCCCGTGCTCTGCGACATGGATGCCGAATACCCGCCCCGCAATGTCCATCGTGACCGCCTCGTTCGCCGGAATGTCCGCTGCGAGTTCTGCGGACGTGTTGCGCGGGATGGGCTTCAGGATGTAGTCACCGCCGGATTCCACGACAATGTACCTGCCGCGCACGCACTTGAGCTGCACTTTGTCCTGAACGCCGGAGATGGACGCCCTGAGCGTCTTGTCGCGGGTCGCCGGAAGGTTGAGATCGGAAACGGAGAAATCAAGCCTTAACATATACCGCTCCTATCGCGCCGTAGGCGCTCGTCTCGAGAAGACGCGTGAAGTGGTCGTTCTCGTCGATACGCAGCTCGCGGCACTGGCGATCCTTCTGCGCGCCCTCCGCAAGGAGTCCGAAGAAGAACGGAAACAGCACCTTCGACCGATATTCGCGTTGCGTCTTCGGCAGAGTGGCGGAGATGTCCGGCATGGACGGATCGACATAATACATCGGGTCGTAGCGGAAGAGATACCCTTCATCGTCCTTGACGAGAACGCCGGCGGGGATGTCGCGGTAATAGACGGTTCCGCTCTTCATACGCCAATCCTCACCTTGAAGCCTACCGTACTCGCGACCTTCAAGAGCGTGTCAAGTGTGACATTGCCCTCGCCCGTCTCCAGATTGGAAAGCGTATGCACCGACACGCCGCTCAGCTTCGCCAGCCGCGCCTGCGTGATGTCAAGCGTATCACGCCGCTCGACAATTGCCCTTCCTATCTCTTTTTTGTTCATCAAAATGAATAATACTCTTTTTTTCGTAGCAGTGCAAGGGGAAATCTCTAAAAATTTTCATCATAATGAATCTAGATATGTCCGGTTGTCTGTTCCGCAGGGTCTGTCCCCACCAATTCACTCCTTGCGGCCGCATGAGAAGTTGACGATCGGCAGCCATTTGACGATGCCGTGCGGGTTGTAGTTGAGCAATCCGACCTGCAAACAGGAGCAGTCTCCATCGTCGTCATTGATCTCGCCGTTAAGCAAGCCAATCTGCACGCGACCATCGGCATTGAGCGCACCGATTTGCATACTGCCGCCAATATTGTAGAAGCCTGCCTGCTGCCCACCGCCGGCGTTAGCCAGCCCGACCTGCAGGCCCGGCAACCAATGATACGGATCTCCGCCCCGATAGCCAAAATTTGATTCGACGTTAAAGGCACCGACACTCACGCCGAAATTGCGCCCGGTGAGATTCATGAAACCGACCTCGAATGCATAATTGATTTCGCAGACATCAAACAAACCGACATGCGCGAAATAGTTAGTTGCGACCATGTTCAGCGGAGCCAGAGAGGCAATAGCCGATTTCTGGCTCAGATTCAACATGCCCGCCGCAATGCCGTACACGTCGGCATCGCCGGAGAAGAGTTGGAACGGACGATACGAGCAAATCCCAACCTGAACCGGCGTCCAGCCAACATGCAGAAGTCCGTCATCGGACACAGTGTCCACGCTAATCGGAAAATGCGCGAGCGCCACGCAACTCAGCAATGCCGCGCAACTGGCAACAACAGTTTTATAGCGAACTACCATGATCGTATCCAGTTTCCCTCACGGTGCCGCTTCGGGGGCACACGCAAGCACCATGATGATAATCCGCGTCAATTTTCTGTAGTCGTAGAAACACTCGTCGCTCTGGCGATACAACGCACGGCGACGCAGCTCCTTGAGCTTCGGAACGTCCTTTGACGTGGCGCAGTAGAGAATGTCGTTCGCGTCCTCCCGGTCGGAGCTCAAATGTACGCCGCTTTCAAGAATCTTGTTGTAGGCGGCGTCAAACTTGGCTGAGTCCGGCTTGAACTTCCAACGCATTCCCGCGGGCGTCACGCTCTTCGACGCAATGGTCTCCCTCATGAACTTTGCGGCGGAACTGTTCTTGTCTTCGGATTCAAGAAGCTTGCGGAAGGTTTCACGAAGCTCCTGCTGACCCTTCTCGCCCTGTGCGAGCATATTCCATTCGATGGTCTCCACAAGTTGGTAGCGGATGTCCGGATCCTTCTCCACCTCCATCCGTTTAAGGAGGGCCTTGGTCATATCTGTGGATTCCGGCATGAGGAACCTGATTGCGCCGAGCGCATTCGTCCTGACAAGGGCATCCGAATCGCTCAGCTTCTCGCAGAGCATGGGAACGGCAAGGTCGTCGAACAATCCGAAAATGAAGTAGACTTGCCAGTAATACCTTTCCGGATCGATCTTGAGGAATTCCTCCGCGTCCTTCACTGCAGGAGCGTATCTGAGCATGGCGAGTTCCCACATGGCGTCGAACTTTTGGCTCTCGTTCATCTTCGCCTTGCTCTTCCGGTAGTTTTCCAGAAAGAACGCGCCGACTTCATCCCCTCCGATTTCGACCAGGACACGCGAGGTCACCGCATGAAGATGCGAGGTCGGATTGGAGGTCTTGAAGATCTCCAGCATCAGCGGCACCGACGAATCGTGCTTCGCAAGCCCGAGAAGCCACACGTACTTGACCTTGTCTTCTTCTTTTGCCGACTTGTCCGCCAAACGGCGGGCTGCCGCTTCCGCAATCGCCTTTCCATTCTCGCTGACAGTCTTGCTCATTGAAACCATATCGTCCTTGGGAGTGGACGGGGTCACTTCCAAAGCGCGTTGGATGAAGGCATCCGCATCAAACGCGGACTCTCCGCCCCACGCAACCACAGCCATGCTCCAGGCACATGCCGCAAGTGTCATGACGAACCAATTGATCTGTTGGGGAGCCCCCCATTTTGCATTGCTCTTTTTATCGTTCATTTCGTTACCTCCCGTCACTTTCCCTGTTTTCAATGGCTTTAGGTGCAGTATACCAAAACTGCCGCGCTGAAATCAAGTGTAAGGTGCCTGTGTCCGTTGTCGCGCCGTTCTTGGGCGGACACCTGTTGAATATTGGCCATGTAAGCTGCAATACGGCAAGTGCGATATCGGCATCCCGTCCAAGCCCGCTTTCCTCGATTCCGCCTTCGCATGGACGCACGGTGCTCCTCCATCTCCACTCGCCGTCTTTGTCCTGCACATTGCCACTGACATATATGCTTTTGCGTACCGCATCCCTCCTTGCCGCATAGAGCGTCGCCCATGCACCTGCATCAGCGGTTCCGTCCACATAAACCTTCCGCCATAGTTCCCAGACATCGTAATACCCGTTGTCGCCTTTCCCATATCGGGACAGCAAAGCCCTTGCACGTTCAAGGCGCGCATCAAGATCTGCGACCGACAATCCTGCGTCTTTCGCGTCCTGAAGCGTCATGACGGCCCACCGAAGCTTCCCAGCCGTTTTCTCGTCAATCACGGCATCGATCCCGACGGAAGCGACTTCCTCGGACACTCTCGCCGCGCACTTCTCAGCGATTTCGCGCAGATTCGGATTCCGAGTGCAGCCATACGCCGAAACTAGCGCGTCCGCCGCGATGAACAACGCGCGCGGTTCAGCATCTTCGCCTTTTAGCCGGATAGTCGCTCCGCTTTTATCAGCGCACGAAACGAGATGCTCGATTCCCCGTTTGCACATCTCACTAAACTCCGTTTCGCAACCAGGCAAGTCACGTGATGCAGAAGCGCAAGAACCGTCAGAGCCGTACTCACAAGTCTATGTTGATTTTCGCCAATGTTCAAATAATTTTCGCCAATGTTCAGATACCGAAGCAACTCGGGAACCATCGCACTTCTGGAAGCATCGGCGTCGTCTGAAGTGAACCGCATGTAACGTGCAATCTGCCACGGCATCGTCACGATGTCCGCGCAGAGCGAGAACGATGTGTCATCAAAAAAATGTCCCCAAAGCACAAACAAACCTATAGGACCCATATACTGATCTCCAGGATGCGCGAACTTCTCCCAACACATGGCTGTAACGATGAAGCATGGCTGTACATGATTATCCTCACGGAAATCGTCTGTAACGACAGACGGCCGTTCATACGGCTCCCTGTTCATCTCATAATCATACCCCTCCACCGTGCAGCCGCACAACATAAGCAACCCCGCCACACAGAGCAACTTGGGAAAACCCCGCCCCGCGCAAATATCATACGCGTACTCATTTCGTCAGTTCCTTATGCTGAGTGGGATGGAGAAGTTAAACGAATAGCGTAAAGAGCCATCGGGCAACTTTACCGGTTCGCACAGTTGCGATGAAAGGCTCAGCAATTGGTCGTGTGTCGGTGACAGTTTGTTGGCTTTGGATGTGATAGAGACGTTCATTCTGCCTTTAGTGGGGGCTAGCGAAAAGATGGAGGCTATCAGCCCCTGCCGCAGTTCTTCGTTCCCGTTGCGGGTCCGCGCACAGAAAGTAAGAGACGCCCGCCCTTTATCCTGTCTTCGCGCAATCTTGAACGTATGCTCCTCTTTGTCCTCGGCTTGGACAACGTAATCGCGGCTGATGGGATAGGCCATGCTGAAACGCGAGCCGGGCGGCAGCGGTTTCTTCGAGACAACGCTGCAGTCCACGCGCACCTCGTTGTCACGGCGGAAACGATAGACGATGGAAACGCCGATATCCTCTTCGGGAATCCTGTACCGACTCTCGACTGTCGCTAGCACATCCCTCCCAGCCTTGTCTTTCGAAGCGGAAGAGATTTCGTATTCTTTCGCGTCAAAGGATACAAACTCAGCTTTTGCTTCTTTCCCTCCAACGGAAACAGCGAATGAACTTTCACCGTTGATATAGAACTTCTCAGGTTCCCTCACATTGAACTTTATGTACTTGAGCGCACCCGATGAGCGATCGAACGCATACATGCGGCAACTCATTTTGTTCATGTTCACAATCTCGACAACGGAATCACCTTTGTGTCCTTGCCCAATGAACCAGTGGGCATCGTTCCATTCGGCAGATGCCGTACTAGCCATCACAGCCATCGCCATTCCCGCGACGACCCGCGCAAACATCATCCGCGTATTCATTTCGATTCCTCCGTTTACTTAAGAGAATGATTCTCGCGTTGAGACGACGAGGCGCAGAGGCCAGGTTCGGAATAGTTGTTCACGAATCGCAAGAAGCCATCTTTGAGGGTGGCCATTCCGAAGTTCACAACCACGCCTACTTGCAACTTGGTAATGGCAAGGTATGTCTTGAGTTGTTTGGCAAACACGGGACTCATCTTCTCCGTCGATTTCAACTCTACAATCACCTTGTCGTCAACCAACATGTCAAGCCGGAAGGCGTTCTCAATAGATACACCTTCATATTTGAAAGATACGGTCTTCTGCCGCTCCACCTTGTGTCCACGCTTCTTGAGTTCTATCTCAAGAAGCGTCTCGTAAACCGACTCCAGCAACCCAGCACCAAACTGACGATGCAGCTTGATAGGAAGCGTCGAGTATATCTCCTGTTATCTCATTCTCCGTCATTACACACTCCTCTGCGCCTCTGCGTCTCTGCGCGAGAAAAACTGTCCTTTCTCGCCATTCCCGCGACGACCCGCGCAAACATCATCCGCGCTTCCCTTTTCATACTTCACTTTCCCAACTGACGAATGCGGCGCTGGATTCCCAGAACGATATCATGGTAGATTGGCGATGGATGCGTTTCGCCCGCCTCGACGACAAGCCCAGGAAGCTTTTCATGTACCATCGCCACCTGCCGGTCGATTATGTCGCGCACGACATCCTCGTTGATTCCTGCACGCTCGAACGTCCGAACGATCTTGCCCTCCGTTATCCACCTGAACTCAAACTTGCCGTCGAACTTCATTGCCATTTTCTTGGCTATGGACGGATAGACGGTTGTGCAAAGCGAGTCGTACACCGGCGTAAGGCGTGGCGTTCCGCCGCGATAGAGGATGGAAAAGTTCTTTCCGTGCGCGTCGCCGATTGACTTTGCAATATTCTTTCTAATGAATGTGCCGCTGTAGTAATGCCAACCTAATTGGTACATGGCGTCTGCCAAACCATCCTCTGCCGCAATACGCAAATATCTTATCGCCCGCTTTTTGTCAGCCTTTACGCCCTCGCCTTCCCTGAATATCCAATACAACTGGTAAGCGGCATCGGAACGCCTCGACTTCGTACCGCTGGCAAGAATCTCCTCAAATCGCTCAAT
>DBXN01000098.1:0-3675 GCA_002309585.1 Verrucomicrobia bacterium UBA1211
GCCTATCTCCACCGGGCGACGGCGGTACCCGAACACCAGCACCCCTGGCACTTCTATCTCCAGATCCTCTTTTGGTTCCGCTATGGCCGCGCGGCGGTCTGGACCGAGGCGGCCATTCTTTTCCCCGCCTTGGTGACGCTGGTTGCGGCGTGGCGGCCGAAGACTGTCCTTCCCGCCGCATGGCGGATGAAGGTTCGATTCCTGACGGTGTACACCCTTGCGTTGACGGTGATCTACAGCTGCATTCCGTATAAAACGCCTTGGTGTGGACTTTCGTTTCTGCATGGCTACCTGATTCTGGCGGGAATCGGGATCGGGCTGCTCTTCCATTGGGTCGGGGGGCATCTCGCCGCAGACAGGCGGGGCGCGCGGTTCGCGGTGGGAAGTCTGGTCTGCATTGTGCTGGCCGCGATCCTGTACCGTTCGTGCCGGCAGGCCCACCGCGCCTGTTTCAAATTCCCGGCGGATCCGCGCAATCCCTATGTGTACGCCCACACGGGGACAGATGCGATGAATCTGGTGGCGACGGTGAAACAGGCCGCGGAAAAGGCACAGGGGGTGGAGACGCCGATCGCGCTGGCGGTTCCGACGCCCGACACCTGGCCGTTGCCGTGGTACTTCCGCGCCTACCGAAATGTCGGTTACTGGACAGAGGTGAAGGATATCCATCCCGACTTCAATCCGGTAATTCTCATCGTCTCGGCAGATCAGGGCGATGTGGCGGATGAGCGGTTCGGCAAAGGCAAAACCGCCTCCTTCTTCGGTATCCGTCCCGGCGTTCTGCTCAATGTCTTCGTTCCGGAGGGAGAATGAAGAATGGGGAAGAGGGAGGGCCGCGCTCCGTCGCGGCCGGTCGGGTGAGTGACGCGCGGCGGACGCGACGGAGCGCGTCCCTCCCACCTAACCATTTTCCCTCTTGCTGGCGGGGGGGAGTTGTGGTACCTTGTTTTTGTATGGTGATTTGGATTTAACGTTAAGTGAGGAGAGAGCCGTGAAAAGAACCGTCGCTCTGATGATGATGGGGTTGCTGGTGGGGCTGTGTTTCGGCGCCACGCCGCAGATCGCGAATGTGAAGGCTCAGCAGCGCTATCCGTGGAACGGGAAGGTGGATGTCACATTCCAGATTGTCGGTTATGTGCCCGAGGGGAGATCGAATTTCTTCACATTGTCGGCGACGGACCGCCAGACGGGGGTGATCTACCTTGCGAATGCGTCCGCGCTTTCGGGCGACACGGAATCGGCGCTGGGGCAGCACCATGTCATCTGGGACATGAGCGCGCAGGGCCTCACGTTCAAGTCTTCCGATGTGGTGTTCAAGGTCGCCTACACGGAGGCGCCCCTGTATTGCGTGATCGATCTCTCGGCTGGACCGCGCGCATCCTCCTATCCCGTGACCTATCTGTACACGCCTCCCGAGGGCGGGTTCAATACCGACACTTACAAAACCACGAAACTGGCGCTGCGGCGCATTGATCCGGGTTCCTGTACGATGGGTGCCGCTTATTCAGCCGGCGAGTGTACCATTACGCTCACGAAGGCGTTCTACTGCGGTATCTTCGAGGTGACGCAGCGGCAGTATGAACTGGTGATGGGGACCAAGCCGAGTTATTTCAACAATCCTTCGTATTACATGACGAGGCCGGTTGAGCAGGTTTCCTACGACATGATCCGTGGAGCGGTAAACGGCGCGGGATGGCCCTCCTCATCGGCGGTCGATGCCGACAGTTTCATGGGCAGATTACGGGATCGGACGGGAATCGGCAGTTTTGATCTGCCGACTGAGGCGCAGTGGGAGTATGCCTGCCGGGCGGGGACGACAACGGCATTGAACTCCGGCAAGAATCTCTCTTCCGAAGATGACGCCAATATGGCCGAGGTAGGACGTTACCGCTTCAACAGCGGTGCCTACAACAATTCGTATGACAACGACGGGAGTACAGATGAGACGGGTACGGCAAAGGTCGGCTCGTATCTGCCCAACGCCTGGGGGTTGTACGACATGCACGGAAATGTGTACGAATGGTGTCTGGACTGGTTCGAGTTCCTATCAGGTGGGCTGGCGGAAGATCCCAAAGGCCCTTCCTCGGGGGCGGCGCGGGTACTACGGGGCGGTAGCTGGAAAGCCGGAGCGGGCGACTGCAGATCGTCCAACCGAGACTACTCCTTCACGCCGAGCAAGGAATACGACTTCGTCGGCTTCCGCCTATTCAGAACCCTGTCCGAATAACGCGCGGCAGCGTGTGACGGCGGAGGACAGAAAGGTGCGGCAGCGCCTGGCGCTGTTCACAGGAGAGGGCCACCAAGATGCGGACATGGGTTGTCACCCTTTGTGGGCCAAGCCAAAATGAAAAGTGAGACTGTTTATCGAGACGTGCGTGCATTTCTCTGTATGGCGTTGCTAACCTGTGGCGTCACGTTCTCGGCCACTGCGGCAGCGTATATCAGGGAGGTGATGCTCGTCGGCGGGACGAAGAGCGAGGTGGACAGTCTCAAGAGCGCATACACGGCGCGGGGATGGACAGTCGTGGGGCGGGATCTGAATGCCGGCTGCGGCTCCGGGAGTGATTATATCTATCTGCTCTACAAGCCGGAGGAGTGCGTCGATGGTGTCAATCCAGGCTATATCACCGGCTTCCACATCAGCAACGCCGGCGGAGATGTTCCCGACCGCATCACCCGCGACGGCCGCAACTACGACATCGTTCCCTATGAAGGCGGCAACCACTTCGTCGGGTGCCGGGGCGATCTGAACAGCAATGCGGGCGGCGATGACATTCACCTCTACTACACCACAGACGCCTTTCCCGGCAACTACGCGGTCACGGATATCGTCTTCAACGATACCCGGAGCGGCGCCGTCGGCGTGAACGGCGGTTCCGTGGGCTATGACCTCAACAGCGGCTGCGGTTCGGGAACCGCCTATATCTATATGCACGTCACCACCGCCATTATCGCGGGCAATGGTTCGGGCGCGAGCGCATCCGTGGCGATCGACCTGACGCCCGGCACGAGAAGGGCGGCGGCGACGGAGCTGATCCGCTACGCGACGGAGTGGGTTGAGGAGGCGGGTTCAGGCGCCGTGGCGGTGGTGGAGGTGAACGGCGAGACGTTGCACACGGCGCCGGACGCGGGTGAGGTGTCGTGGTCGCCGCAGGGAAGCGGCCTTTACACGCTGACCCACCGGGTGATGTCCGGTACCGACCAAGTGGGCGAAACACTGACGGCACTCTTCTATGTCGGCGAATCGGAGTCGGACATCCCCACCCTCGGTTCGGGGGAGAGCGCGTCCGTGGCGATCGACCTGACACCCGGCACGAGAAGGGCGGCGGCGACGGAGTTGATCCGCTACGCGACGGAGTGGTTTGAAGACGTGGGGTCGGGCGCCGTAGCGGTGGTGGAGGTGAACGGCGAGACGCTGCACACGGCATCGGGCGCGGGTGAGGTGTCGTGGTCACCGCAGGAGAACGGGACCTACACGCTGACGCACCGTGTGATGTCGGGTGATGTGCAGGTGGGTGAGACACTGACGGCCCTTTTCACTTACGGTGAATCGGGTCCAGATGACCCTGTTGTTCCCACTATCGGTATCGGTTCGTGTGAGAGCGCGTCCGTGGTGATCGACTTGACGCCCGGCGTGCGGACACCGGCGGCGACGGAACTGATCCGTTACGCGAC
>DBXN01000098.1:3709-24371 GCA_002309585.1 Verrucomicrobia bacterium UBA1211
GGCGCGGGCGTCGTGTCGTGGTCGCCACAGGGAAGCGGTCTTTACATTCTGACGCACCGGGTGATGTTCGGCACTGACCAGGTGGGCGAGACGCTGACGGCCCTCTTCTATATCGGCGAATCGGAGTCGGATATCCCCACTCTCGGTTCGGGGGAGAGCGCATTTGTGGCGATCGACTTGACACCCGGCACGAGAAGGGCGGCGGCGACGGAGTTGATCCGTTACGCGACGGAGTGGGTTGACGGCGCGGGCGCGGGCGCCGTGGCGGTGGTGGAGGTGAACGGCGAGACGCTGTATACGGCATCGGGCGCGGGCGTCGTGTCGTGGTCGCCGCAGAAGTTCGGGACCTACACGCTGACGCACCGGGTGATGTCCGGGGCTGACCAGGTGGGCGAGACGCTGACGGCGATCTTCATTTTGGAGAACCCCTATTCGGCGACGCAGACGACGGCGGTCCCGGTGCCTTACGTTTGGCTGAGGGCGTACTATCCGGCGATTGAGGACGCATACGAGGCGTACGAGACGGCGGCGAAGGCACCGGCGGCGAATCCGCGCTTCACGGTGGAGGAGGCGTATGTGGCGGGGTTCGATCCGACCGATCCGCTGGCCGCCTTCCGGGCGTATATCGCCGTCGCGAACGACGACGTGCGCGTGTGGTGGTGGCCCAACCTGAACACCAACGGGGTCAAGCGCGTCTACAAGGTCTGGGGCAAGACGAACCTGACCGACTGGGATTGGGCTTATCCCACAAACTCCCTCCACCGCTTCTTTAAGGTCACGGTGGAAATGCCGTGAGAAATGAGTGACGGGTGATGGGTGACGAGTAAGCGAATGAAAAATGAAAAATGAAGAAAGAAGAATGAAGAATGGGGAAGAGGGAGGGCCGCGCTCCGTCGCGGCCGGTCGGGTGAGTGACGCGCGGCGGACGCGACGGAGCGCGTCCCTCCCAACGCTCAACGGTTTAAGAGTGTTGAGAGTCGGTTGTCGAATGTCGTTCGCGTGTCTCCCATTCCCCGTTCCCCATTTTCATCCTTTCACAATTTCAGAATGAAAATGGGCCCTGACTATCCGATCACCGCGTTGACATGGATGGGCCTGCCCTTGAGGCCGAAGCACTCGATGGGACGGATGTCGAAGCGGTAATGGCCCTTCATCGGCAGGTCTGACGCCGCGAGGGTACAGATACCCGGTTTGCCGGCCTTCGTTTCGGGCAGATAGTAGTCGGGCGACATCACCCGCCGTTGCAGCTGGATGAGATCCACTTCATCCTCCGTCAGGACGGCGGTCACCTCATATTCGAACACCCGGCACTTTGCCTGCGTGAGCGCGGCGGGGAAGGTGATGTCGATGAAGGCTTTCTCCTTGTCGTCTTTCCGCTGGCTGACCTTCGCCTCGGCGCCGTCGGCGAATTGCGGGGCGGTCCTGCGCTTCGCGTGGGCGGCGTAGGCGAAGGGCTTCGATTCCGCGCAGGGGAGGGGAAAGACCCAGTCGTCGCCCAGGGATTGGTCATAGACGAAGTCGCGGCGCTCGATAGCGACATGGTCGCTGTAGACCGACATGAGCATGCCCTGGCGGCCGTCGCCCGTCTCGACCTTCCGCATCACGTGTTTCCGCTTCTCGCCCCTGTATCCGCTGCTGTTGCCCGGCATGTTCTCCCGGAGCGAATAGTCCTGCGAGGCATACCGAAGCGAGGAGGTGTTGATCGAAGTGAACGCGCCCTGCCAGACGGTCCGCTCGTCGGTGAGCGTATAGTGGCTGTGGCCCGAAAAGGCGATCGCGGACGGGAAGGGGGAGAGCGCACGGGAGGAGCGTCCGTCGTCATGTCCCCAGGCCCACGAACCGAAACAGGTGTCTTTCGGATGGGCGTGCTGGGTGTAGATGAAAGGAAGCGAGGGGTCGATCTCGTTTTTGTGCGCCGCGATGAACGTTTCGATATCGATGCCTTTTCCCCGCTCTTCCCAATGCGCGCCGATGACGGGATAGCCCTTCACCCGCTTCATCCAGATCGGCTCGAACTTCTCGTGGAAAAACTCATCCCAGATCCGGGCGCGGTTGTCGCCGTAGCCGACCGCTTCCGCCTTCGCTCCCTCCTCGTTGTCCTTGTAGGCGTTGCCCCATTTCCACGCCGTCACGCAGTGGTTGCCGTAAACGAAGAGCTGTTCAACCGGGCGGCCGTCCGGCGCCTTGCCGTTCGGGAAGATGGAATACCAGCAATCCGCGCACCGCTTCATCTGAGCGATCCGGCCGGTGTCGGCGATGTCGCCCGCGATAAGCACACCATCCGCACCGTGATCACGGAAGTAGGCGAGGGCCTTGAGATAGGTGTCTTCATCCCCCTCCTTGTTCAGATGGATATCGCTCAGGATGCCCATTTTCATCCGCGCGCCCGCGGCTGAAGCCGCGCCCGTCTGCGCGAAAAGCCGTAGCCCGGTCGCCGCACTGAATCCCGCCATACCCCCGATAAACCACCGCCGTGATACGTTCATTCCTCTCCTCCTTGCATTGGAAACGGTGAGGGTTGGGTGTTGAGGACGCAACATTCACCACGGACACCCATGCCCAACCGTTCCCATCTTCAATCGGTTAAGGATTAGTTTAAGCGGATGATCGGCGGGAAACAAGCCATTTCCCCAAATAAGATTCGACATCGGACGGATAAAAACGGTAAACTGTTTCCATTCATTTCTGAGACAAAGGAGAATCGTTCATGAAGAAGACATTGCGTGATGTGGATCTCAACGGCAAGCGCGTCGTGATGCGCGTTGATTTCAACGTCCCGATGGCCGAAGGCCAGATCAAAGACGACACCCGTATCCAGGGCGCTCTTCCCTCTATCCGCTACGTGCTTGAGAATGGCGGGAGCCTCGTTCTGATGTCCCATCTGGGCCGTCCGAAAGGGAAAGGATATGAAGCCGATTTCAGCCTGAAGCCGGTCGCCGAATATCTCGCCAAGGTACTCGGGAAGCCGGTCGCCTTCGCGCCGGACTGCATGGCCGCCGATGAACAGGTTGCCGCGATGAAGCCGGGCGATGTCGTTCTGCTTGAGAACACCCGTTTCTACAAGGCCGAGGACGGCAAGGTGAAGAAGGACGATCCCAAGAAGAACATCCACCTGACGGAAGAGGAGTATCAGACGAAGAAGGCGGAGCTGAAGGCGAAGCGTGAAGAGATGGCGAAGAAACTCGCCTCCTACGGCGACATCTACTGCAACGACGCGTTCGGTACGGCCCACCGCGCCCACGCCTCTACGGCGGTCATCGCGAAGTTCATGCCGGTCGCGGTTTCCGGTTTCCTGATGGAAAAGGAGATCCAGTATCTCGGCAACGCGGTCGAGTCCCCGGTCCGTCCGTTTGTGGCGATCCTCGGCGGCGCGAAGGTCTCCGATAAGCTCGCGGTGGTCAAGAACCTTCTCGCGAAGGTCGATACGCTGATCATCGGTGGCGGCATGGCCTATACTTTCCTCAAGGCGCAGGGCCACAATGTCGGCGCTTCCCTTTGCGAGTTGGATCAGCTCGCCTACGCGAAAGAGATGATCGACGCGGCGGCGGCGAAAGGGGTGAAGTTCCTTCTCCCGATCGACAACATCGAGGCGGACAAGTTTGATGCCGCCGCCAACACCAAGGTTGTCGGGAACGACATCGACGAGGGCTGGATGGGTCTGGATATCGGTCCGAAGACGATCGAGCTCTACAGCGAGGCGATCAAGAGTGCGAAGACGGTGGTCTGGAACGGTCCGATGGGCTGCTTCGAGATGGAAGCCTTCAACAAGGGTACCTTCGGCGTTTGCGCGGCGGTGGCCGAGGTGAAGGCGAACGGTGGCATCTCCGTGATCGGCGGCGGCGACAGCGTGAGCGCGGTGAAGAAGTCCGGGCTGGCGGCGAACATGTCGCACATCTCGACCGGCGGTGGCGCGTCGCTGGAATTCCTGGAAGGCAAGGAGCTTCCGGGTGTCGCGGCGTTGAACGACAAATAAGGTTGCGACGTTGCGTTATTAAGGCGGCCGATCGCTGTTGAGGCGGTCGGCCGTTTCGCGTCTAGAAGCCGAAATCCATCTGTCCGGAGACAATCACCTTCCGACCGTCCGCGACGGTCGGGTCGGAGGTGTCGTAGATACAGAATTTGATGCCGGGGAAGCGTTCCGCCAAGACCTCCTGAATGTAGGTTTCGACCGCCTGGACGTTTCCCAGATCATCATCGGAAAAGCCCACGCTGATGGGACGTTTGAGGGAATCCGCCCCCGTTTGCGAGAGGATGCGGATGACATGCTCGACAAAATCCCGGATCGCGAACTGCTTGGCGTTCTCCGCCTGGGCGGCGTTCCCTTCCCTCGCCATCCACTTTTGGAACTGCGGATTGGTCACGGCATGGTAACGGTTCAACGAGAGATAGTAGTCGAACTCCTCTTCGTCGCTGCCGAAGGTCTTCACCTTGTCGAAGCAACGGCGGTATCCCCGCAGGTTGGCCATCATCTCTTCCCGGTCTTCCGGGGTGAGCACCATTTCGGCAAAAAGCCGGACCGCCTCCCGCAAGGCGGAGGGTTCATGGCCTCGCGCCGTGACGATGGCGAAGAGACGCCCTTCGCGCAGGGTCTCGCGCAGTTTCTCGAAACTCGGACCGGGCGGGGTTTCACCTGAAAGAAGTTTTTGAAGGGCGGTCCGCGTATCGATCAGGAATTGGCTTTCGGGCGTGTCGGCGAAGTCCCGGAACTCGACAAACGCCTCCTCCCAGTTCCCATGCGGGGGACGGTAATGGGCACGGTCATTCCGGACAACCGCGAATACGGCGGTGGAGACGGCATGGGGCTTCCAGATGCCGTCCGGACCCTTCCGCTCCAGGTGGATCCGTGTCGGCATGTGGAGGATGTTGTCGTCCCAGTCGAAGATGTAGTATTTGAAATCCCGGTCGGCTACCCGGTCATTCACTTTTTGAGCATGACGAACCATGCCGTTTATCGTATGATGTTGGGTGTGTGATGTCAATAAGGGAACCGATGAATTCAACAGTTTTGATTACGGGAGCCGCCCGGCGGATCGGGCGGGCGATCGCCCAGTGGGCGGCGGACCACCGGTGGCGGGTCATTCTCCACGCGAACCGTTCCGTGGAGGAGGCGCGGGATTTCGGCCATGCCCTGGAGCGGGAGGGCGCCGAGGTCTACGTGATTCGCGGGGATCTTGCGGAACCGGAAGGCGCGCGCGCGGTCTTCGAGCAGGCGTTGGCGGTCGCGGAGACGGTTGACGCCGTGGTCAACAACGCGGCGGTTTTCTCGCGGATGCCGTTGGCGGAGGCGGATGCGGCGTCATTTGAGTCCGTCTGGCGGATCAACACGCTGGCACCGGTTATCCTCACGCAATGCCTCTACCGGCATCTGCGGAAGCGGCGGACTTTCGGGTGCGCGGTCAATCTGTTGGATCAGCGGATCGCTGAGCCCTCAATCGGCGCGATGCCCTATCTGCTTTCCAAGAAGGCGCTGGAGGCTTTCACCCTGAGCGGGGCGAAGGAGTTGGCCCCGACGTTGCGGATCAACGCAGTCGCGCCCGGCGCGGTGCTGTTGCCGGAGTCCGTCTCGGGGCGGGAGCCGGCCGGGAACTTCCCGCTCGGCGTGCGTCCCGCGCCCGATGATGTCGCGGCGGCGGTTGGGTTTCTGTTGGAGGCGGAAACGGTGACCGGGCAGGTGTTGTATGTGGATGGCGGGCAACATTTGACGTGATCGTCGGAGGAGGTGAGCGATGGCGATTCGGGTGATAGTGGTGGAAGATGATAGCCGGTTGCGCGCCGGACTTTCCGAAATGGTCAACAGTGACGCCGCATGTGTGTGCGTCGGCGCATTTGGTTCAGGCGAGGAGGCGGTGGCAGGCGCGCCGGAGCTCGATCCGCAGGTGGCGGTCATGGATATCAATCTGCCGGGAATGGATGGAATCGAGTGCGTCCGCCAGCTTGCGTCGAAGTTGCCCGAACTCCAGATCGTGATGCTGACGGTCTATCAGGACACCGACAACCTCTTCCGCGCCTTGGCGGCGGGGGCGCACGGGTATCTGGTGAAACCCGCCCGGGCGCGTGACCTGCTGGCCGCGATCCGCGACATTCATCAGGGCGGCGCTCCGATGACCAGCGCCTTGGCGCGGAAGGTGGTGGATGCGTTCCGCAACCAAGCCCCCGCGTCATCCCCGTTGTCGCCGGCCGCTTCCCCGCAATCGGCCGATTCGGATGAACTCGCGCCCCGTGAGAAGGAGGTGCTGGACCTACTCGCGCAGGGTTTCTCCTACAAAGAGATCGCCGATCAACTCACGATCGGCTTCGCGACCGTCCACACCTATGTTCTCCGCATTTACAAAAAACTTCACGTCCGCTCGAAAAACGCCGCTGTCGCCCGTTGGCTCGGATATAAAAACCCCCCGCCCGGGGACGGTTGAGGGTTGAGGGAAGGTTAAACGGTTGAGAGGGAAGGGTGAGTGACGCGTGGTGCTTTGGACTACTACCAAACCATAGCACCACTTAACCACCAAACCACCTAACTACCAAACTATCCCCGTTCTTATTTGCCGGCGAAGCGGATTTCAAACGGGGTCGGGACATCGCGCACGGGCCAACCGGACAACGGCTTGACGGTCGGGCCGCATGTGAAATGCGTCAACGGTTTGAATCCGGTCTTCAGCGCGGGGGAATCCTTGGGGATCGTGAAGTCGCCTGTCTTGACCGATGCGAATTTCGGATCGGCGACGATCGATCCCACGTCCTGGCCGGTCTCCTCCCGCCACTGTTCGACGGTTTTCTTCCCGGGGAAGAGGTCGAGGTTGCCCGACGCGTGCCAATAGAGATTCGAAGAGAGTTCGTAGTGGCGGGGCTTGCTCGTGTCCTTGGTGCCGCAGGCGCCGTCGGACCAGTTCTTGCCTAGCAGAATACCGGTGTTGTCCCAATAGACGATATTCCTCCGGAAAACGAAGGAGAGGTGATCCTCCATCCGTGTCCGCTGAATCTGGTCGGTGAGGGAGTTGACGAAGATGTTGTTCTCGATCACGTTGTCTTTCCCGTAGTGCTGATGGAATCCGCCGGTTTTAACGTCATACACGATATTGTTGTACAGGTGGATGCCGGTCGATCCCTCATCTGTGTAGAGTCCCCATCCGCCGTAATCGAACGCGTGGATGTCATGGATCCGGTTGTCGTGTACCGTCGTGCCGGGGGAGACGCCCAGTGTGTAGACGCCGCCCATATCGGAGAGGACACCTTGTCCGATCTGATGGAAATGGTTATAGCCAACCTCATTGTGGTGGGAGCGTGAGGGTTCGGCGTAGCCCCATGTCCAGCCGATCGCAACGGCGGTATAGTAGAGATCGGCGATCTCGGTATGAAGCACTCGGTTGTAGGAGGAGTGGCCGATCCAGACACCATGCGCGGCGGGATGGATGCGACCGCCGTGGAGGATGCGGCATTGGTCAACCGTGATCGCGGAGGTCGTGTTCGCTTCTCCGTCTGGCGCTTCCGGGGTCAACTCGTCTTTCGGCTGCGGGATCTGACGGTATCCGGCATAGGGAGGGCCGATCTTCACCCCACCCGCGCCGAGATCGGTCATCAGGCATCCGTAAACAAGATTTGAATGGGCGCCCGGTCCGAACGCGAAGGCATATCCGCCCAACTGGGTAAAGACACAGCGGTCGAAGGTCAGATCCCGTGCGCGGACCACCTCAACCGAGGCCGGAATGTTCATTTCGCCTTGAGGCGTGAAATTGCCGCTCTTCGGGGTGATCCATCCGCTCTGCCTGAAAACCAAACCGCTGAGTTCGACCCGCTGAACCGGCCGGTTGGGTTTCCCCTGGAAGACCAGCAGCTGATCCAGCACCGGAATCTCGATCTTGCATGTTTCCGGCGTTTCGCCCGACTTGGGCATATAGAGCAATTCGCCTGTCGGTTTATCCAGATACCAGCACCCCGGCCGTCCGAAAGCCTCCTTGACATTCTCCGCCCAATACCGGCGCTCTTTGTAGTTGCCCCACCACGAGGTGTGGAGACGCTCTTTCGTAAAGGTCACGACATGTTTGTCGGGGTCGATCGACGCCGCCCGCATCCGCGAGGCGGACCAGATGTGGATGGTCATGAACTCGATGTCCGCCAGGTTCGCCCAGGAGGGGTTCAGATCGGTACCGTTATAGACGAATCCATTGACGCCGCTTTTCGTCACGTTGAAATCATCGACCGTCTGGAAATAGCCGACCGCCGGCAGACGCGGCCGGAACCGCCGCTCGCCATTGACGAACAGCTGGGCGAAATCCAGTTTACCCTCGTTCACTTCCGGCAGGGTCACGCTCCAGGCGCCATCTGCGCGGACACGCCAACCCGTGATGACGCGCCCCCCAGAGAAGACGGCGGGCTGGTTGATCGACTTCGCGCGATAGACGACCGGATAGTGCTCCGTGCCGCCGTGGTCCGGCTTGAAGAAGATCGGTTTGCGCAAGGGATACTCTCCCCCTTCGAAAACCACCTCGATTCGCTTGATCTCGGCAGCGGGGGTCTGTTCCTTATAACGGATGACCGCTTCCTGCGCCCGCGCGAATGTTGCGAAAGGGGAACGGCTCGTACCCGCCGCCTCGTCATTGCCCGTCGGCGAGACATAGAAGGTCTTAACCTCTCTTCCCCAAACCGTTACCGCCATAAGCGCCAGACCGATTCCCCATCCCACTCGTTTCATCAGATTTCTCCCTGTTCCGTTCCGTTTTATGACGGGAATAGGGTAACACAGCGCCCGGACAAAAGTCAAAGGCCGAAAGCGGATGGAAAGTTCCCCTTGCGCGGACCTCCCGATTGTGCCACACTTGTTCCCGTTCAAGGGGTTTGAAAGCCCCCGCCCGCGTGAGCGCGGGAATGTCAATGAGGGTAACGTGGGGCGGGGCAGTTGAGGGTTGAGGAAGTCTGAAGTTTTGTGGCTGAACGGCAAGTGATAGGCAAGGGTTTGAGCGGGATGTTGGATCTGTCGGTATTGCAAGCGGATTTGCGGGAGGCTGTTGTGTCGATCGCCCTGCTCGCCCGGCAAAACGGCGGGCGGGCGTTCATGGTCGGCGGGTCGGTCCGTGATCTGCTCGCGGGGTCGAAACACGTCAAAGATGTGGATGTCGAGGTGTTTGGGATACCCCCTGAACGGCTGCAGCGGATCTTGGGGGAACGGTTCGCTTTCGATCCGTGCGGAGTCTCATTCGGGGTGCTGAAACTCCACCATCTGGATGTCGATGTGGCGATTCCCCGGCGGGAGACGAAGCGCGGTACGGGACATAAAGGGTTTCTGATCGATTCCGATCCCGGCCTCTCGGTCCGGGAGGCGGCCGAACGGCGGGATTTCACCCTCAACGCGCTCTATTACGATCCCTTGGAGGACCTGCTGGAAGATCCTTACGGGGGTGTGTCTGATTTGCAAAACCGCGTCCTTCGTCATGTCTCAGGGAAGTTTGCGGAGGATCCGCTCCGGGTTCTGCGGGGGATGCAGTTCGTCGCCCGGTTCGACCTGTCGCCCGCGCCGGAGACGGTCGAAATCTGCCGGACAATCGATATGGAGGGTTTGCCGCCGGAACGGCTCTTCGACGAGTGGGGCAAGTTGCTGACGAAGGGGGTCCGAATCGGGAAGGGTCTGGCGTTTCTCCGTGCGACCGGATGGGTTCGGTTCTTTCCGGAATTGGCGCGGCTGATCAGGTGCCGGCAGGATCCGCAGTGGCATCCGGAAGGGGATGTGTGGACGCACACCTGCCGCTGCTTGGATGTCTTCGCGCGGATGCGGACCGGTGATCGGGAAGAGGATCTGATCGTTGGGCTGGCGGTGCTGTGCCATGATTTCGGTAAACCGGATACGACGGAACCGGGCAGGGACGGGAGACTCCATGCGTATGGGCATGACGCGGCGGGCGTCGGACCGACACTCACCTTCCTCAAACGGCTGACGAACGAGGAGCGGATTCTGCGGGATGTTCCGCCACTGGTGCAGAACCACATGCAGCCCTTCGCGTTGTGGAAAGCGAAAGCGGGAGACAGCGCCATTCGGCGGCTGGCGGTTCGGGTCGGACGCATTGACCGGTTGATCAGGGTCGCCTGTGCCGATGACGGGGGATGCCGGGTGGATCAGGAGACGGCGTGTGCGGAGACGGAGGCGTTGCGCTGGCTCGCCGATGCGGCGGAACGGCTTCGGGTGGCGGATGCCGCGCCGAAACCGATCCTCCAGGGCCGCGACCTGATCGCGATGGGGTACACGCCCTCCGTCCAGTTCGGAAAGTGGCTGAACGCCTGTTTCGAGGCGCAGTTGGATGGCGCGTTTACCGATCACACGGGGGCGGTTGCCTATTTCAAGTCGAGATTTGAATGAAGATAACGGTTGCGGACGATCCCGGGGAAATGAGGTGGATATGGCGATACGGATGGTGGTGATCGGAGCGGGTGATCGGGGCAGAACCTATGCCTCATATGCGGAGGCGTATCCCGACGAGCTTCGGATTGTCGGGGTGGCCGAGCCGAATGAGGAGAGCCGTTCCTATTTCGCGAAGCGGTACGCCTTACCGGAGAAGTTCCAATGGCGGAGTTGGGAAGCGGCGGTGGCGGCGATGCC
Source organism: Verrucomicrobia bacterium UBA1211 (assembly GCA_002309585.1). Taxonomy (GTDB): domain Bacteria; phylum Verrucomicrobiota; class Kiritimatiellia; order RFP12; family UBA1067; genus UBA1211. The sequence goes on from DBXN01000098.1 coordinate 14,289, forward strand.
CGAAACGGATGTCGTCGCGATCTGCACGCCCGACGCGCTTCATCTGGAACCGGCGCTGGCGTTCCTTGATGCGGGTTACCACCTGTTGCTTGAAAAACCGATGGCGCGCAGCTGGGAGGCGTGCCGGCAGTTGGCGGAGAAGGTCCGTCAGACCCGGCGGTTGGTTCTGGTCGGCCATGTTCTGCGCTACACCAACTACTTCACCCATCTGAAGGCGGTCTTGGATGCGGGGGAGATCGGCGATGTCGTGAGTATCCAGCACATGGAACCGGTGGCCTATATGCACGCGGCCCACTCCTTCTGCAGGGGAAACTGGGGAAACACGGTCCGATCCACGCCGATGATCCTGCAAAAGTGCTGCCACGATTTTGACCAGTTTGTCTGGTGGCTGGGACGGCGGTGTTTGCGGGTTTCCAGTTTCGGCGGGCTGACCCATTTCCGGCCGGAGAACCGTCCGGCGGGGGCGGCGGCGCGCTGTCTGGATTGTCCGAAGGCGATTGAGCGGGCGTGCCCCTTCTCCGCCCGGAAGATCTATTTGGAGCGGACCACCTACCGCTATCCGTTTGTCGATCAGAGCGATTCGGGAATGGAGCGGCTATTGAAGGATTCGCCCTACGGACGGTGTGTCTACGCCTGCGACAACGATGCAGTGGACCATCAGATCGTCAATCTGCTCTTTGACGGCGGCGTGACGGTCTCCCATATCATGGAGTCCTATACCTACACAGGCGGGCGCGAGACGAAGATTTTCGGTACGCGTGGGGAGATCGTCGGGAACGGACGGACCTTGCGCATCTATCATTTCAGCGACCGGACCACAACCGAGTGGGACTCGGTTTTGGAGGCGGGCTTGAACGGTTCGGGACACGGCGGAGGCGATTTCGGCATTGTACGGGAGTTGATCCGTCAGTTGGAACACGGTACCGAGGCGGACCATCTGGCCGCGTTTGAGATGTCGCTGGAGAGTCACAAAATCGCCTTCGCCGCCGAGAAGAGCCGTCTGGCGCAGGGTGAGGTGCAGGTGCTGGAAGGTTAACCTTTTAATCTTTTAACCTTATTTGTATTTCAGGCCTGTGCCGATTATGATAACATAGACTTCACCGTTGCCGTAGGGTTTCATGCGGGATTTCGGGTCGGGTTCCCGTTTGGTTGAAGCGGTGTCGGAAGGGAATGGGTATGAGGCGGGTGTTGGTCACCGGCGCGAGCCGGGGAATCGGGCGGGCGATCGCCCTGGAGAGCGTTCGGCAGGGATTTGATCCGGTGCTGCACTACCATCGCAACCGCGAGGCGGCGGAGGCGGTCGCATCGGCGGTCCGCGATGCGGGTGGATCGGGCACACTGCTCTGTTTCGATTGCGCGGACCGGGAGCGGACACGCGAGGCGCTGGAAGCGGACATTGCCGCCAACGGCTGTTACTACGGCGTGGTCTGTAACGCGGGCGTCGCTGACGACAACCCCTTCCCGGCGTTGGAGGCGGAACAGTGGGACCGGGTGCTCCGGACAGATCTGGATGGCTTCTACAACGTCCTGAAGCCGATCGTGATGCCGATGGTCTCCGAGCGGATCCGAGGCAGGATCATCGCCATCGCGTCGATTTCGGGATTGATCGGGAACCGGGGCCAGGTGAACTATTCGGCGGCGAAGGCGGGCATCATCGGCGCGGCGAAGGCGTTGGCGGTCGAGCTGGCGAAACGGCAGATCACGGTGAACTGCGTGGCGCCGGGTATCATTGAGACGGAGATGATCCAGGGGATTCCTGAGGAGGAGGTCAAGAAAGTGATCCCGTTGCGCCGGTTCGGTAAACCGGAGGAGGTCGCGGCGCTGGTCTGTTTCCTGCTCTCGGATGCAGCCGCGTACATCACGCGGCAGGTGATTTCGATCAATGGAGGAATGTTTGGATGAGACGGGTGGTCATCACCGGGTACGGCGTGGTCAGTGCGTTGGGGTTGTCGGTTCCGGAGGCGTTTCAGCGGCTCAAGCGGCTTGAGAATGTGATCCGGCGGTCGGACGATCTGGCCGGATACAAGGGGTTGCAGACGCAGCTGTGCTCGACGGCGGATGCGTTCGTCTATCCGGAACGGTATACTCGGAAAGTGATCCGGACAATGGGGCGTGTCTCCGTGATGGCGCTGAACGCCACGGAGCAGGCGTTGGAACAGGCGGGACTGATGGGGGACCCTGTCTTGAAAGGGGGTCGCACCGGCGTCGCCTACGGCTCATCTTCGGGCAGTGTGGACGCGCTGGCGGATTTCTACACCATCATCCATACCCGCGAGGTCAAGAGCGTGACCAGTTCGACCTACATCAAGATGATGCCCCAGACGACCTCGGTCAACCTCTCGGTCCACTTCGGGACGACCGGCCGGCTGATCCCGACCGGCACTGCCTGCACCTCCGGTAGCCTGGCGATCGGCCAGGCGTATGAGGCGATCAAATTCGGGTTGCAGGATGTGATGATCGCGGGCGGGGCGGAGGAGTTCAGCCCGACGCAGGTGGCGGTTTTTGACACTCTTTTCGCAACCAGCCGGTTGAACGACACGCCGAACCTGACACCCCGTGCGTTCGATAAGAACAGGGACGGATTGGTGATCGGAGAGGGTGCCGGGACGCTGATTCTGGAGGCCTACGACCACGCCGTCGCCCGCGGAGCGAGGATCCTGGCGGAGGTGGTGGGATTCGGGACGAACACCGACGGCCGTCACGTGACCCAACCCAACCATGAGACGATGGGACGGGCGCTTGGGATGGCGCTGACGGATGCGGGCATCCCGCCTGAGACGATCGGTTACGTCAACGCCCACGGTACCGCGACGGATCAGGGGGATATCGCCGAGGGGCAGGCGACCTTCGGCATCTTCGGCGACCGCGTGCCCGTCAGTACCATCAAGAATTATACCGGCCATACCCTGGGTGCCTGCGGCGCGTTGGAGAGCATTCTTTCGATCGAGATGATGCGAAACGGCTGGTTCGCGCCGAATCTGAACCTGACCGAGCCGGACGAACGGTGCGGCGCGTTGGACCTCATTATGGGCGATGGGCGTTCATTCCAGACCGACCATGTGATGTCGAACAACTTCGCCTTCGGCGGCGTCAACACCTCTCTGATTTTCGCAAAGGTATGAAACGCCAGATCCGGATTGTGAGACAGACGGTGCGGATCGGGGCTGTCGCGCCCGAAGCGGTCGCGTTCGTCCCGCCTCTGATGCGCCGCCGGCTTTCGCCGCTCCAGCGGATCTTTTTCGCGTTGGCGAATACGCTGACGGAGGGACGGGAGACGGCCTGCCCGATTTTCTTTGCCTCGCGGGACGGGGAGGACGGCTTGACCCAAAAATTGGTCGAGGCGTTCAATGCCACGGGTGATGTCTCGCCCGGGCGGTTCAGCACCTCCGTCTACAACGCCGCGCCCGGTCTTTGGTCGGTCCATGCGGGCAACCGTGCCTCCTACAGCGCGCTGGCGGCGGGGGAGGAGACGGTCGAGTGCGGTTTGCTGGAGGCGTTGCTGGCCGATGGCGAACGGATTTGGATCTATGCGGAGGAGACGGGCGGGGCCTATGGCTGCGGCGCGCTTTTCGCCGATGTGGGCGAAGGGGAGTCGGTCACGTGTCTGGCGGGAGACCCCTCGCGTCCGCCGGTGGATTTTAAGGCGGTGACGGCGTTCCTTTCGGGCCAGCGTGACCGTCTGGATGGCCGCTACGTGACGCTGATGGTTGGAGTTGACGGGCCGTGAAGAGGATCTGGAGGGCGAGTCTGACGCTTCTGCTGTTCGCCCTCTTTGGTGTGGGCGGCCTTTTGCTCTCCCTCTTGGCGCTTCCGTTCGTCTGCCGGCGGGAACGGGGGTTGGCGTATGTGGTTTTTCTGTGGCGGATTTCGGTCTGGTGTTGGCGCGTCACCGGTCTGGCCATCGCCGATAGCGGGAATTGCCGTCCGGTGTCGGGATGCGTCATGGTCGCGAACCATCCTTCCCTAATCGATGTGGTTTTCCTCACCGTTCTATTTCCAAATACCTTTTCGATCGCCAAACGGAGTCTCTGCCGCAATCCGTTCATCGGCCGGATCGTGCGGCAGGTTTTCCTGCCCGACGGCGAAGCGTTCATCGAGCGCGCGAAACCGCTTTTGGCGGCTGGGTATAATGTGTTGATCTTCCCGGAGGGAACCCGTTCGCCGATGACGGGCGGGATGCATCCCTTCAAGCGCGGTGCCGCCCACCTCGCCATCCAGAGCGGTGCGCCGATCGTGCCGGTGACGATCCGGCCCACACGCCGGATCTTGGGGAAGGGCCAGCCGGTTTGGGATATGGGAAAGGATACGGTCTTCTTCCGTTTTGGGATGGGTGAACCGTTCCTTCCGGATCAGGGCATGCCTGATTCCCGCCACGCCGCCAGGCTCCTCACTGAACGGGTGAGGCGGGCGTTGGAGCGGGGCGTGTTCAATCAAGGAACGGAAGTGACAAACGAACAGAGAGGGGATGCGATATGCGAATGATGATGCGTTTATGGGCGCTGGCGCCGGTCGTGTTTGTTGGAATGTCCCGGGCGGAGTTGAGCGGAACCGATTCATGGGGCGGGATTGAGGCGCATCCCTGCGTGGTGAATCCGGTCGGCGGATCCGAACCGGGTCGGTGTCTCTCCCTGCGCGGCGAGTGGGCGTTTCTGCGACAGCCGATGGGTGCACCATGGCGGAACGGGATCTGGCGCCATTTTTACGCCGAGGATTGGGAACCCTCCCATACGCTTCAGGTTCCGGGTTGCTGGGAGGCGCAGGGCGTGGGCGAGTCCGGGATGAGCGAGAGCTGGGACTGCAAATGGGATGACAATCCCAAGCCGATCCGGCACCGTTATTCGGGCGACGGCTGGTACCGCAAAACGGTACGGATTCCTGAGGCGTGGAAGGGTTTGCGGATTTGGCTCAAGATCGGCGGGGTACGTTCACAGGGTTGGTTTTGGGTGAACGGAAAACAGATCGCGTGGGTGGACACCTACTGCGGCAGCTACAAGTATGAGATCACCCCGTTTGTCGAGGCGGGGAAAGAGGCGACCGTGGTGGCGCAGGTCAACAACGTTCTTCCCGCTCGGAAAGGGTTGTTTTCCGCCATGAATCGGTGGGGCGGCCTCTATCGGGATGTCGAGATAGAGGCGACCCCGCAGGCGTTCATCGATGACGCCTGGGTACGCGGCGACTTCGACCGCGCCATCGCCGAACCGCATGTCACGCTCGTGATTCCGGAAAGCGAACGGGGCGTGAAACGGCGGCTCCGCGTGACGGTGGGGGATGCGCACGTCGAGAAGGATGCCGTCGCGGGCGAGAATGTTCTCCATCTCCCGTTGAAGGATTTCAAACCGTGGTCGCCGGAAACGCCGAATCTCTATTGGGCGACCATTGAGTTACTGGAGGGGGACCGGGTGACGCAAACCCGGCGGGAACGGTTCGGCATCCGCAAACTGGAGGTCCGGGGAAATGTCTTCTACCTGAACAACAAGCCCTTTTATGTGCGGGGGTTCGGTGACGATTTCGTTTATCCCCTGACCGGGCTCTCCCCGGCGGATCGCGCCGTTCATCTCGCCCATCTCCGGACCGCGCGGGCGGCGGGTTTCAACTTTGTGCGGCTGCATACGCACTGCGAACTGCCCGAGTATTTCGAGGCGGCGGATGAAGTGGGTATCCTGATCCAGCCGGAACTGCCGTACTACAGCGATGTGCCAACTGAATCGTTCACCTTCGATCCGATCCGCGATGTGACCGAACTCTACCGCCACTATCGGCGGTATCCCTCTTTCGGTGTCTACTCAATGGGGAATGAGGGGACATTCGGTGCCGTGTTGGATGCCCGTTTGCACACGCTCGTGAAGACGATGGATCCGGATCGGCTGAAGATCAATCAGGATTGCCACATCGAGGCGATCAACCCTCCGGAAAGTTCCGACTATCTGGGCGGACCGATCAAGGTGTGGCCGCGCGGCAGTTTCAATCCCGATCGCCCCTTCGTTACGCATGAGTACCTCAATCTCTGCGTGAAACTCGATTCGCGGCTGGAGCCGCGTTACAGCGGCGCATGGCTGCCGCCCGTGACGCGGAAACAACGTTTGGAGTGGCTGCGCACCTTCGGTCTTGATCAGACGTGGGGTGACCGGCTGCAGGATGCCCAGCACGGGTTGCAGCGTCACTATCAGAAAGAGGGCATTGAGGCGGCGCGCGCCGATCCATATTGTGATGGCCATATCTTTTGGACGATTGTGGATGTGGTCGTCGCGCAGGGGAACACCTATTCCGCGCAAGGGCTCTTCAACCCCTTCTGGGAAGGGAAATCGAACGGGGCTTCCGCTGAGGCTTTCCGTATGTTCAACGGTCCGTCCTGTGTCTTGCTGGACACCGATCCGCCAAGCCGTATTGTCACCGCCGGGGAGACTTTCAAGGCCGATTTCCGCCTAGCCCATTTTGAGGGGGAGCCGTTGGTCCATCCCGAGGTCCGGTGGGGATTCTCGGTCGCGGGTAAGACGGTTGGCGAGGCGCGTGAACGGTATTCTGGCGAACTCGTCTGCGGACCCGCGCGGACGGTTCTCTCCAAGTCGGTGACTGTCCCGGCCGTGGACCGTCCCGAGGCGGCGCGTTTCTTTGTCTCGATCGGATCGGTTTCGAACGAGTGGCCGGTCTGGATCTTTCCGAAACGGGACAAAAAGGATGGCCGCGCCCTTGCGGTCGCAACCCGTTTTCGCCCGGCGCTCGAGGGCCGTTATGAAGGGTTGTTGACCGAAGAATCGGCTGCGAATGCCGCTGTGGTGATTGCGGAGTACGGGTCACGGTTGGAGGAAGAGGCGTTGGAACGCGGACAACGGGTCATCACGCTTTCCGGCGAGAATGGCCAGCCGAATATCACGCTCGGCTGGTGGTCGATGGGCAAACAGGTCGGTACTGCGCTGGCCGACCATCCCGCGCTGAAGGCGCTCCCACATGAGGGATACCTCTCGCCGTTGCTTTTCCGGATGATCCTCCAGACAGGGAAGGCCTTGCCGTATGCGGGAATGGCCCCGGCGGATATGTTGATCGTGGGCGAAGGCGGCGACCGGTGCTTCCTCTATCTCGCTCAGGCGAATATGGGCAAGGGGAAGGCGATGATGGGTTTCGGGCTGAATCTCTTGGCGGATACGCCGGAGGCGGCCGCACTGCTGGACGGTCTAATCGACTATGTTCGGTCCGATGCATTCTCGCCTAAGAGCCGGGTGGAACCGATTCGCCCGGTCCCGCAAAACGGATGGCGGAAAACCCTCCGCGCCGGCGATTCCTCCGACCGTCGGGAGGATTTGCTGGACGGCTATTCCCGCATGGCGGTCGCGCGGGCCTGTTCGGGGCAAACGGAACTGGTTTGGGAAACACAGCCTGTTCCGGCCACGGTTCGGGAACGTCCGACTTTCACGTTCACCTTTGCCGGCGGCATGGGCTATCCCCAGCAGCCGCCCGCGGCCTTTTCACTTTCGTTGAACGGGAAACCCGTTATCCGAATCCCTGAAATCGTCTGGAAAGACGCGTCTTGGGAGGGCGAGGGGTGTGTGCTTCGGTATCAACGGGACCCGGCCAGCGATGAATTGGGGATCTTCACTTTAATGGTGCCGTCGGAGCGGTTGGAGCCCGGAAAACCCGCGCTTCTCAGCGTGACGGCTGAAACGAAAAATTCCCGTCGTTGGTTTGCGCTGCTGGAGCGCTAGGCGTCTCGGCCGGTCAGTTGTCCGCGCTGTAGACCGACTGGCCTTCCGCGGGATCCGGCGCGGGTGTTTCCGGCATTCCGCGGTAAACGGGAATCACGAAGGTCCGTGCCGTGTCCAGATCGGAGAGCCTTTCGGCCGCTCGGAAGGCGGTCCGGGCCTCGATCAACGGTGCCGCGAGGTTCTGCATATATTGCGACCAGCGGGATTCGCCCGCTTCGGGGCAAACGCTGAATTTTTGGAAATAGCGGGTATGGCGGTGGGTGTCGATATACCGTTCCCGCATCTTGAGCGCGCCGCCGATGATGGCCTTCCGTTGCGAATCCCACGGCCCCAGATGGTTCCGGACGGTCAGGGGAGCGGTCGCCTCCCGGTAGGCGTTGTAACGGATTTCAAACACGCCCGAACCGCAGGCATCCATGTTGAAGAGGTTGTAATAGCCGTTGTAGTGCGCTTTCCCGCTGGCGAGGATGGCGGCGGTTGAGGCGTTGGTCCGCGTGTAGATGCCGCCCCAGATGATCCTTCCGTCGTCGGTCTTGCCGTCCGCATCGGCATGGAGCGCCCATAGCGCGTCGCCGATGGTGCCACGAGACTGATCGCTGCCCATGCCCTGTTCGGATTTCAGCCTGCCGGCGAGGAAGACCGGGCTGATGTCGTACTGGCGGCCAACCTCAACCAACAGTTCCGAATAGCATTGCCACTCCGTGTCGGGCCGGGCATTAGCCATGAAACTCCCCTCCAGGGCGACCTCGACCGCCTCAACCGTGTGGGACCGTTCGGAGAAATGAAGGGCTTCGAACATGAAGATGTCGATCTCGTTCAGGAAATTCCGGGGATCCAGAAAATAGGCGATCGCTTCACGGCTGGCCTGATAGTAAATCCCCGAATCATACGGTTTCATCCGTTTGTCATAGTAAGGGGTGTAGTTCTTGAGTCCCTTGGCGCGCCAAGTTCCCGGGGCCCAGGAACTGTGGACCACCAGATTCCAACCCGGCGTACACTCTTTCTTCAGGATGGCTTCCCAATCGAGATCGTCAATCGGATAGGGGAGAAACCGCCAGTTCGGATGGCGTTTGGAGAGCGTGTCGATGCGTTCGGTGTAGGCGGCCGGAAAGGGCGTGTCCGCCCAGAGCGTCCCGCACAGAAAGAGGAGAAAGATTCGGAGGAGGCGCGTCATGGGCAGGTCAGTGGAACCGGGATTGGACATAGTTGATCAGATCCGGCCCCAGCATCTCCACGGTCTGGTTGTTGGCCCGGACATAAAACCGCTTGTCGATGTAGGTCGGCTCGACACCGGGGGCGATCCGGATCAGGCAGACCTCGTGTTCCCGCGCGAAGTGGCGTTCAATCTGGTAATGCAGGATGGCGTTTTTGCTTGCCAGTTTCGCGCGGAGCATATTGGCCAGAAAGAGTTGGTACCCGTCCCAGTTGCTTTTACTGCGGTCGATCTCCGCATACTCCTGTTCGATACCCCGGATAGATCCGTCATCCTCCACGCCGATCAGCAGGATACCGCCATTGCGGCTGTTCATGAAACCCGCGACCGCTTTGACAACGGAACTTACGCCGAGGGGCGAGCCGTCCTGCTGGTGTTTGCCGGAGAGAATAGTACAGGATTTGAACTCCACATCCTGCGACTCACCGGCGGCGATCAGCCCCATCAGTTCCGGATCCGTCGCGAACTGGGTATAGGTGTCGAGACCGACGCGGGTAAACGAATCCTCATCGGGATTGAAGAGTTTGAAGACGGGGTAGGGATCCTCACCCTGCTCCAGCGCGAGTTCCACATAGGTGAAGAGGGATAGGAGCCGTTCTTCCGATTCCAACAGGGTCTCCCGGTCCAGTCGGGAAAAGGCGTCCCGCCCCAGCCGATAGGCGTCATTGATAGCGTGGCGTCCGTTCGGAAGCGGTGTGTCCAAGACAAGCGCCTCAAACACCGCCCGATCCTTCCGGGGTAGGATGTTCTTCAGGATCGGGGTTGGATTCTGAAGGGGATTGATAAAGCAGGTGGTGTTCAGCCGTTCGGCGGAATCGGGGTCGATCGGCCGGAGCGTGTCGCGGAGGGCGAGAATGAGGATCAGGACAGACATCAACCGCAGGTTGCCGTCGATCAGGAGCGCCTTCCGGTAACCGGATGCCTTCACGCCCAGGTCCAGCGTCACAAGCGCGCCCATGAAGTACGGTTTCGCCACCGGCGCGCCCAGCGCGTTGAGAATGCGCTCACACGTTCCGGTCCCCCAGGGGAACGGACGGTGGAAGGAAGGCGAGACATAAACGACATGGCCTTCAAAAAGGGTGCTGAGATTGACTTCCCGTGCTTTCATGGCTTCTCTTCATATATCACACTTCGCCCGCGCGGGAAATCAAAATCGTTGAAACTTGTTTGGTT
>DBXN01000098.1:24408-41476 GCA_002309585.1 Verrucomicrobia bacterium UBA1211
TCCCGTTCGCACCCGAAGGGGACGACACACACCACCTAACTACCTAACCACCCAACTACCTAACCACTTAACCTCTCTCTAATGGACCAGGATGACCATTCCGCTCGGGACCAGTTTGAGAAGTCCCTCTTCGGCACTGTAGTTGATGACAAATCCCGTTCCGGCGATATTCGTCGTCTTGAACGAACCGATTATGGCGTGGGGCGGGAGTGCCGCGATCAGATGGGTGCCGCCCTTCAGCTGTTCGGGATTGCGGATGGTGAGTGTGCCCTGCGAGATGTCGATTGACCCGATACCGGTGATCAGATCATCGGTGCCGTTGCCGATATCGACTATCCACTCGCCCGTGAGTGTCGTCGGGACGTTCACGGTCAGGGTGCCGACATCGCTTCCGGCGGGATCGAGCGTCTTGGAGACGGTGAGTTTGCCGGTTCCCGCGAGGGTGCCCTCACCCTCGACCGTTTCGAGGGTCAGCGACCGTGCGCCCAGATCGAAGGTCGCGTCCTGCGCGACGGTCAACGGCGATAACGAGTACGTGCTTTCTGTTTGTGTGATGGGAAGGATCGTGTCCGGTCCCGCCACAGCGTTCAGAGTGAGCTGAGACTGCGTGAGGGCCGCGTTCCAGATCCGGACCTCGTTGTAGCTCGCGCAAGGATCGCTGTCGTTGTAGTGCGACCGGCCGAGGAAACAGTCACGCTGCGACTGTTGCGCCCAGGTCCAGTTTTCGGCGATGAAGCTGAAGTGCGCCAAGGTGTCGCCCGTGACCGCATCCTGCTTATAGCAGTGGACCGTGGTGTTGCGTCCTTCCGCGTCAGGAATGAAGACGTAGCAGATGTGGAACTCCTGGTTCAACGTGAAGGGCGCCAGCCCGCTCAGGGTGAGGTTGTTCTTGTGAACGGCTTTGATGCAGACACCGTCCTTGTTGATGTCCGTACCCTGGGTCCAGCAGAAGAGGATAGAATCGTTCGTGTGGTCGTCGGGATTGGCGATGTCCAGGATACGGCTCCAGTTTCGGACCGCGTGCTGGGTGCCCCATATCTCGATGGTGACCGGGGTCGCGGCGGCCGGAACGATGTTCGGGCCGAGATCGATCCACGCTGAGCCACGGCCGTTACCCTCCAGCCGGATCATCTTCCCATCGGTGTAGGAATAGGCACCGTTGGCGGTGGCGTCCGGACCGCCGATGGAGTCGGCGGTGTCGCCATTGAAACTCCATCGGTGGGTCAGGTAATTGTTCTTGACCAAGTCCTCCTCCGCGTCAGTCGGGAGGATGTTCGGGTTGACATTCTTCAGGTCTGGCAGGGTGTCGGGACCGAGCAGGACGTTTTGGGTCAACTGCTCGTCCGAGAGTGCCATGTTCCAGAAGCGGACCTCGTTGTAATCGGCCGCTGCGTCGTTATCGCCGCCGTAGCGGGAACGGCCGAGGAAGAAGCTGTTCTGCTGGAGATCGGCGAACGAGTAGGGGGCGGGGGTGATGCTGACGCCGGACTTCATCAGCCGGCCGTTCGTCTCACGCTTGGCCCAGCGCACCATCATCCGGCCATCGCCGAAGACGTTCGGGATGAAGACCGCCGAGATGTGAAACTCCTTTCCGAGCGTGAAGGGCGCGAGACGGTTGCGGCTGGCCCATGCGGTGTTGTTGTACTTGATCTCCTCATCATCCTGGTTGATGTCGGTGCCGCATGTCCAGGAAAGGAGAATGTAATTGTCCTGACCATTGCCAAAGTCGAAGAGGCGGGCCCAGTTTTTGATTTCACGCTGGGTGGCCCAGATTTCGACGGTGACGGGTGTTCCGTCGGTCGGGAAGAGTTGGCTGCCCAGGTTGATGGCACCGGTCCCGTTTGCGCCGCCCGGAAGTGCGACCGCGTTGCCCGCCTCGGTGTAGGCGACCGTGGTGGATCCGATAAATTGGGCGTCCGAATCGCCGGCGGAGTCTTCCAGCGACCGGTTGAAGGACCAGCGGTGCGCGAGTCCCGGAACGGTCGGCTCAGTCGAAACCATGCCGGAAGCCACAGCATAGCTGGGTCCGAGCACAAGAGTTCCCTCTTCAATCACCGTGCCGCCGAGTATGTTGTTGTCATTGCCCAGGACGAGTGTGCCGCTACCCTGCTTAATGATCTTACCCGATGAGGTGGCTTCCGAGATCGGTTGGTTGATCACGACCGTATTGCTGCCCGTGTCGAGTGTCAACCCCTTTTCGCCGATGGTCATCCCCGTGATACCGTGGAGGAAGTCACCGTAGATGGCGTTCTCGCCGGGGATACGGATGATGCCGCCGTCGATGTTGAGCGACATCAGGCTTGTCGTGTCATTGCGGGTGATCTGTTTGGTGATCAGGGTCCCGCCGTCCTTCAGGTTGAGTGTGCCGTTTCCGGTTCCGGTCCAGCCGCTGCCGCCGCTGAAGTAAAGGGCGCCGGCGATGTTCACAACCGCATCGTCCGAGACGGTCATCGTGGCGGTGCCTTCCTCGCCAAGCACCAAACCCTGACCGCCGCCGGTGACGTTGAGCCGTCCGCCCGTCATCGTATAGGAGCCGATACTCTCCTTATAACGTGCGATTGCCATCCACGAGGTGCACTCCACGGTGCCGCCCAATTGGTTCATGGTGCCGTTTCCATACCGCCCGACCTGGAAGTTGCCGGCGACCTTCAGCTCGCCGTCGCCTGAGATCGTGTAGGAGGCGCCGACGCCCTTATGGTCCTTGTTGTCGCCGGCGATGTAGACCTCATCCCCGCCGCGGTTACGGTGGATCAGCCCGCCGCTCTGGATGACCGTTGCGCCGCTGAACCGCCCGATGCGCAACCGCGAGGAGGTGATGGTCCCGCCGGACATCTGCAGTGTGCCGCCGGTTCCGTCCAGATCGCCAAGGCCGAACTGATAGTCGGCGTCGATGGTTCCCGCCGACATCCGCAAGACGCTGGTCGATCCGTATTTCCCGACCAGCAGATGGTCGATCGTTCCGTTGAACGCCGGATCGTCCAGGATCACCTGGCTGCCGTAGTTGAGGGTCAGCTCACTGGCGGTGATGGTGCTGTCCAAATCGACCGTTCCGCCGTTCACGAAGAGGCTGTTGCGCTTATCAGCGAAGGTGACGCCAGCGGGGAGGTTCAGGGTACCTCCGCCCGACTTGGTGAGCGCCTGGGCATTGGCGGTGGTGTCCGATCCGGTCGCGGTGACCGTGCCCGCGAGGGTGACCGGCTGGTCGCTGTTGACCGTGATGGTGACGGCGCGGTCAAGGACGAGCGGGTTCGCGATCGTCAGAGGGCTATTCGCGCCGATGTCGTTCAGCAGCAGGATGGAGACGGGGAAGGCGCTGCCACCGACGGTGTAGGGCTCGTCAGAATCTCCGAACGTCGCCGTCAGGTTCTCGCCGCAGGCCGCCAGACCGAACGGGTAGCCGTCGTTGAGCTTGATCTTGCCCGCGTCCGTTCCGAAGAGGACGGAATAGGTGTTGCCATAGGGGGCGAAGGAGCCGCCCAGCATCGAGATGCAGGAGGCGTTTGGCAGGGCGTTGTCACAGCCCGCATCGAGAATGCCGTAATAGATACGCGTTTCGCCCGTATGGGTTTGGGGAGTCTTGAGGGTGAGCGCGTTGGGCCCTGTCTTGGCGAGACTGGTTCCCGCCGGGAAGGGGATGGCCGTTTCCAGTTCGATGGAGCCGGGTGTGGTGTCGATCGCCAGGAACGTTCCAGGGTCGAAATGGATCGAGGCGAGCAGCGCATCAGCCGTGGCGGAGGTGAGGGCGGTGGCCCAGATGCCGAGCCCCGCGTCGGCCGCGACGGTGATGCTCTGGGAGTGCGTGAGCGCGGCGACATCGTTGATCACGAGGATGCCTTCGTCCACAGCGGTCGGGCCGGTGTAGGTGTTGGCGCCGGTCAGCGAGAGAACGCCCGAACCCTTCTTGGTGAGCCCGCCGTCATTGCTTACGCCGCCCAGAGAAACGGAAACCGTCATGGATCCTTCGATGTCGAAGGTGGCGCCGTTCTCACCCAGGGTTGTGGCGATGTTGCCGCTGAAGAAGGCGTCGTTGTACTGATCCTTGCCGCGTGTCACGATGGTGCCGCCGTCAATCGCCATCGAGGCGTTTCCGTTGTAGCGAGGATCGTAACGGATGTAACCCGTCTGGAGGACGGCATTATCCGAGAGGGTGAACGAACCGTTGCCGATCTGCAGGCCGACGAGATTCGCCTGGGCTGTACCGCAGAAGGTGGCGCTACCCGAACCCTCCTCACCGATCAACATGTTCCGTCCACCCCGGTATTGCTCAAACACGCCGTTTGAGAAGGTGTAGGTACCGACATCACCGGGATAACGCCCCAGCACGAAGAAGGCGCCGGCGCGCAGCTTGCCGCCGGTCTGGACGATCTCGCCCGCACCGTGGTAACCGATCTGGAAATTGCCGTCGCCGGTGCCATTCAGCAGGCCGCCCGAAAGGAGATAGCGGGAAGGGGTGGCGAGCGGGCCGGAAAGATTGAACGTGTTGTCTCCCCATGCGGTAAATTCCGCCGTTCCGCCCGTCTGAGTGATGACGCCCGGCGATGAGCCGTTTCCGAGACTGGTCAGACCCGAACCCCGCAGCGTTCCGTTGACGATATCGAGGCTGCCGGCCACCGAGATCCGGTCGAAGAGGCTTTCGACCCCCTCCGCGTCAAAGATCGCCTTGTTCGCGCCGTCGATGACCACTTGATCGTCCTTTCCAGGCAAGCGGCCAAGGTTCCAGTTGGTATCGACGGTGTACGATCCACCGTCCGGTCCGTTCCATGTGATGGTTTCCGCCCCGCAGTTGAACCCGAGACAAACCATGCCCGTCAAGCCAACAAGCATTCGTTTCATTACGTTACTCCTCCTGATTCGAAACAAAACTCCATCAACGTTATAAAAACAATAGCACGGAATCATTTAGGCAACAAGAAAAATGGATGAACGATCGTTAAAATGTTTCACCTTTACCCCCGGTGGTGTATAGTGGGGGGCGTCGATGGAGGAAAGGAGTCGCGATGAGAGGGACGGTGTGGCGTGTGATGGCGGCGGGATGGATGATGACGGCGGTGGGGATGACGCCTTTTGCCCCGCCGCCGGACCGGACGGCGGAAGATGAGCCGATCTGCCATCTTGATTTGACGGAGGTGTGTGCCCTGAAACTGGATGATTCCCTCCAGGCGCGCGAAGCGTGGGATACGCTGCATCTTGCGGCGAGCCTTCAGGGGATCGTCAACCGAACAGGCCCCAGGCTCTTTATCCGGTTCATGGCGGAAACGGACGACTTCTGGTTCTCTTGGTGTACGGGCGACTCAGGGTGGCTTAACCGCCGTCCCGTCGAGCGGTTTGTCGGCATCGATGGGCTCTTCCGGCTGATTGAGCGGTTTGCCGGGGAGTTCGCCGGTTTGGTTTCCTATCCTGGGAAACCCTTCGCGCTCAGCAATGTCGCCTCGACGGTCGCGGGTGCCGAACGGCGGCTGGCGATCCGTGAGGATGCGGATGAACGGAGCCTCTACCGCCGTCTCCTGTCCCTTCAGGGCCGGCCGAAAGATGAGCTTCGACTTGGCGGGATGCGGATTCAGCCGCAGGCGGGTTCCTGCGGTTCCGCCAAGAACGACGCCTACCGGTGGGCGCTGGAACGTTATCTTGCTGCGGGACGGTGCGGCGCGGCCTTTATGGCCTATTACATTGACGCCTATTATCTGACCGCCCCGCGGTCGGGCGGCGTCATCTCCAACTCGACCTTGACCAACCACGATTTTTACATCGCGAACGGGGCTTTTTTCTTTGATCTGGATCTTTGGGGCGATGAACACCCGAATGACGAGCCGGAACAGCCGTTGGGACGGGACCGTGAGACGTTGTTGGCGCTTCTGAAGGCCCAGCACGCTCGGGCCGGTGGCGCGAATTTCATCATCGGCGGTTTTCCTCCCTGGGCGTGGAAATACGCTGATCCCCAGCATCGGCACAACGCGCCGGACGGGCGGCGTCATCCGGTCGCGACCGAGTGGGAGTATTGCCGGTTGATCTCCTCTTTCAACGGGATCAAAGATGCCGATGCGCTGGGCTATTCCGGACTTGCGAACGCCTCTTTCTATCGCTTTTATCCGCTCAAGGCGCGCTATTCCCAGTCCGCCCCCGCTCCCTCGGAGGCGCGGTTGCGGGCGGTCGGGGCGTTGGATGCCGACGGCACGGTCGCCGAACGGATCTTTCTCACTTGGTATATGGGGGATTACGACGCGGCGGCGTGGCTGAACCGTTTCGCGCCACTCTGGTGGAAGGATCCCGCACATGGCCGGACGATGTGCGCGTGGGCGTTCGATCCGATTCTGGCGGTGCGGGTGCCACAGGCTGTCGATTACGTCCGGACGCACGCGGGGACGAATGATTACTTCATCTCGGGTGACAACGGATTCGGTTATCTCGCTCCCAGCGCCCTAACCGCGCCGCGTCTGGACCCCTCCATTCCTGACGGCTGGGCCGCGTGGTCGGCGTTGAACCGCAGGGCCTACGAACGGTTTGATCTCGGGATCACGGGGTTCATCATCGATCCCGGACGGGATCCCGCCAATCGCCGCGTCGCGAAGGAGTATGCCGCCTTCTCGAAGGAGGGCTTCGTTTACGATGAGGGTCAGCCGGCGGGAGAGGCCCGGCTGGAGGCGGGTGTTCCCTATGTCCGGATGTATACCGACCTCTATGGCGAGCCGCCGCAGGCGTCCGCCGAACTGGCGGAGCGGTTCGCGCGGGAACGGGGGATGCGTTTCATCATGGTGCGGACGATTCTCAAGTCGCCCACTTGGCATGCCGAGACCACCCGCCTTCTTCAGGAGAAGATGGGGGACCGTGTTTGTCCGGTCGATCCGCGATCGTTCTTCGAACTCGCGAAGCGGTCCGCACGGCAATAAAAAAGACGATGGCGGCCGTAAAAGCCGCCATCGTCGTGAACAATTCGTGTGGGGGATCGATTAGCCGTTGCGCTTCTCGAATTCTTTCATGAACGCAACCAGCGAATCGACACCGGCCATCGGGAAGGCATTGTAGATCGAGGCGCGGATACCGCCAACCGACCGGTGCCCTTTGAGCTGCTTCATGCCGTTTTCGGCGGCCTGTTTCACGAAGAGCGCCTCCAGCTCCTCGGTCGGCAGCCGGAAGGTGATGTTCATGTTCGAGCGGCAATCCTTCTGCGCGGTTCCGCGATAGAAGGCGGTACTGTCGATCACATCGTAGATCTTCTTCGCTTTGGCGGCGTTGTTCGCGTAAACCGTCTCAAGCCCCTGTTTCAACAGCCACCGCGTGGTCAGGCAGATCATGTAGATCGTAAAGCACGGCGGGGTGTTGTAGAGGGAGTTCTTGTCAATGTGCGTCTGGTAGCGGAGCATCGTCGGCGGCGTCGCCGAACCCTTCTCCGCGAAATCCTTCCGGATCGCGACAACCGCCGCGCCCGCGGGACCGAGGTTCTTCTGCGCGCCGGCATAGACCATCACAAAACGGTTATAGTCGCGCGGGCAGGAGAGGATGTCCGAAGACATATCGGCGATCAGCGGCGAACCCGTTTCGGGGATCTCCTTCATCTCGGTTCCGGCGATGGTCTCATTGGTCGTGATGTGACTGTAGACGGCGCCGGGGGTCCATTTCATCTCATCCAAAGAAGGCATCCGGGTCGGAATCTCCTTCTGGGTGTTGGCGGCGATGTTGACATTGCCGATCATCTGCGCCTGCTTCACGGCCGAGGCACCCCAGGTTCCGGCGTTGATGTAGTCGGCGGTCTGATCCTTCCCCAGCCAGTTCATCGGGATCATCGCGAACTGGAGACTCGCGCCACCCTGGATGAACAGGACCTCGTAATCGTCACCCAGCCCCATCAGCTTCTTCAAATTCTCCCGGGCTTCGTTATGGATCGCGTCATACTCTTTGCCGCGGTGGGACATTTCCATAATTGACATACCGCTGCCCTGAAAATCGACCAGATCGGCCTGGGCTTCCTGAAGGCACTCCAATGGCAGAACCGCCGGGCCTGCCGCAAAATTGTATACGCGTGACATAACCACTCCTCAAATTGCCGGCGCGGAGACCTTTTCCGCGATTAACGGCTGAAAGAAAGCGCATTATCATGCACGGATGCGGGGCAGAAGTCAATCGGAAAGTGGGGCTTGAAATCAGGGAGGTGAAACTTTACAATACCCATATCTGAAATCATAAGGAAAGAGGGGTTACGGGATGAATCGTAGGGCGTTTTTGAAGAGTGGGGTTGCGGCTGTCGCGGCACCGGTGATTGTTCCGCGCCATGTGCTGGGCGGAGAGGGTTACACGGCACCGAGTGAGAAGATTACCCTCGGCGGTATCGGCATCGGCGGTATCGGCCATCCGCAGCTCAAGTCATGCGCGGAGGTGGGATTCGAGGTCGTCGCCTTATGCGATGTCGATGACAACCACGCGAAGAAAACCTATGACCGTTTTCCGCAGGCGCGCCGATATCGTGATTTTCGGGAACTGCTTTCGGTCGAGAAGGACCGGGTGGACGCCATCTACTGCGGGACACCGGACCATACCCACGCGTTGATCACCTTGGCGGCGTTGCGCGCGAAGAAACACGTCTGCTGCGTGAAACCCCTGACCCGCACGTTGGAGGAGTGCAAGCTGGTGGTCGAGGCGGCGAAGAAGGTCGGGACCGCCACGCAGGTGACCGCCTCGCCGTGGACGGGCGAGACGGGATGCCGCGTGATGGAGTTGCTGGAGGCGGGCGTGATCGGCGAGGTGCGCGAAATCCACCTTTGGTCCGACCGTCCGAAATGGCCGCAGGGGATGACTGCCTATCCGACCAACACCGATCCGATACCCGAGACCTTCGATTGGAAACTGTGGCAGGGACCCGCTGAAGAGCGTCCCTTCACCTCCGAATGGGCGAAGGAGAGCAATGTGCCCGATCTCGTTTCCGCCTCCTGGGGCGGCCGGGCGGTCTACCATCCCTTCAACTTCCGTGGCTGGACCGCATACGGGACCGGTTCGCTTGGCGACATGGGGTGCCATTACGTGAACATCCCTTACCGCGCGCTGAAGCTGCGCTATCCGACCCGCGTGATGGCGACCTCGACACGCGCCTATTCCATCGCCTATCCGCTGGCGAGCGTCGTGACCTACGATTTCCCCGCCCGCGAAGGGTTGCCGGCCTGCCAACTCTTCTGGTACGACGGTGGGTTACGTCCGCCGGTTCTCCCGAAAGAGCTCGACGGTCAGAAGCTCCCCGATGGTGGCGCGCTTTATATCGGATCCAAGGGCGTGATGCTGAATGATCAAGTGGTGACGCCTTCCCTGGTCGAGAAGGCCGCCGCCGTGCCCAAGACACTGGTCCGGCGTGGCCACACCTTCCAGGAGTGGCTGACGGCGTGCAAGGGCGGCGAGAAGGCCGGATGCGACTTCGAGTGGGCCTCCTACATCACCGACTTCGTCCTGCTCGGCAACCTCGCGATCCAGACCGGGAAACCGGTCGCCTTCGATCCCGAGGCGATGAAGGTGACGAATAATCCCGCCGCCGACGCTCTGATCCGCCAGCCCTACCACAACGGTTGGAAACTCGAAGCGGTCTGATCCGCATGACATCCTGAAGTAACCGGGATCCGTTCAGAATCGCCTGACCGGTAACGCAGGGGTGAGAATAAGATCGCGCGAAACGCGGGCGGGGTTAACCGGAAATCACGGTTACCCCGTCGGCGTTCAGCCGGATGCCGATCTCCCGGATGCCGTTTCCCAGGGATTTGATCTCCTCCAGCATCGCTTTCTGGGCGAAGTGGTTGGAGCCGGAGAGAATTGTCACCGATCCGCCATCGCCTCCGGCACCGTTCACCTTCCAGCCGATCGCCCCATACTGTTTCGCAATGTCAAAGATGGTTCGGGCCGTTTCCGACACCAGAGAGGCGTGAAGGTTGGCCTGCGCCTCGGTGTTGCGGATCATCGCTTCGCCGAAGGCCGTCAGATCGCCCGCCAGGAGCGCGTCACGGCCGGTGACCGCCTCGCGCCGCAAGGGCTCCAATTTGTCGCCGGAGGTGCCGTTAACCAATCCCCGGATTACCTCTTCGTGGACGGAGGAGGACTGGTGGCCGCGTCCCAGAAAGATGACCGAGAGGCGGGACTCCAGCTCATCACGGACTTTGTCCGCGATTTTGAGTTGCGTCACCTTCGCGTGGGGATACGCATCCATTTCGATGAAGCAGATTCCACCATACGCGGAACAGAGTTGATCTTGGATGCCGCTTTGCTGGCCGAGGTGGACCGTTTCGACCTCATGTGCCTTTCTCGCCAATTCATCCGGCGCGAGCCGGCCCGGGGTCAGACAGTCCAGCGCCCGGAGGAGGGCGACCGTCACCGCCGCCGAAGTCCCCGTGGACGAACCGCCGGGAATAGATGAGTGGAGGGAAATCTCGACGTCCAACCCCTCCGGGATCGGCATTGCCTTCACACACGCCTCCAGCAGGGGATGGCGGTCAAAGATTACGTTTTTCGGATCAATCCGGTAACGGTCGCCGTAGTCGTCAACCGTGAAGTAAAACCGTTCGCGCCAGCGCGGCACTTCCGCCACCTCCATGCGGCACTCCACATAGGGGCTGACAGCGATATTCAGGACTGTTCCGTGTTTGGCGAACCAGGTGTCGGACCATCCGCCGAGATCGCAGATCCGGATCGGTGCCAGCGAAACAAAAATTTGACTCATACGGTTCTCCTTTCAGGGGTTAAGTCAAAGGCCGACGGAACGGTTCCGCGCAATCAATTGACTTAACTCTCTTAACGCTCAACCCTCAACGCTCAACCGATTTATACGTGCCCTTTGATCATCCCGTAGAAATAGAAGGGTTTGAGGAAATAGACCTTCAGCAGCCAGGCGGACCAGAGTTCTTTCCGGGTGTCCATCAGGGTGAACGGGAAAGAAGTCTTAGGCTTCTTGTCATAGTCGAATTCGCAAAGGATGACGTGGCCGTAGTCGGTGACGATCGGGCAGGCGGCGTATCCGTCATACTTCACCTCGGGCGTTTTCCCCTCGATCAGCGCGATCAGGTTCTCCACTGCGATCGGCACCTGCTTGCGGATGGCGGCGGATGTTTTGCTGGTCGGGATGCCCGCGACGTCGCCCAGCGCGATGATGGAGGGATAGACCGCGTGGACCAGCGTTTCCTTGTCCACCTCAACCCACGCTTCGCGTGCCAGTTTGCCGCTCCGCCATCCCAGGCCCGCTTCACGCACAAAATCGGGCGCGCTCTGCGGCGGCGTGAAGTGGAGAAAGTCATACGACTCGATCACCTCCTGCGTCGCGCTCTCCTCGACGGTTTTCATCGTGCCGGATGCCGGATCGGGAATCTGCTTCTGTGAGACGGTCGTTTTCTCGAAAAAGGCCTTCTTCGCCTGTGTGTCCACTCCCGTCAGCCGCATCCGGAGGGAAATGTTGACTTTTCGCTCCTGATAGATCTCTTCCAGACGCGGGGTGTAGTGGGGGACGTCGTAGAGTTGCTTGGATGCGGTGAAATAGTCGATCTTCACCGCATCGCGCCGCTTCCGCATCCGCGCCTGATGCTCGGTTAGGAGACAGATTTTCTTGGGTGCGCCGCCACACTTCAGCTTGGTGTACGTGTCGGTGAAAAGCGCGCGTCCACCCTTCTCGATAAACGACATCATGGCGGGAAAGGTCTTCTGTGCGCCGTTAAAGTCGTAGATCGAGTGGGCGTTTCCCTCTCCCAGCGTATCAAGGGAGATGCCTTGGATTTGCGACCAGTTCAATTGCAGTCCCGGCGTCAGGACCAGAAAGTCATACGTGAGCCGCCCGCCGTCCCCGGTCCGGATCTCTTTCTTTGTGGGGTCCAGCGCCACGACGGCTTGCTTAATCCATTTCACCCCATCGGGGATGCAGTCCGACTGATTTTTCCAAACAACATCGGGTTTATAGACCCCTGCGCCAATCAGGGTAAATCCCGGCTGGTAAAACTGTTTGTCAGCGGGATCGATCAGCGTGAGCGTCGCGTTCGGCAACCGGCGCGCCAATCGCGCCGCCATGCTTAATCCCGCCGCGCCGCCGCCGATGATCGCCACGTTCACCTTCGCGTGACAGCGCTTCGCGCAACCGCGTGCCACAGGCAACATCGCCAGCAGACCGACCGCTGCCGCGCCTCTGATGAAGGTCCGTCTGGAGATTTTCGTCATCAGTCGTTTCGCATCTTCACGCATCGCTTTATCCGTCAACACATCCGTTTGTTCAATTCCCTCAACACACCGCCCTTTTTACCACAAACCGCGCCCGAGAGAAAGAAGAATGAGTGAAGAGTGACGAGAGTGTTGATCACTGAGCATTGAACACGGGCTCTCAACCCTCAACGCTCAACACTCAACCCTCAACGCTCAACCCCAAAGGGAAGGGTTGCAATCGCCGGGGGAGTGCGGTACTATAAGGGTGACATCTTCGGGGCAGGGTGGCCTTGGCGCGACCGAGGTATTCCCGACCGGCGGTACAGCCCGCGAGTGGCAGACTGGCTTGTCTGTCCATTGACACGGCTCGATTCCGTGGCCGACAGTTCCAGTCTGGATAAGAGAAGATGGACGTTGTTGTTGGATTGCGCCCCGGTTTTTGTCGCCGGGGCGTTTTGTTTTGAGGCGGGTATGGCTGAGACGGATGCCGAAGAGGGATTCGATAGCGTCGAATCCTGTGTGGAGGAGCTGAAAAAAGGCCGGATCATCCTGGTGACGGATGACGAGGACCGTGAAAACGAGGGGGACATGATCTGCGCGGCGGAACACGCGACGCTGGAGAATGTCAATCTGATGGCGACCGAGGCGCGGGGTTTGATCTGTATGCCGATGGCGCGCGAGATGACCCGAAAACTCGATCTGCGTCAGATGGTGGAACGTAATACCGACAACCACAGTACCGCCTTTACGGTCTCGATCGACCATATTTCCACACGAACGGGGATCTCCGCCGAGGAACGCGCGCTCACCGCGCGCAAGTGTGTGGAGGAGGGGATAACGCCTTCCGATTTCCGCAGGCCGGGCCACATGTTTCCGCTTGAAGCGCGGCCGGGCGGCGTGTTGCAGCGGGCGGGGCATACCGAGGCGACGGTGGATCTGCTTCGGCTGGCGGGCATGAAGCCCTGTGGGCTCTGCTGCGAGATCATGCGGGAAGACGGGAAGATGGCGCGGTTGCCGGATGTTCGGAAGGTGGCGAGGCGCTTCGGGTTCAAACTCTGCTGCATTGCCGATCTGATCGCCTACCGGCGGCGGACCGAGCGACTGGTCCAGCTTGTCGAGGAGGTGGACATGCCGACCGCCTACGGCCACTTCCGGTTGCGGATGTACAAGTCCAAGCCGGACGGGCTGGATCATCTCGCGCTGGTGATGGGGGATCTGCGGGGCGATCCGCCGCCCTTGGTCCGCGTCCACAGCGAGTGTTTCACTGGTGACGTTTTGGGATCGAGCCGGTGCGATTGCGGGAACCAGCTGCATGGCGCGATGGCGATGATCGCCAAGGAGAAGCGCGGGGCGTTGCTGTACATGCGGCAGGAGGGGCGTGGGATCGGGCTGGCCAACAAGCTCCACGCCTACAAGCTTCAAGAGGGTGGGCTGGATACGGTCGAGGCGAATATCCGCCTCGGGTTTCCGCCGGACTTGCGCGATTACGGCGCCGGTGCGCAGATCCTCTCCGATCTGGGGTTGACACGGATCCGGCTGATGACCAACAACCCGTGCAAAATCGCGGGATTGAAGGGATACGGGCTTGAGATTACGGAGCGGGTTCCGATCGTCGTGCCGCCGAATGAGTTCGATCGGCGGTATCTGGAGACGAAACGGGATAAGATGGGACATCTGATATAAGATTAAAAGGTTAAAGGGTTATAAGGTTGAGAGGGAAGAGGGAACCCTCGACGCTTTAACTTTTGACCTTTGACCGGAACGGCGGGTTTGGTAAACTGATTGCGTTTTTTGAAAGGAAGGCTCATGAGAGAGATTACTGGTGCGTTGAGTGCGAAGGGCATCCGTCTGGCGGTGGTGGTCAGCCGGTTCAACAGTTTCCTGACGGAACAGTTGGTGAAGGGCGCGGAGGATTGTTTCCTGCGTCATGGCGGTGACGCCGAGGCGTTGGATCTGGTCCGTGTGCCGGGTGCGAACGAGATTCCGGTTGTCGCCGATAAGCTGGCCGACACGGGGAAGTACCAGGCCGTCATCGCACTGGGCGCGGTGATCCAGGGTGCGACGCCCCATGCCGATCTCATTAACGGGACGGTCGCGCGTGCCCTTTCCCAAATTGCCCTGCGGCATGGCATTCCCGTGCTGAACGGGGTGATCGCCGCGCAGGATCTGCAGCAGGCGATCGAACGCGCGGGGACGAAGCAGGGCAACAAGGGATGGGATGCCGTGATGGCCGCATTGGAGACGGTGGCGGTGCTTTCGGCCATTTAGCTGGAGAGATGTGATATGCCGAGTGCGACACGCAGACAAGGCCGCGAATGGGCGGTCCAGATGTTATTCCAGGCGGATCTGAATCCCGGTGTCGATGTGGATGAGATGATCAAGGATTTCTGGGAACAGCAGTGGACCTGCCAGATGGACGCCAACCACCAGCAGGCGCCAACCCGCAAGCAGGCGAAGAAGCGGGTGCCGGACCGGGTCGCGCCCCATGATATCCGCGAGTTCGCGGAGTTCCGGGTGAGGGGTGTGCTGGAGCATCAGGACGAGATCGACCAGCTGTTGCAGAAGTTCGCCGACAACTGGTCGTTGTACCGGATCGCGACGGTCGAGCGGAATGTGTTGCGGCTCTGCTGCTTTGAGTTGCTGTATTGCCCGGCGGTGCCGCCGGCGGTGGTGTTGAACGAGGCGGTCGATCTGGCGAAGTATTTCAGCAACACTGAGGCGGGTCGTTTCGTCAACGGCATCTTGGACAAGATCAATAAGACGTATGTGGCGAAAGCCCAGGCGGAGGCGACGAAGACCCCGGCGTCTGACGGGGCTGCGGAAGAAGGATTGAACGGTTAAACGGGGATGCCCCATTCCGACGGGATGCGCGGCTCCGGCCGCGTGTCCTTTGTCATGAGGGAATCCGCAAGAAAGGAGTATCGGAATGTCGGATGTCAGAGTGCGGTTCGCGCCCAGCCCGACGGGGAATGTCCATATCGGGAATATCCGTGCGGCGATTTTCAATTGGCTTTATGCCCGCCATGTGGGCGGCAAGTTCCTGTTGCGGGTGGAGGATACAGATTTGGAACGTTCCACTCCCGAGGCGATCCAGACCCTGCTCGCCTGCATGGAGTGGCTCAAACTGGATTACGATGAGCCGGTGGTGTATCAGACCCACAACGTGCAGAAGCACCTGGCGGCGGCGGAGAAGCTACTGGCGGACGGCCGCGCCTACAAAGAAGACAAGGGCGGCAAGGGCGAGTGCGTGATCTTCCGGATGCCGAAAGAGGGTCGGCTGGAGTATACCGATTTGGTTAAGGGGCGGATGAAGAAGAAGGCCGAGGACACGCAGGATTTCGTGATCGTCCGTTCCGACGGCTCGCCGGTCTTCCATCTGGCCAATGTGGTTGACGATATCGAGCAGGGGATTACCCATGTGATCCGAGGCGATGACCATGTCGAGAACACCTTCAAGCATCTAGAGCTCTTCAAGGCGCTGGGCGCAACACCGCCGCAGTACGCGCATCTGCCGATGATCGTGAACAATCAGGGCAAGCCCTACTCCAAACGGGATGGCGCCGCGTTTGTCGGCGAATTCCGCGAGCAGGGTTTCCTTCCCGAGGCGCTTTTCAACTTCCTTTTGCTGCTTGGGTGGGCACCGGATGACAACACCGAGGTCCTCACCCGTGAGGAGATGATCGAGCGGTTTTCTCTGGACCGCTGCAAATCCAGCGCGGCGCGGTTCGACATGAAGAAACTGATCTGGATGAACGGCGAGTACATCCGCCGCCAGCCGCGTGAGGTCTACGGGAAGGAGTTCCTGACACGGGTACGTGAGGCGGGATTATCGACCGAGGGTGTGGACATTGACGGAATCGTCGAGCAGATGCAGGTCCGTACCAAGTTCTACTCCGAGATCCCCGGAAACTGCACCTATTTCTTCACCGAGGATTATCCCTTTGACCCGAAGGGGGTCGAGAAGCGGCTCCATGGCGAAGGGGTTCCGGAGATTCTGGAATCGGTCGCTGAGCAGTATGACGCCCTGCCCGCCTTCGATCTCCAGACGACCCACGATGTCATCGCCGCGATGGCCGAGTCGAAGGGGGTCAACATGGGGGTGATGATCCATCCCGTCCGTGTGGCGGTTTCGGGGGTGACCGAGGGGCCCGGGCTCTTCGAGATGCTGGTGCTGATCGGCCGCGAGAAGGTCTGCGCCCGCCTCCGGACGGTCGCGAAACGGCTCCGGGAGGGAACGTTGTAGTTGGGTAGTGCGGTAGTGCGGTAGTTGGGTGGTGCGGTAGTCTTAAGGTCCTTAGGGTCTTTAGGGACCTTAAGGGAAGATTATCCGGGGAGAGAGCGGTTTTCTCTAGACGTTCCGCTTCCGTTATGCCACAATGCTAATTGTGTTTTTGATTTGTGTGCCGAATTGGGTTTTTAGCGAGTGAGGTGGAGAGATGGTGAAGGTTACGAATGAGATGTTGGCTTTGGCGGCGAACACGATCCGCTGTTTGGCCATGGATGGCGTGCAGGCCGCGAGGTCGGGGCATCCCGGCGCGCCGATGGGTTTGGCCGACATTGCGGCGGTTCTCTGGTTGCGGTTTTTAAAACAGGATCCCGCGGATCCGAAGTGGGACGACCGGGACCGGTTTGTCCTTTCCGGCGGTCATGGGTCGATGCTGATCTACAGTCTGCTCCATCTGGCCGGTTACGCGGTCACGCTGGATGATTTGAAGGCCTTCCGTCAGGACGGGAGCAAGACTCCGGGGCATCCGGAATTCGGCCACACGGAGGGCGTCGAGGCGACCACCGGGCCGTTGGGGCAGGGAATCGCAATGGCGGTCGGTATGGCCGCGGCCGAGCGGATGTCGGCGGCGCGGTTCAACGTCTCGGGCGCGGAGCCGGTGGTGGACCACCGGACATGGGTCTTCTGCGGTGACGGCGA
>DBXN01000032.1:0-2164 GCA_002309585.1 Verrucomicrobia bacterium UBA1211
TGTCCGGCATTATGACGAATTGCGATGGCACAATTTTTAAAATTGTTGGTTGCAAAAGGCCGAAGGGCTGTGATACACTTATCCATCAATTGAGCGCGATTAGAGCGATGCCTCATGGTGTAACGGTAGCACAGCAGACTCTGGATCTGTTTGTTTAGGTTCGAATCCTAATGAGGCAACCACTAGAGAAACCCGCAAAAAACGGACCTTCCGGTTTTTCGGGTTTTTTTAATGCCCTTTTGGCGGCTGGACATTGGATTGAAGGGTTTTGAGTTTAGTTGACGAAGGATGGCTGCACATGACGGAAGAGAATCGGATGGATGACGGAATCGAAGCGCTGCCGAAACTGGTCGAAGAACTTGCGATCACGCCCCGCCAGATTATGGCTGTGGCGAAACTGTTGGCCGAAGGCAACACCATCCCCTTCATCGCCCGGTACCGGAAAGAGGTCCACGGAAACCTGGATGAGGTGCAAATCTCGAAAATCCAAGAGCGGCTGAACTATTACAGGGAGCTGGAGGAGCGTCGGAACACGATTTTGAAATCCATTGAGGAGCAGGGGAAACTGACCGACGCCCTCCGGGACAAGATCAAGGCCTGTACCACCAAGACGGCGTTGGAGGATCTCTACCTGCCGTATAAGCCGAAACGCCGGACACGCGCCATGATCGCGCGGGAAAAGGGGTTGGAGCCGCTTGCGGAGCTGATTCTGGCGCAGGGTGCGGAAAATCCCGAGAAGGCCGCGGAGGCGTTTGTGAACGCGGAGAAGGGGGTTGAGGATGTCGAGGCGGCCCTGGCGGGGGCCAAGGATATCGTCGCGGAGGTGATCTCCGAAAACGCCGAGATCCGGGGCTTCGTACGGCGGACCTTCGCGACGGAGGGGGTCGTGGTCTCGCAGGTGGTGGATCCGCCGCCAAAAGAGCCGACCAAGTTCGAACAGTATTACGATTTTTCCGAGAAGATCGCCGAGATCCCCTCCCATCGCTTCCTGGCGATCCGGCGCGGGCAGACGGAGGGTGTGTTGCGCGTGAAGCTGACCTGCGAATCGGGCAAGGCGCTTGAGCGGATCGGGGAGGTCTACGCGCTGGATGAGGCGTCGCCCTTCGCGCCATACCTGAAGGCGTCGATTGACGAGGCGTATAAGCGGCTGATCGCCCCCAGTGTGGAGATTGACGTGACCGTTGAACAGAAGATGAAGGCGGATCGCGCGGCGGTCGATATTTTCGCGGAGAACCTGCGCCATCTGTTGCTTCAGGCGCCGCTGGGAGAGAAGAAGATCATCGGGATCGACCCGGGGTTGCGGACCGGCTGCAAATGCGTGGCGCTCGATGCGACGGGCAAGTTTCTTGAGAATTGCACCATCTATCCCTCGCAGGGCGAGCGGAAGGCGCTGGAGGCGAAGGTCGATCTGTGTAAACTGATCGCGAAATACAGGCCGTATGCGATCGCGGTGGGGAACGGGACCGGCGGGCGCGACACGGAGGCGTTCGTGCGGAGCGTGCTGAAGGAGGCGAACCTGAAGGACATTCTGGTGATCTCGGTCAGCGAGGCGGGCGCGTCGGTCTACAGCGCGTCGGAGATCGCACGGGATGAGTTTCCGGATCTGGATCTGACGGTGCGCGGCGCGATCTCGATCGGGCGCCGGCTACAGGATCCCCTGGCGGAACTGGTGAAGATCGAGCCGAAGGCGATCGGCGTGGGCCAGTATCAGCACGANNGACGTCCACCAGCCTTTGCTGGTCGATAAGCTGGACGAGGTGGTGGTGAGCTGCGTGAACCATGTGGGTGTGGAGCTGAACACCGCCAGCGCGCCGCTGCTGACGCGCGTATCGGGAATCGGGGGGACGATGGCGAAAAAAATTGTCGCCTACCGAAACGAGAAAGGGGCATTCACCAGCCGGAAACAGCTCTGCAAGGTGCCGGGGCTCGGGCCGAAGACCTACGAGCAGGCGGCGGGCTTTTTGCGGATCCGGGATGCGGCGAATCCGCTGGACAGTTCGGCGGTCCATCCGGAACGCTATCCGCTGGTGGAGCAGATGGCGGCGGATCTGGGGGTTGGGCTGAAGGAACTGATCGGCAACACGGAGCTGATCGACCGGATTGACATCCGGAAATACATTTCGGAGACGGTCGGCGAGCCGACCCTGAAGGACATCATCGCCGA
>DBXN01000032.1:2220-9136 GCA_002309585.1 Verrucomicrobia bacterium UBA1211
GTCCAGCAGGGAATGGTGCTGGAGGGGATTGTCACCAACGTCACGGCGTTCGGCGCGTTTGTCGATATCGGGGTCCATCAGGACGGACTGGTGCACGTCTCGGAACTTTCCGATCACTTTGTCCGCGACCCGGCGGAGGTCGTCAAGGCGGGCGACCGGCTGAAGGTGACGGTGCTTTCGGTGGATTACGACCGCAAACGGATCGCGTTGAGCGCGAAATCGAAACCCGGTTTCGCCGGACGGGGGGATCGGAATGCCGCCCCTCGGCCGCGCGGCGCGGAGCATCGTGGCGACCGTCCGTTCAACGGCGGCCGGCGCGACACGCCCCGACCGCCCCGCGACGCCAAAAACCCGCACAGCGGCGGCTTCAGTTTCAACCCCTTCGGTTCGCTGTGAGCGGCACGGTCGGTGTGGACGGCGGCCGTGCGCTGAAAGGCAACGTTTGGAAGTCTGATGTCCGAAGGCCGAAGACGGTGTGAAGCCCGGGGACCTTTGCAGGGTCAACCCATTCGCCGGATGTTTGGGCGACTTCATGGCGAGGCGGGGCAAATACCGCGAAGGAGATGACAAGATGACGACGTACAAGCTGGTTATGCCTGGAGATATGAACCACTACGGCTTCCTCTTCGGCGGGAAGATGCTCATGTGGGTGGATGAGGTCGCATGGATCGCGGTGAGCGAGGACTACCCGACGCTTCACTTTGTCACGGTGGGCATGAGCGAGGTGGCGTTCAAGAAGAGTGTCCACCCACAGTCTGTTCTGCGCTTTGACACACGGCGGAGCGCGGAGGGGCGGACCTCCGCCACCTACCATGTCGATGTTCATCGCCGTAACATCGATTCCCGTGACGAGGAACTGGTCTTCTCCACCGATATCACCTTCGTCTGTGTCAATCCGGCCGGTGTGAAAACGCCTATCGCGCAGGCGTTGCAAGAGGCCGCCGGGAACGAAGGGCCATGATCGCCGATGTGGGCCTATAAACGATAATGGGGACCAGATGAAAGAACGTATGGTGTTTGTTGTGATGGCGGTGGTGTCGGTCGCGGTGTCCGGCGCGTATGGCGACGTATGGTATATTCCGGGGTGGAACCGCACCACCGAGCGCGACGGCCTCGCGTATACCTCCTGCACCAACGTGTTTAAGGACGCGCAGTGCCGGTTCTGGCAATGGGACGGCGACCACAGCTGGTCCAAGTCTGCCAAGATCGCGGATGAGTCGGCGAAGCGTCTCGCCGACGAGATCGCCGCGACAAACGCCGCATTTAGGTCCGAACTTGTCATTGTCGGCCACTCCCTCGGCGGGCGTATCATCGCGCGTACGCTTGCCGACCTTTCGCGCCGCGGTGTCACGATCGCGCAGGGCGTGATGCTCGCGCCGGCGATCCCGATGGCGGACACCGATCTTGGGGAGATGGGCCGTGGCTGCGAGCGGCCCGCGCTTGTCATCGTCAATCCTCAGGACGTGGTGCTGAAATACGGTTTTGACATCGCCAACGGCGGGAAAGACGGATCCGCATTCGGCATGAACGGCTCGCCGACCGCGCTTCCCAACGTTGTTGAATACTCAGTCCCGAAGACGATCACCGGGGAGACGAAGATCGATACGCTCTGGGGGAAATCCGAGACGGTGAAGCGTGTTTGCAATCACCTCGCGGTATTCTACTTCACAGAGCTCGCACGGATTCTGGACGGTTCGCCGTCACCCGCCGCGCAGGTGCGCATCCCTCAGGGAAAGGTGAATCTGGAATGGAAGGTGATCGACGGCGGGGTGTGGTGGAACGTGCTCGACACATGCGGCGGCTGGAAACTCGAGCGGAACGTTGTCACGCGCCACTGCCGCATCGTTAGCCCCGACCGCAAACGCGTGGCGTGGGGCTCTGAGAAGGAGATGCGCCGTTCGTTTGAGAAGATCCGCCATCATCATGAGCGGAAAGGCGAACCGTCCCACTAAAAATAGCCATAGATGCGTTGACATCACCGACAGCGGATTCCCCCGGTTACGGCGATTCGTGTGGCGGACCGCGCAATCATCATGCCCACTATGCCGATGGGGATCGTCCACTCCATCCCCTTTGTTTGTGCCCCCCAGACACCCAACCCAAGAGGAGCCGTATAGACCATTGCGACAGGGCCAGGCCCCATCCGCGTCGTTTGGAATAACTCGCCGGTCCGGGGCGCGAACATCCCGGTCTTGCATCCACCGAACAGCATCATTGCCGAAACCGCGACCGCCGCCGCGACACGCCGCGCTACCTTCATTCGCGCATTCATTTCGTGGTATCCTTTCGTCCCTGTTCTGCGGATGGCGTTTGCCGACTGTTCAAGGCGGCGGCGAGTGACACCGCTTCTTCCTTTGATAACCGGCCGGTTATGACAAATGAACCTGCGATTTCCGATTGAATGATGGGAGCGGATACGAGGCGTCCGTTGACGATGATGGCAAGGCGGCGGCCAGTGTTGCCCGGGTTCTTCGCGCCATGAGGCATGTGGTCTCTGGTGAGCGCACGCATCTTCCGGGTTCCCTCCGCGTTCAACTTGCCTGACACTTCGAACTGGTTGTCATTTGTGTAGCTTTTATACGCCGATGCTTCGGTTACGTCCGATTCGGAGAGTTCGACCGTATCGCTCACGTAGCAGGCGTCGGAAATGCGCTTGCCGTCCATTATCGGCAAAAGCCGATATCCTTCAATCTTCGGCGCCGCCGCAAGCGATTCCTCTGTCAACTCGCTATCGTCGCATAGTTCCTTTACACGTTTGTCGGTGTCGGGATGACAGAGACAAAACGCAAGCGAAACCGGACCGTTCTGTTCCATCGCTTCGTCGAGAGGGATAGGCTCGTCCTCCAGAGTCGCGGGAACGAATATGCGCGAAAACGACGTAATGGAGAAGACCGCAAACAACGCAAAGAGTGTCCACGCGAGCACCCTGTGCGCCGCACAGGCGTCGCAGACCTGCTTGAAGTCGCGCCACGCGAGATAACGGTAGATCAGTATCGCCGGGATTGCCGTGAGAATCCATATGAACGCGATGTTTGCCCAGCATGCCACATCTGCCCCGACCGCCTCATTGATCGCCCACAGGAGCCGATAATAAGGGGATCCCCCATCGCCATTGGATAATCGATACCAAACACCCTCTGCAAACGTCAAAGCGTTTGCACAAGGACGCAGCAAGGCTATGAACGCCAAGACAGCTATGATTCGCGCCGATTTCTTATTCATGTCACATGTTCCATTGATAATCCCGTCAATCGTGTTGATCCTGTCGAAAGATCCCTCCCGCGGCAATCCGCGTTACCATCCTTCGTTTCTTCACTGGCATTCAGTCTCTTGGCTGCCTCCGCCTCAAGCTTAAGCAGCGCGATTTTGTTTCGAATTCCGCCGCCGTAGCCGATCAGCGCGCCGTTCGCGCCGATGACGCGGTGGCAGGGGATGATGATACAGATGGGATTCCAGCCGACCGCCCCGCCGACCGCTTGCGCGGACATCCTCTTTCGTCCGCGCTTCTTTGCGATTTCCGCCGCGATTTCGCCGTAGGTGACGGTTCTTCCGAATGGGATTTTGAGCATCGCATCGGTCACGTCACTGCGGAACGGAGTCAAGCCGTCGATGCGATATGGCGGTGTGAAACCCGGTTCGCGACCGGCAAAGTATTCGTCTAACCAGCGGCAGGTTTCACGGAACACCGGCACGTTACAACACGCGCAATTGAGACGGACTTTGGTTACCTTGCGTGAATCGACGAAATGCAAGCCCGTCAACACCTCGCCGTCGGACATCATCACCATGTCCGAAAATCCTTTCTGCGTTCTGTAAATCGCCGATACCCCACCCCTCGAATACCGGTCAGTTTCTTTTACCTGCTGCATCGGGTTCTCGATTCTTAATCATGCAAACCTTTTCCGCTGTCAGCCCTGCCAGGAAACACGTTGAGAGACCCCGTACATATCCGGGACACGCGCCGTGCGTAAACATCATCTCACCGGCTGGCGGCTGATCTTGCCGGTCGTGACATTGACAACAACCGCTCCGGACCGGTCGTTGACCCGTATCCAGTTGGGGTCATCGGTCGGTTCCCAAGGGACCGCGCGGTCCACCTTGCCGAATTTCCGGTCACAGACGAGGCCATCCTTCTTTGACCAGATCCTCATCCGTATCTTGATGTCATCCGCCGAGAGGATGTCGCTTGTGACATAGACCCAGCGATCCGTGCCCGGCAGGGAGGCTACGTCCGGCCATTGATCGTAATTTAGCATGGGGAAATGTCCGAACGCCCAGATTCCCGACCGTTTCCCGTCGGCCACATGCGCGAATCGGGAATAGAGGAAATACGTGTTGTTGGAAAGCCCGCCTTCGGGATTAGGTCCGAGCACCGCGATGTCGAGATGCATCTTCCGGTGGACGATCTGTTCCCGTACCTTCCCGGTATCGTCTTTCCTCTCCGCGACGACCCGCTCGCTTTCGCACGTGTAGCCATACGGAATCAGCAGGCATCCCCCCACAAGGTGTCCCGCCATGACGGCGAACAGGATTTGGACGTGTTTCACCATCTATGGTTCCTTTTACCAGCCGGCGTTGATGACCGGGAGGATGCGCATGCCGTTCCAGCCGTCGGCTTCACCCCGCCTGATGCCGTTGACGAGTCCGATCTGGACGACAAATCCCCCTTCGGCTGTCCCCGCGAAATTCATCAGTCCGATCTGCACGCCGGACATCTTCACCGCCCCGTTCCAAAGCGACATCTGCAATCCCGCGCAGGTTTCCGCCTGCGCGAGCAGTCCCGCGATCTGCACGCCGCGAATCCCGTTATTTCCCGCCATCGAAGAGAGACCGGACAACTGGATGCCTGTCATGTCGTCGGTACCTGAAAAGATTCCCGCCACTTGGATACCGACCATGCGGTCGGTCCCCGTGAACGCCCCGGCGATCTGGCCACCGATGACCGATGTCTGTTTCGGGCCGTCCGGATGTCCCCATGCGGCGATTCCGGCAATCTGCAAACCGTGCATCGCGTGCGTCACCAGGGAATTGATCCCGCCGAGCGAGAGACCGACCACACTGTATGGCGCGTCGAGCGCGATCGGCGAAAGATGGAGGCCGCACACTTCCGCGTCATCGGGAAAGGTCTTTAAAAGCGATACCGCGATCGGCGTGTCGGCGTAGAAAGCGTCGCCACGGACACTCGCAGCCCATACACCGAAAACCGTCATCGCAAGGAACATCCTGACTCTCATCGCATACCCTTTCTTTAGCGTATAGCCAAATCATACCATTCCCGCATGTCAACCGTCAATTCCGAACAGGCGTTTCGCGGTGTTGCCAAACCGGGGAAGATATAATACCATAATCATCGCGAAAAGGGGGAATGCAATGACGGTTTTAGACAGGGTTTTGTCGGTCGGTGTGGCGGTGATGGCCGCTTGGGCGGGAATGGCGGAGGAAACGCCGAAACCGATCGTTTTCGATTCGCCCGCTGACGATGAACGCGGTGTGATGATTCTCGGCAACGGCGAGGTGGGCGCGACGGTGTGGCTGGATGCGGCCGGTACGTTCCATACCGTGTTGCAGAACTCCGACAGCTGGAACGAGGGCGGTCGCCATGTGAAGACCGGCGCGATCGACTACGAAACCGGTTGCGCGGTCGATGCCGGCACGTTCCGACAGGAACTTTCGATGGCGCGCGGTGAGTTCGAAGCGTCATGGAAGAGCGGTGGGAAGCCGGTGTCGCTCCGCTACCGCATCCAGCAGGGTACGGACTCCATTGCCGTGTGCGATGTGCGCGGGACGTCGAAGGCCGAGGCGAAGGTGGTGAACTGGCGTCTCTATCCGGGCGGCACGAAGGCGTTCGGTGTCGGCGAGTACGGACTTGGCAACCGCTTCTGCGAAGGACAGTTCCAGAAGAACGTGGAGAACCTGACATTCACGGTGAACGCAGACCGTCTTGTGTCCGATGGGTGGTGCCATGTGAACCGCAACGGAACGGTCGTTGAACTGATGAAGGTCTACGATTACTATCAGGCGACGGGCGACCTCGGTAAACCGGATCTGCTCTCGAACCGCGTCTTCGGCGGTATCACACGTGCGGAGAAAGGAGAGGACAGGATTTTTTTCCTCACGGCCGTCACCTGTCTCCATCCGTGCAAGGATGCCGCCGAATGGGAGCGCCGCACGCGCGACAGGCTCGCAAAAGAGGGCTGGGCGCTTGTGTCGGAAGAGACGAAATGCGCCGAACATGTCGCGGCTTGGGCGAAGTTCTGGGACCGTAGCCACATCGCTATTTCACCGACGGCGGAAGCGGCTGGCCAATCGAACCGATTCGTTATCCCGACTAACGCGAAACTGCCGGTCAGCTTCGGGGTCGATTCTGCGGGCGGTAACCGTTTCAGAGGCCGTTTCGTCTCGGCAGAGGTGGCGTTCAACGGCCGCAAGGTATATTCAGGCGCACCGAAAACCGGTGATAAGGTGGAATGCCGTATAGAGGAGATGGATCCCTGCCGTTCGCTTCGTTTCGCGTGCCGCTTCACGACGGATGATGCCGGGAAGCCACAGCGGCTTCTCGACAACATTACACCGGGGAAGAGCGACGGCTTTCTCGTCGATCTTTTAAATGGGCGCGTGCGTTTGATTGTCGGGAAACGTATCGTCAGCCATTCCGCGAAGGTACCGTCAGGCCGTGAAGTCGCGGTTGAGGTCACCGTGCCGCAAAACGGTGAGGCGAGGATCGTTGTCGACCACGCGGCCGAGACCTTCGATTTCGGTATCGCGACCGTCGCCGAAGAGTGCGCCGCCGTCACACGCGCCTATGCCGCGCAGCGCTATGTCTCCGCCTGCGCCGGGCGGGGACGTCTTCCGATCCGCTTTAACGGCTCGATTTTCACCATCTCGTACAAGGGCGATCCCGACTACCGCCGCTGGG
>DBXN01000032.1:9150-29366 GCA_002309585.1 Verrucomicrobia bacterium UBA1211
CTGCCGTACTATCCGATGTTCGCCGCAGGCGATCTCGACATGCTCCAGCCCCTCTTCAGAATGTATCTTGGATTTCGCGACTTCAATATGAAGCGCACGCGCAAGTACCTCGGCCACGGCGGCGCGTATTTCCCCGAGTGTACCCAGCCGTGGGGTGACCACTTCATCGGAAGCTATGGGCCGGAGTGCGAATGGAAGGACCGCAAGGACAAGCTTCAACACCATCCGTGCCACAAGTACGAATGGGTGGGCCAGCTGGAGTTTTCGCTCATGCTTCTCTACTATCATGCCTACACGCAGGACGATGCATGGTTCAGGGCGAACGCGCTCCCCTCGATTCGGGAATACGTGCGCTACTTCGACGAACATTACACGTTGAATGAGCGGGGGCACTACCACATGTATCCCGCGCAGGCGGTCGAAACGTGGCAGGACTGTACCAACCCGATGCCGGAGGTGGCGGGTCTCATGCGCGTGACCGACCTTCTGCTGGCGTTACCCGATGGGGCGCTGGAGCCGGGCGACCGGGAACTTTTCGCGAAGATCCGATCCCGCATTCCGGAATTGCCGACGCGGAAACTCGGTGACGGCCGGATCATCTACGCGCCGGGCGAGAAATTCGCGCAGCACCGCAACGTCGAAACGCCTGAACTCTACTGTGTGTTCCCGTTCCGGCTCTCCTCCTTCGAGAAGCCAAATGTGGAAATGGGGCGCGTGACCTACGTGAACCGTTACCACAAACACTATTTCGGGTGGGCGCAGGATGAGCTGAACGCCGCGTATCTCGGCTTGGCGGAAGAGGCGCGGGAGCACATCGCGGATCGGGCGCTGACACACTCGAACAAAATCTACCGGTGGCCAACGTATTGGGGACCGAACTTCGACTGGTGTCCCGATCAGGACGAGGGCGGCGTGTTTCAGAACACCATCCAGTCGATGCTCATGCAGCATGAGGGGAAGACGATCTTTCTGCTTCCCGCCTGGCCGAAGGAGTGGAACTGCTCGTTCAAACTCCACGCGCCGTACAATACGACGATTGAGGGTCGCGTGGAAAACGGCACGGTGAAGGATCTTACGGTGGATCCTCCTTCCCGCCGCGGAGATGTGTCCATCTGCCCGGTGAATTGATTGCGCGCGGGGCAGAGCGGGAGGACGCGAAGCGGTGCGGGAAGATGGTATCGTGCGGGTAAGTATGCCGCCGTATATGAGATGACGAGGTGGAATGATGAGGGCAAGGGTAGCGATCGTTGCTGCGGTTTTTTCCATGACCTGCGCGTTTTCCGCCGAATCGCCCGCCGATGACGGTTTCGGCGTATTGCCCACGCAGGCGCATCTTGAATATCAAGACCGGGAGATTATGGCGCTCGTGTGCTGGGGTCTGAACCCGTACACGAATCAGGAGTGGGGTTTCGGCAACGTGCCGCCTTCCAGGATCACGGCGAAACGGCTCGATCCCGCGCAGTGGGTGAGGGCGATGAGGGCGGCGGAGATCAAGAGCGTGGTGCTCGTTGCGAAGCACCATGACGGTTTCTGCCTGTGGCCGTCGAAACACAACCTCGGCTACTCGATGGCGGCCGTCCCCGCGCCGAACACCGGTCGCGACCTTGTGCGTGAGACGGCCGAGGCGTGCCGCCGCGAGGGGATGAAGTTCGGGGTCTATCTCTCGCCGTGGGACCGTCATCAGGCCAACTACGCCACGCCCGCCTATATCGACTATTTCTTCGCGCAATGGAACGAGCTTCTCGACAACTACGGTGAAATCTGCGAGATCTGGCTTGACGGCGCGAATGGCGGAACCGGCTGGTACGGCGGGGTGAACGGCGGGAAGGGCGAGCGGCGCTCGATCCCGAAAGATTACTATCGGAAACCGCGCCTTCTCGCGCTCCTGCACGAGAAACATCCGCGCGCCGTGGCGTTCGGCGGCAACGGGAACTGGTCGAGCGGCTGGTGCGGCAACGAAAGGGGATGGAGCCCCGAGACGTGGTGGTGCCCTCGCAAGGGCGAGGACGGGAACGAATACTGGATTCCGTCCGAGGCCGACTTTCCGCTTCGGCGCGGATGGTACTTCCATGCGAATGAGCGTCCGAAGTCGCTTGCCAAGCTCGTCAAGGCCTATTTCGAGACGGTGGGGCGCGGCGCCGTGATGAATATCGGGATCGCGCCCGATACGGAGGGACAGGTGTGCGGGGCGGATGAGAAGCGTCTGGCGGAATTCGGCGAGTGGGTACGTGCGTTCAACGCATCGGATCTCGCATCCGGTATCCCGGCGGCTGAACGGCGCGACGGCAACCGCCTTGTCGTGGAGATCACGCTTCCGGCGCCGGGGACATTCGACTGCGTGGACATCAGGGAGAGGATCGCCCTCGGGCAGCGTGTCCAGACGTTTTCCGTGGAGGTGCCGGACGGCGACGGGTGGCGGGAGGTCGCGAAAGGGACAACGGTGGGACATCGCAGGCTCGTCCGTTTTCCCGCCGTGAAGGGGTCGTGTGTACGCATCGCGTTTGAGGGGCTTGCCCCGCCCCGGCTGTTTCCAGTTGCGTTGCGCCTCTCGCCCGCCGTGGCGGGCGATGACGATGTGCCGGCTCCCGACACCTACCCGAAGACGGGATGGCGGATTGTGGAGGAGACCTGCCCCGCGCCGCGCAATGCGGCGAACGCCATCGACGGCAACGGCGAAACGCTCTGGCACTCGCATGCGGCGGGGGCATCCCCGCTTCCTCCGCCGCAGAGCTTTACCGTCGATTGCGGCGAAACGGTACGGATGCACGGTTTCGACTATACGCCGCGTCTGGACGGGTGTCGGCACGGGCTGGTGGACGGCTACGCCTTCCATGTGTCGTCCGACGGGCGGAATTGGACGCTGGCGCATGAAGGCGAATTCGGGAATATCGCGGCGAATCCGACGAAGCGGCGCGTGACCTTTCCGGAGAGCGTGAAGGCGCGTTTTTTCCGTTTCGTCGCGACCCATGCGGTCGATCAGAACGACCGTGTCGCCGTCGCGGAAATCGATGTGTGGTGAGGTGGTTTCATTCCAGTGGCCCGGTTTGTCAGACAGAACAGAGACGTTGCGGGCAACTTGGTGGTTTTGGGTTTGCCAAATACTGGACACTCAAGGTTCTCGCTGAGATGATGTTGTCGCGGTGAGTTGCCGTGATTATGTCAAACGGCGAAACGGGCGGATGCGGTTTGTGGGCGTTGCAGGAGCGGAAGGGTTGTGGTAAGATAACCGACGTTGACATTCATGTTTACATGATGTGCGAGAAGTGGATTCAGATCGGCGTGGGCTGTGCCGGCCGTCTGATGTTCGGTTGAGGATGGAAATCGGGAAAGGGTTGGCTATGAAGGGCGTGATGTGGATCGTGCTGGTGATCGCGGGAACGGTTGGCGGATTTTGGGCGGGGCGTCAGGCAGGCGCGCCTGCGGCGGCACCGGTTCAGGAAGAGGATGCTTCGGCCGACCCGCTTGCCCAGGCGAAAAAGCGCATCGCCGAGTTGGAGAAGGCCCTGGACGCTTCCCGCCGCGACGCGGCGAAGCGCGGCGATGTCGCGGCGGCGGCTGAACGTGCCGTCGCGGCGGCGATGAAAAAAAGCGATGGTGAGAGCAAGACGGCGGAGATGGTCCAAGTAGACGAGAATGGCGACCTTTTGGGCGAACTCGAAAAGAAGCTTCCGCAGGAACAGTTCGCCCAGGTCACAAACGCCTTCTCCCAGATGCGCGCGCAACTTGCGCGCCGCGCCAAGGGGAAACTGGACTATCTGGCATCGATCGACGTTTCAAACATGACGCAGCATGAGCGCGAGAACCACATCCGTTTTCAGGAGTTGCTGGAAAAGCGTGAGGCGATCGCTGCGAAGATGAAGGGCGGCATTCCGGATGTCGGCGCCATTCAGGAGATGGTGAAACTCGGTATCGAAATGGAGCCTTCCGCACGGGAAGAGCGCTCCACGCTTATGCGGCAGATGGCCCGTGAGCTGGGGTATACGGGCGATGACGTGGAGGTGATTCACGATACGCTGGCGAACATCGTCGACTGCACGAGCGGCGGCGGCTTGGGAGGCATCGGTGAACTGGGCGATAAGATTGAAGTCGGGACGCCAGCGGTCAATATCAAAACCCAGGTGATCGGTCTGTGACGGGTTCCACGGCAACCGTGTAGCGATCAGGCCCCGCGCCGCATTGGGACGCGGGGCCTGGCGTTTTTAGAAATAGCCGCCCTTGTCGATGATCTCGCTGATGGTGTCGCCCTGATGCACCCAGGCGAAGATGTCCACCTCGTTGCGTTCGATACCCTCCGCGCGGAGCAGCACCTCGTAGGCGATCTCGCGCGGGATGCAGATTACGCCGTCGATATCGCCCATGATGATATCGCCGGGGCGAACGGTCACCTTGCCCAGGCGGACGGGTACTTGGTAGTGGGTGATCATGCAGCGGCCGAGCGAGCCGTTGGAGACGCGGTATTTGTAGAAGATCGGGAATTTCTGTTCGAGAATCTGCTTCGTGTCGCGGATGCCGCCGGCGATCACGGCACCGCGGATTCCCTTGGTGATGGCGGTTGCGGTCATCACGCCGCCCCAGAGCGAGGCCTCCACATCATCCGAGGTGTCCCAGACAACCACGCCGTCGGGTTTGAAGTCGTCCAACATCTGCGCGCGAAAGGTCATCTCACCCTCGATCATGCAGTTGGGCGCACTTTTGACGGTGAACGCCTCTCCGCACAGCACCATTTCGTCACGGAGCGGCATGATATCGTGCGGGAGGTTCTGGTCCAGCAGGCACGCCTCGCGCAACACATCATTGACGCATCCCGTATACAGTTTCTCGAACCGCTCGCACAATTCCTTCACCGGAATCGGGAAGTCGTTCATCGGAATCGACTGCCGTTTGGCGATCAGTTTGTCAAGCTTCATCAATCCGGCCTCTTTGGCCTTTGTCCTCATGTCCGCCAATGATGGCATATCCGTCTCCCTTTCTCATGCGGTGATGGTTTCAACGGCACACCGGTCGCCGAACCCTGATGGGGTCACGCTGTCCATTAAGGCAATATAGCATTTTCACCGAGGGAGCGGCAATATGGAAGTGCGCGCCCTCAGCTTTCCGCTCCCTTTCCCCTCAAGGTTCTGACACATGCCCAGGCGAGCAGGGCGGTGACCAGCAGGGCGCACAGGACGAAGCCGTATCGCTTCAGAAACTGTGATTGGGAAAGGAAGGAGCGGGAAGGGAGGGGCGGAAGGGGCGCGGGGGTGAGTTCCCATCGGATCGGGTTGAAACCGTCATTCAGGTAGGCGTCCACCTGCTGCTCGTAGACGGGACGTTGCTTGATGGCGGGGTTACCGGTGTCGAGCCGGTATGGAACACCCGGCTCGGCGATGAAGCAGATCACATACGGGCGTATCTCCAAATCGAAGGGGGTGTTCGGGTCGAGCCGGAGCGGCGCGTTGTCGGTGGCGGAGAACGCGACCTCAAGCGCGGCTTCCCGGGCTTCGGGGAAGGTGATGACGTCGTTTCGCTCGCTGCGGCCGGGGAGGGTGACCGATCGGAAGGTCCCGTGGACGACGGTCCGCCGCTCTTCGGTCGAGACGGTGACGCTCCGCTGGAAGTTGGCGTCCAGGATCCGCGCGTGGATCGCCACGACCGGCAGATGGCGGGTGTGGAGGCGGTACCGGCCCTCGCCGAGATCCTCCACGGGCACGGTAATGTCGCGGATGTTCGGTTCCGGTTCAACGATCCGCACCGTCTGGACGGTGTCGGCGGAAAGACCCGTGATCTGGAACGGCCGTTGGTCGACCGCGTATCGTTTGTACCGGTCTGGCACCTCACCGGGCCGGGCGACGGTTTCATGCTCGGTCACGGTGAAATACCGGTTGAACAGTTCGTCGATCGCCTTTCCGATGACGATTTTGAAACCGTGCGCCGAGGTACGCGGGACGTTGATTTGGGTCTTCCGAATGGGGGCGTGCCGGCTGTAGTCGTAGATCACCTGCGGTTCGCCGAGCGGTTCTCCCGTTTCGGTGAGAAGCGTGATGGTCTGTTCGAAATCTTCCAGGGGCGTGTCGAGGGTGAGGCTGACGACCGTGTGGGCGTTGGTCCCCGAAAAACGGGCGAGAAGGGTGAGCCGATCCTCCTTCCGTTCAAGGGACTGGAGGGTCATCGGCTGTTTCGTGTGCCGTTCGTCCTCCTTGGCGTGTTGTCCGGGGCAGATGACGTAGGGGATTTCGGCTCCGTTTCCGTCTCGGATCCGGATATCGGAGAGGTCGGGATTGGATGTGGCGTAGACGGCGGGATCAAGCGGGACAGCGACCACGGAGGGTCCGGTGAGGGGTACGGGTCCGGCGATGATGGGGCGGGAGACCCGCCACTGCGCCGTCGCGAGGAGGGGGAGGGCGCAGCCGAGAAGGATCAGGGGTTTCGTCATGGCGTCTCGTTCCTTTCTGGGGCGGTTGCCGCCGCTTACGCTTCCGTTTTGAATTTTGCCTGGTTTCTGAGGTAGAGGATCGACCCGCCGACCAACAGGATCCCGATGAGGAGGGAGGCGATCACCCGGTAGATTGTCGCCACACCCTTGAGATCGAACAGGAAAAGTTTGGCCACCACGATCGCGAAGAGGACCAGGCCGCCCCGGCGGGGGAACTTCGCATCCTTCGCAATGCCGACGGCAACTAGACCGATAGCGAAGAGCGTCCAGACGATCGTGATCATGCCGTTGACGAAATCGGAGATGAACCGGGTGGCGAAGAGATGGGTTTCGACCGTCGTGGCGGCGAAGCATCCGAGGAAGGCGAGTGATCGCAGGATATGCCGGGAGGGGGGCGTTTCCATGTCGCGGGCGACCAGGAGAAGGGTGGCAGGAAGGATCCCGATTTTCACAACGCGGAGGAGCGCCGCGCCTAAAAAGGCGGGGACGGAGGAGGCGGAGGCCCGCAGCGGCGCGGCGTAGTAGAGTTCGTAGCAGTTGTACCCCAGCGTGTGCAATCCCGCGATGCAGAGGAAGAGCATGGCCCACGCCCGCAGGATCGAGAAGGAGGGCTCCTTGCCGAGGCGGGCGAGGATCACCGCCAGGACGCACCAGGTGAAAGTGTGCCATGTGGCGTTGAAGAGCAGGACCGGCACGACGGCGAGGAAACCCAGCGCGATTGAGATCAGGATTCGGACGCCGTTCATGTCGAACGCTCCCTTGCGCAGGCCGATCTGGCTGATGACCACATAGCAGGCGACAACCGTGAGGAAGATCGTGCCGGTCCACTCCATGCCGATGATTGCCCGGACCTTCCAGAGGGACCAGAGCGCGAAGACCACCGCGTTGATGCCGAGCGGGATGTAGTGGCGGTAAAACGGCTTGCCCGCCTGTTGCGCGGAACGGACCGCCAGCAACGCCGCGGCGAGGAAGAGCAGATGTGCCAGCGAGAAGAAGATCATGCCGGGAACCAAAAAGGCGGCGGTGTGGACCTTTTCGGCGTAAGCAAAGGCCAGCACGTAGCTGAGCAGCATCGCGAAGATGTTCAGCGACGGCCAGCTGCGGATCCGGGCGACGGTCAGCCACGCGACTGTCAGCAACAGGAGGTAGCTGTAGAATCCCCAGGCGTTTCCGCTGTGCGAAGCCAGCAAAACGGGCGCGAGGTAACCGCCGAGCAGACCGAGGCAGGCGATGGCGTAGGAGCGGTAACGGACGGCGAAGATACCCGCCCCGGCGCTGACGCAGCACCAGAAGAAGAACGCGGCGGGTCCGCTGATCAGGTGGTAAAGGCTGTAGGCGGCGAAGAAGCCGAAGTAGAGCAGGCAGAACCCTAGCCCGCACATGCCTTGCGCCAGCAGGTGATACTTTTTGAAGAGCATTCGCATGCCGGCGATGATCAGCGCGACGGCGGCCAGAAGGGTCAGCCCGACCCGTCCCGCCGGCGCGAGCAATCCGTGATCGATCGACCACTTCAGGAAGAAAATCATACCGCCCAAAACGGTTCCGATGCCGAGACGGAGCAGCCAACGGGTCGCCATCGCGTATTCCCACGCCATGCCTTCGGGCGCGAACCGCCCCCGCACGAGAAACCAGTCGCCGATCCTTGCGAAGATCGTTTCCACCAGGTTCGGCTCGTCCGCCTCCGCCGACGCGGATGTGAACGGATCCCACTGAACGGGGGTTTCCGGTTGCGGATCCGCTTTGACCGGGGTG
Source organism: Verrucomicrobia bacterium UBA1211 (assembly GCA_002309585.1). GTDB lineage: Bacteria > Verrucomicrobiota > Kiritimatiellia > RFP12 > UBA1067 > UBA1211. Next base: position 17,315 of record DBXN01000032.1, read on the forward strand.
GGAACCGGCGGCGGGGTGAGGTCTTCTTCCGGTTTTACGGTTTGAACGATCGTAACGGGTTCGGGCGTTTCCACCTTTCGTTCGGGTTCGGCTGGCGCAACGGCCGGTTTCGTTTGGACCTCTTCCGTCTTCGGCGGGTTCGCGCTCTGTTTCGCCAGCGCGTTCAGCCGGGAGCGGATGTCCTGAATGTCCCCCTGCATCGAGGTGACGCGGTTCAGCGTATTCAAAACCTTGACAAAGGTAACGATCGGCAGAATCAAAAAGATTAAACCCGCAAGAAAACCCAAAACTTCCATGGCTTCACTCCTTCTCCCGTTTCAGGGGTTACCCCTGATCTTTGCAGATTTGATGCCAAGCCCCGATTTCCCCGGTTATACGGTCATAGATTCGATGAGATGGGCATATCGTGTCGGCGTTTTTTGCATACTAATCGTGGAATGCCACCGTACAGACTCACTCTTTCACCGTCACAACCGTCGCATCGGCCGGCATCTCAACCTGGAGGATCCGGTTGTCCCAGACGAAGGGGCGGGGTTGGCCGTCAGCCAGCACGGCGGCGGGTTTCGCGATTCGGGTGAAGAGGATCTTGTAGGGTTTACGGGGCCAGGCGTCGATCCGGACCCTGCACTGTTCGCCGGGATCGACCGGGAGCGGGGTGACCGCGCCCGGCGCGTGGACGAGGATCCGCCGGTTGGCGACCGCGCACCGGTAATAGGGTTTTCCGCAGAAGTCCATCACATTCGCCTGGACGGTGCCGGGGTTGATCGGCGGGGCGTTCCGAGTCTGTTCGATGAGCGAGAAGGAGTCCGGCAGAAGCCCGACCCGTTCACCGTCGCTGGCCGGATGGCTTTGCTGCACCCCGGAAGCGGTGATGCCCTCCGCGATTTTCCGCCAGAACACCGCCCGTTCGGGATACGGCTCGATCTCCGCCAACTCCGCCAGCGCCATGGAATAGACCAATCCGCACCACTGCACCGGTAACCCGATCCAGTTGGGACTGACCCAGTTCGTCGCGCCCATCACGCCGCAGGTGGCGTATCGCCCGATCGCCTTCCCGGCGTTGTCGATCGGGGGGTCAACGAGATAGACCATCGACAGTCCCGTGTAGGCCCAATACCGCGCCCGGTCCAGATAGCGGGTATTCCCGGACAGCAGGTAACCGTACACGTAGAGTTGGACCAGCCGTCCGGACGCCAGGATGTCCGGCGTGTGCAGCGGCATTTCCCACGGTTGCGCACCACGCGGTACGTCGTTCCCGTAGAGGTCCGTGAAGGCGTCGAGCCGTTTAAGCGCGGCTGCGATCAACTCCTCGTTGCCGGTCCAGAGCGCGCCCATCAGAATCGGCTCCATCTCCATCGCGCTGTAGCCGTTGCAGTGGTCGGTTCCGAGCGTCGAGCCCAAATCCCGCGGCGCGTTCTCCGGTTTCCGCCAAATCCGTTTGCCGTCCGGCGTACACCGCTTCAGCAGCGATGTAGCCTCCGCCGCATGCGCTTTCCCGAAGGCGATCGGGTCGCCGAAGACCAATGCGGGCGCGGGCCGTCGGATATGGCTGACCGTACCGCCCCAGCCCTTACGCAGCGACCCCTCTTGGGGGAATTGGGCGATCGCCTCTTCCGCGACGCGGGTCAGCCGGTCGGAGATGTCGGAAGGGCCGAGGGTCGAGGCCAGCCAGAGCATCATCGTCGGCGCGTCACAGGCCGGGATGTAGGTCCATGAATTGCCGATCGCGTGCCGGAACCGCGTCTCCTTGCGGATCGACGAATCGAGCCAGCCCCGCGCGAGCAGTTCGCAAGCCTCTCTTTTCAGGACGCGGGGCGGTTCGGGCAGGCGGGCCGAATCAATCCGGCCCGCCATCGCAGCCGCCACATCGCCTCCCACGCCGTGGGAGAGGACCACGCACATTTCGCCCACCGTGAACGGCATCGCCGTAAAGATCCGAAGGTCGTTCTCGTGCCGCCCGGCATCGACCGCCGGCGCCCAGAATCCCAACAGATGACCGCCGCTCTTGAATTGCCGGTCCGGCGAATCAAACACCACACTGAAGGGCCGGGACGCGCCCTTCGGCGATTCCCATTCGCAGGCGAACCAGGCGGAGGCGTCGGCGAGGGCCATCATCGGATAGCAGAACTTGTGCGGCGCGGGAATGAGTCGGTTGGCCTGGGGGCCCCGAAGCTCCTTTTCGTTGGAGGAGGGCTCGTCCGCCAGATACTCGATGCCGGCGAGAAGGGCCTGGGTTTTGCGACCCGCCGAGGCACGGTCCGCCAGAAGCGTCAGATACGGCAGATGGAGAATACGGGCGGGTGAATCCGCCAACACGCGCGTCGTGATGATCAGGTCGTCGCCCGACCGGCTGAATTGCCGCATCCAATGCCACGTGCGTCCGGAGGCATCTCTCAGACGGGTCTCGGTCTCCAGCGTGGTCGGGGTTTTTTGGAAAGCGAATGTGCCTTTCTGAAGCGGGAGGGTCTCCGGCTCGCCGTCGGCATTCAGCAGGACGATACATTCGTCCGCGTATCCCTCCGCCCACGCCTTTCCGCCGGCGGTGAAACGGAACGCCCCCATCCGTTGGGGATCATGTTCCAGTTTCCAGCTCCTGCCCGTCAGAACGACAGGTTCGCCCCGCCAGGCGAGGGGCGGGGGCGGCGTGAAGGCGGGCGGGCCCCAGATGGGGGTCAGGGAGGCGAGGGAAAAGGAGCGGAGTTCGACCGTCTCGAATCCGGGCCGCCGGTTGGGCGGATCGATCCGGAACATGAGCGGTTCCTTCGGGATGCGGTCCGACGGCCACTCGGCCGTGAAGCGGGTATAGGGCGGTTTTCCCTCCGCCTTGAGACGGATAGAGTCGGCCTCGTTGAATGCGGTTGTGCGTTTCCGCCAGAAGAGTTGGAACTCGCGGACAACCGGGAGCGGGCCCGTCTCCAGCGCGAACCGGATAAAGGCGGTCTTGGGCGGCCGCTCCGGAAGCGGGATGAAGGCCTCGGAGACAAACCAGGGGTCAACGCCGGTCACCTCAAACCGGTAACCCGTCGGGGTCTGGACGCCCTTCTCCGCATGGTTCCGTTCCTTCCAGCCGTGACCCTCATGGGTGAAATCTGCCAGGACAGAAGGCGTATCCGCCATCGCTCCGCACACGGTCCCCCAAATTGCCGCCGCTACCAAACCCCAACACCGCATCATTTTGTTCCCCTTCCTTAAGTGATGTGAAACGTACCATGCCCCGTCCCCTCCGTCAAGCCGAAACCGGGATAGTAAAACGGGCTTCCCGCTCGTTCCCCGTCAAAGGGCATGATGGTTGAAAACAACTCTTTTAAACAACTTTTTCTGTCCGCGCGGGCTAACTCGCCTGCGGTCCTCTTCACGTTGTTTTTACCAGTTGTTTTGGTTGTTTTCCGATCTTGGTCGGCAAGGGTAAGAAACACAGATGTGCCCACCTGATCTTTTGCCTTTCCTTCCCGCTTGGACGGGTGGCCGATCTGTGGTACACTCTGCGGCATGAAAGGATACGGAAGATGAAACGGTTTGCGTGGTTTCTTGTCGCGGCGGGATGTGTGTTGGGAATCTGGGCGGACATTCCGAAAGGGAATAATCTGATACGCGTGTTGAAGGAACGGGGGAAACCGCTGACGGCGGACGAAATCCGGATTCGGGACCCCTTCGTCCTGGTGGACCGGGCGGAAGGACGTTATATCCTCTACGCGTCTTCGGGCGCATCGGGCGTCCAGGCGTATGTGAGCCGGGATCTGACCAATTGGGAGCGGCCGGTTCAGGTCCTGACGCTACCGGCGGGACTCTGTAAAATGGTCTGGGCACCGGAGGTCCATCTCTATAAAGGCGCCTATTACCTCTTCACGACGCTGACGCAGCCGGACGCCGAACCGAAACCGGAGGTGATGGCGAAGGATTGGCAACCCTCCGGGGTCTGCCAGCGCGGTACGTGGATCTTCCGTTCCGATTCGCCGTTGGGACCATTCAAGCCGCTCAAGGAAGGGCCGGTGCTGCCCCGCAGCCTGATGACGTTGGACGGGACGCTGGTGGTGGACCAGGGGAAACCGTATATGGTCTATTGCCACGAATGGATTCAGATGCGGGACGGGACGATGGAGGCGGTGCCGCTGAAGGACGACCTTTCCGATCGCGCGGGCGAACCGATCCGTCTCTTCGCGGCATCGGAAGCGGCGGGGGCGGTTCAGGACCCGAAGCGGAGTTATGTGACGGATGGCCCATTCCTCTACCGCAGCAAGACGGACGCTTTGCTGATGATCTGGTCCACCTTCATCAACGGCTCCTATTGCGTACAGGTGGTCAAATCGGAATCGGGACGGGTGACCGGTCCGTGGAAAGGCCATACACCGGTCTATCAAAAGCACGGCGGACACGGGATGCTGTTCCGGACGCTGGATGGCCGGCTGATGCTGGCGCTCCACCAACCCAATAGCGGAGCGCCGGAACGGCTGAAGCTGTTTGAACTGGAAGATCTGGGCGACACATTAAAGTTAAAGGATTAAAAGTCCGCCGTTATCGGATGTGGCAAGGCCGCCCTTGCCACATCTAAAGTTAAGGGGAACGGGGAATGGCGAGTGACGAGAGGGAGAATAAAAATGAAGAATGGAGAGCGAAGAATACGCTCAACCCTCAACACGCAACAGGGAACAGGATGGCTGATATGAAACGAGCGGTTTTTGCGGGTGTCGTTATTCTGTGCGGGATGCAGGGGCTTTTGGCGCAGACCCGCGTGAATGGGGTTCTGTTGCCGCAGGAAGAGCGGTTTTCGGCGCCTGCGCGTGTTCCGAAGTATGGTGAACTGGAGCAGCAGCTGCTGGAGAAGATTCGGTCGCGGGCGGAGGGGCTTCGGCTTGATGAGGCGTTGGAGGATCGGACGCTCGTGACGGCGGTTCTCGCCTGGGATACCCTGCACACCGCCGGGACGGAACATCTGGACCGTCTGGCGGCGGGCCATCCGAAATACGCGCAGTTTCTCGGGGCCTTCCTCTCCGATGCGGAGTGGATGACGCTCTATGCCGGTGCGGGGCAGGTACCGAAGAATACGGCGGTCGGTATCCGGGTGTTGGCCGACATCTGGGCGCGGGATCGGCGGGCGGCGGATTTCCGGAAATTTCTGAATCTTGCGACCGGTGTCGCGGCGGCCTGGGGGGCGGGACCGACCGCCTCACGGTTGCAGTTCGGTGAGACGCTTGATCCGGGAGTGGGCCGCTGCGATCCCGTCTGGCGCTACTTCTTTTTCAAACGGTCGGAACTGGACGGTTTGCTCCATAAGGGCTTCTCCGCGCTTCGGCCGTGGGAGATCCGGTTTGTCGCCGGAAACGCCTGGGGCGACTCCTCGCTGGCGTGGACCCAGAAGAACATCAATCTCCACCCCGAGTGTTACGGGAGCGCCTGCTGGGCAGCGCCCTATTGCGGCCACTCCGAATTCGGCGACACGGTTCAGGGACCGCTCTTCTATGTCGGTTTCCCGCACGAGATGAGCGAGGCGGAACGGACGGTGCGGCACGGCGGGGTTTGCGGCGCGCTTTCGACGACCGGTGCGACCGCCGCCTCCGCCCACGGCATTCCCGCCTACACCTGCGGTCAGCCGGGCCACTGCGCCTACGCCTTCCGGCTGACGCGCGGCGCGTGGTCGGGCGGGTTCGGAGGTCCGGATGGCGGTCCGCACAACTGGATCTTTCCCGGTCCCGCGCCGGCGATGGTGCGGGTGATGGAGGCGGCGTTCGCGGATGACGCGCAGGTGGATGAATTCGTCCGGTTGCGGGCGGCGGCGCGGGTTTTCGCCGCCTGCTCCCTGCCGGCGCTTTCCAACCAGGCGTGGCGGCGGATCCTCAAGGCGATGCCGTTGCAGGTCGAGGCGCAATGGGAGTTTCAGAAGGCGGCGATGGCGGGCGGGATCCTGTCGGGTGACAAGAAGTGGAGCGCGTATGCGCGGCATCTGCTGGCCGCCTACCGGGATCACGGGTTTGCGTTGCTCCATGTGCTGGCCCCGATCCAGAAGGAATTGCTCGCGGAGAAACGTCCCGAGGAACGGATCGAGTGGTTCATGCAGATCCAGGAGGCGCTTTGCCGCGTGCCGCCGTCATGGTCCAATTCCATGAAGGAGAGTCTGTCGGGCGCGCTGTCCCTGATCGAGGGCGGGGAGGAGGACGAGGAGCGGTTCATGACCGAACTGCTTAAACTCCATCAGCGCGCGGGGAACGAGCAGACCTTCGGACAGGCGATCGAGTGGGTGGCGGAGACGACGATCGCGAAGGGTCAGAGCGCCCGGTTCGCGCGGGTCCTGGTGGCGCTGGCGACGTCGGGCGAACTGCGGAATGTCGATGAGAAGAAGAAACAGGCGCTCCAGTCGATCTACGGCAAGGCGGTGGTCGCGGCGGAAAAGGCACGCTCGCTGACGGCCTTCGCCGCGCTCGCCGAACTGGTGTCGCACCTGAATCTGGACGAGGGGTATGATCCCAAAAAGACACTCACCCTGCCCGCCGGGCAGCGGCTGGTTTCGGAGCATGGCCTGCTGATTCCGTCGTCCACCTCCTCCTGGGATCGCCCGTGCGCCCACGCGAAGGTGTTGCGGGATGCGGATGGCGCGTTCCATACCGACAGCGAGGCGGCACCGTATGTGATGGTCGAACTGCCCAAAAGCGAACCGGTCGCGACGGTCATGATCGTGAAGAACAGCGGGAACGAGGGCCGGAGCAAGCGGCTGCGGGTTTCCCGTTCGCTTGACGGACAGACGTGGTTCCCGCTGGCGGAGAACAGTGATACGCCGGCCGTCTGGTCAATTCCGTTGCTGCCGCCGGAATCGATCCGGTGGGTGAAGGTCGAGCAGCTGAATGATGAGAAATCGGTGATGCATTTGCGGAACATCCTGCTTTTCGCCCGCGAGGCGGGGGAGGCATCCGTTCAGGATCAGGAGGCGGAAGATGATGATCAGGAGTAACGGATGGATCCGTTTGGGGATGGGGCTGCTCGGCGTGGCGTGGGCGGTGTCGGCGTCCGCCGCCGAGACGGTCAAGACCTATCAGCACGCGGTTCAGGAGGCGAAACGGTCGCGCGTCGACCATGTGATCTTCTGCATGGGATCCGGGTGGATGAAACAGGCGGACCTCTTTCGGACGGCCTACGAGCGGACGGTGTCCGCCAATCCCGGCCACGGGATGATCTGGTCGCTCTACGATCTGCGTGCGGATTTGAACGCCGAGGGGCGGAAGGCGCTCGGAACCCTCCCGATGGAGATTTACGGCTATCCCGCCTGGATCTTCACCGATGCCGACGGCCGGATTTTGGGCGTCGCGGAGAACATCTCGCTGAACGATCTCGCCTCGGTTCCCCTGACGGTCAAATCCCTTGCGCTCAAGCGGAAGAAGCGCGACATTGCCTTGACGAAGGCCGAATCCGCCGAAGGGGTTGAACGGGCGCGGCTGATCGGGCAGGCGTTGGTCGAGACGGTCGATCCCCTGATCGAGAAATTCCCATTCCGAACCCATTCGATGATCCTGAAGAGTTACGCCGACCTCACCAAAAAGATGCTGGAGGCGGATCCGGAGGACCGCTCCGGCAACGTCTTCAAATACACCTTCAGCTATCTGCCGATTCTGGAGGGGACCATCCTGAAGAACAATGCGGCAAAGGCGTTCGACAAGAACTACGCCTACTTGCGCGAGAAACTGGCCATTCCGGTCCTTACCCCGAAACAGCGGCAGCAACTCTCGATATTCCGGTACACCACCGCGATGGCCTCGGACGATCTGAAGGGTGCGATGCGCTATCTTGACGAGACGATTGCGATCGCGCCCAAGTCCGATTTCGCCGAGGATTGCCGCAGACTGAAACGCTACCACACGGAACCGCTCCAGCTTCCCGCGTTACGGTGGATTCCTACGGACAACCGGCCACGCTGGACGCCCTTCACAGTCGATGTCTCATCCCGCATCCAGGGAACGGGCCGCTATACCCTGACCTTCCGCCACCAGGAGGGCAAAACCCTTTTCCGTCAGCCGAAACTCAGCGCCGCCAACCAGGTCATCGCGTCGGCGGACGGTGAGAAAACCGTCTACACCCTCACGGTCGACCGGCTTCCCCCCGGCCGCGTCCTGCTGACGGGCGAGTTGAAAGGCACCGGCTGGTTCGCCGGCCGCGGCGAGATCGTCATTGAAAAGGAATAGCGTTGAGGGTTGAGAAGCGGAGTATGGAAGTCTGATGTCTGAAGTCCGAAGTCTTGTGGTTGAACGGCGACCGTCACACCACCCTCAACTTCCCATAAGGACCGGCGGGCGCTGACGCGCGAACACGAAAACCGGCGATGCGCCGTATCGCCTGGCGGCGATGTGCGGCGGTGTCTGGGCGGGTTTCCGCGAGATTCGGGTGGGAAAAAAAAGGTGGGCGGATGAATCCGCCCACCGGTATTTTTCGAATGATTCGGCTTAGGGTTACTGCGCCGCCATCCACGCGTTGAACCACTTCACGCAGGCCTCGATCTTCGGCAGCGTCTCGGGGGTCCACTCCTCGTATTCGCAGGTCAACAGGATCGGCGACTTCATCGCGACGGGCTTGAGCAGATCCAGCATCTCTTTGATGTGGCCCTTCCCCTTCCCGTAGGGCTGGGGATGGCCTTTCTCGTCGGCATCGACCAGATGGAGCGCGAAGATGCGGGTGCTCTTCAGATACCGGATCCCCATCACGGGATCGACCCCGGCGGGAATCCAGTGCCCGGTGTCCGCGCCCGCGCCGACCCACTCGCTGCAGTTCGCGACATGGCCCGCCATGAAGATGGGGGACCACCACGGCGATGACCGCGAGTGGTTGTGGATGTGGACACGGATTTTGTACTCGGCCGCGAGCTTGTCCAGCAGCGGCAGGGCGTTGACGTCCGGCTCGACGATCATCATGCTGAGGCCGATGTCCTTCACGAACTGGAACTCCTTGCGCCAGCCCGCCTCATCGCCCGCGCCCGTCACGCCGTAACTCATCGCCTTGAGGCCGCATCCGTCCAGATACGCCTTCAGCGCCTTGCGCTTCTCGGCGGAGAGGTTGGAGCTGGTCGTCTCGTCGCCCAGCGCGCCGCCCATCTTCTGGCACCCCGTCAGTTCCATCGCCTGGAAGCCGAGCTTCTTGGCCAGCTCGACCGATTCGACCAGCGTCCGGTCCTTGAAGGTGTACATCTGGATGCCCAGCGTGAACTGGGGTTTCTCGCCCGCCAGCGCGGTTGCCGCCAGCGCGCAGCCGGCCGCTACGGATAATAACGTTTTCATTTCACATTCGTCCTTTGTCTCTGATTGTCACGAAACCTGTTAGTACTCCCACCCTTTCCGCATGAACGGTTGGATAAAGCGGTTGGCCTCCTTGTTGTCGGACTTGCACCGCTTCGCATTCCAGACCACCTTGCCGGAGACACGCTGCGCCAGACAGCCGACACACATGCTCTCGACCAGCGGAATCGAAAAGTCGATGTCGGAGAAGGTCTTCCCCTCGCCCTTGCAGGCGTTGACGAATTCCATGTAGTGGTCCTGATCCTTCGCGCGGGGCAGCGTCCTCGGGATCAGTTCCTCCGTGCAGGCCGGATGTTTGGTGGTCGACTGGATCTTCTGTTCGCCCTTCAGCGCGATGTAGCTCTCCTCGCCGTAGTCGTTCGTGCTCACAAGTATACCCTTGGAACCGATGATCAGGCAGCCGGTTGTCGGGACCGCGCCGAACGCGGCCACCACCTGCGGCATGATGTCCGGGTGGGGTTTCCGATAGCCGTCATACCAGAAGAGTTTCACTTCCGGCTTGTTTCCGCGCGCGGCGTAGGTCAGGCAGACCTTGCTGAAGAGCGGATAGGTGTCGTCATAGTGCTCGGAGATATCCAGCGCCTCGCCTTTGAGGACCGTGCCCAGCTCCAGTCCGCGGAAGGGAAGATTCATCGTGTGGCAGCCCATGTCGCCGAACGCGCCCGTACCGAAGTCGTAAAACGCGCGCCAGAGGATCCGGTGGTAGACGCCGGCCTTGAAATCGCGTTTCGGCGCGGGACCGATCCAGCTGTCCCAGTCGAGGTAGTCGGGAATCGGGTCGGCGCCCTGCGGACGGTCGAGCGGCTGTTTCCAGCCCCACTCGCATCCCGGCTCGATTTCGGGGCGGTTCGTCCAGACGTGGACCTCGGTCATGTCGCCCAGAACGCCGGAACGGAGGATTTCGACGCCGCGCCGGAAGCCGTCGCGCGCGCTGCCCTGGTTCCCCATCTGGGTCACGACGCCCATCTCGCGGGCCGTCTTCTGGAAAAGCCGCGCGTCGCCGATCGTCCGGACCAACGGTTTCTGGACGTAGACGTGGCACCCCAGCCGCATCGCCTCAATGGCGGCCGGCGCGTGGATATGGTCCGGCGTGGAGACCGTCACCGCATCCAGGTTCTTGCAGGTCTCCAGCATCTTCCGGTAGTCCGTGAAGACCTGGACCCCCTTGTCCAACCCCTTCTCGCGCAGGCGGGCCAAGCCCTTTTCGATGGCCTTCTTGTCAATGTCGCAGAGGGCGACGATGTTCTCGCCGTTCTCAAACATCGGACCCCAGTCCGACCACCCCTTGCCGTCAACGCCGATCGCGCCGATGTTCAACTTTTCGCCCGGTTTCCGAAACCGGGGCGCCGCCTTTGTGGATGTCAGGGTTGTTGTGCATCCCGCCAAAACGCCGCCCGCCGCCAGCAGGGAACCCTTCATAAACGATCGCCGATTCATTGCCAATCTCTCCTCCTTCAAAACAGGTTTCAACCTGAAGTCCACCTTCAAGTTTGACGTTATCATAAACTAATCTTCATTCCGCCTCAAGCGGTTTTTGGCATCCATCCAGATGCGGGGGGAGCCAGTCTATCGGGCGCATCTGCGTAATTCATCATGTATTATTGTGAAATTGTGGAATAATGACAATGTGGCATTGTGGCAATGTGGCATTTCCCCAATTTCATAATTCCATAATGTCTCAATTCCACAATTCCACAATTTCACAATGGTTGTATGGCGTGGGTGAAAAACGCAGATGCGCCCCAGTCTATCCCTCGCCCTCTTTTCCGCTGGCGTGGCGCGGCGCCGCCGTGCTAAAATGAGGGCGTCACATGTGGGATCCCAAATGCCGGGAAAGAAAGAGGGAAAGGACAACAAATGAAACGCTCGTTTTGCATCGCCGGTCTCTGCGCCGGATTGGTCGCGGCCAACGTCTCCGCGGCGGTTTCACTTCCGAATATCTTCGGCGACAACATGGTTTTGCAGCAGGGGATGGCCGTTCCCGTGTGGGGATGGGCGGATCCGGGGGAGACGGTGACGGTGCTGTTCGCCGGCCAGACGCGTCGGGTGACGGCTGACGCCGACGGAAAGTGGTCGCTCAAGCTGGATGCCCTGCAGGCCACTTCGACGCCCTCCGAAATGACCGTGACCGGCAAGAATCAAATCGTGTTCAGGAATGTGGTCGTGGGCGAGGTCTGGTTCTGCTCGGGACAGTCGAACATGGAGTTCAAAGTCCGCGACTCGGATCATGCGCAACAGGAGATGGCGGCCGCCGACCTGCCGATGATCCGCCATTTCCAAGCACCGAAGCATGTCGCCTCCATGCCGGAAAAGAACGTCAACGCGCGTTGGAGCGTGACGACGCCGCAAAATGTGGGGAACGAGTCCGCGATCGCCTTCTTCTTCGGTCGTGACCTCCACCGGGCGCTGAAGGTTCCGGTCGGGCTGATCAACTGTTCGTGGGGCGGCACGCGGATCGAGCCGTGGACTCCCCTCTGCGGCTTTGAGGAGACGCCCAGCCTGGAGTCGATCCTCAATCGGATAAGAGTCGCCCTTCCCGGTACGGCGGAACATGCCGCCGCCTACACGAAGTATACGGACGCGATGAAGGCGTGGCTGAATAGCTCGCGCGCCGAATTCGACGCTGGGAAGGCGCTGACGCCGCCCCCGGCGTTTCCCGCCGAGATGACGCTGCCGTCCAGGCCGAACGATCCGCAGGAGCCGACGGTGCTGTTCAACGGCATGGTGGCGGGGTTGGTCCCGTTCGCCATCCGAGGCGCGATCTGGTACCAGGGATGTTCCAA
>DBXN01000032.1:29406-30640 GCA_002309585.1 Verrucomicrobia bacterium UBA1211
AAGGTTTGGGGCCAGGGTGACTTCCCCTACTATCTTGTTCAGCTCGCCCCGTACAATTACGGCGGCAACGGCAAGGCGTTGCCCGGCATCTGGGAGGCGCAGGCGGCCGTTCCCGCCGCGATCCCCAACACGGGTTATGCGGTGATCAACGATGTCGGAAACTTCCATGACATCCATCCCCGCAACAAGCAGACACCCAGCCGCCGTCTGGCGGATCAGGCGTTGGCGCGGACCTATGGCGTCGAGGGCATCGAGTGGTCCGGTCCCGTCTTCCGGCGGGTCGCCATCGAGGGTTCCGCCATCCGCATCTTCTTTGACCATGCGAAGGGGTTGAAGACGCGGAACGGCGCCGCACCGGACTGGTTTGAGATCGCGGATATGGATGGACAGTTCGTCAAGGCGGAAGCGATGATTGACGGCGAGACGGTGGTCATCCGTTCGCCGGAGATCACCCAGCCCGTGTCGATGCGTTTCGCGTGGGATCACTCGGCCTCCCCGAATCTCGTAAATGGCGCGGGGTTGCCGGCCGGCGCCTTCCGTTCTTCCATCGCGATGCCGTTCACCGATATGAGCGGCATGGAGGAACTCAAGGGATTCCGCAAGATTTACGATATCGATCTGCCCGCGCGCGGCAACTCCCGCAATCTCAAATACACGCTGGACGACAGCGCGAAGGCCGGTGAGTTCACCCGCGTGGCCTATCTGCTCCAGTTGCAGACAACCGAGGGCGTCTTCAAATATGTGATGACGGCGATGGATGCCTTCACGAAAGATCCCGCGAAGTTGAAGGTACCGACCGCCGATACAAAGATCTTCTTCCAGACCAAGGTTTCCAACCTGACGGTCCGCTCCAACCTCCGCAGCATTCCGAAGCTGGACCAATCGGACGGCGGGAACATCGAGTTCTGGAGCGTGAACTATTCGCCCAACCCGATACTCAACCTTCCCGGAAACGACGGGGCGCATTACGACTTCGACGACGCGTCGGCGGGTACCGAGGGCGTCGGCTACGGCTCCATGCAGATCCACTCGTGGAAGGATAAGACCACCCTCTGGGCGTTCAACAACTTCAACCACGGTGAACCCTGCGACTTGGGTATCGGGAACAACAAGGAAGGCGAACACCGCGACTACACCTTCATGCGAAACGGCGATGCCTACAAAATCCGTAAGCTCTCCGTTTTCGTGAAATAGGGACGCGCTTGTCAGAGGGACTGGGATATGGTACCCTTTT
>DBXN01000032.1:30649-50930 GCA_002309585.1 Verrucomicrobia bacterium UBA1211
TGCGGGGGAAAGGATTGGGTATGCGAATCGGGTTGAGTGGGTTTTTGGTGGGAGTGGCGATGGCGGGTGTCGCGGGAACGCCGGTTACCGGGCGGTTCGTCCGTGTCGCGATTCCGAAGGAGCAGGCGACATTGTCGCTGGCGGAGGTGCAGATTTTTTCGGGCGGACAGAATGTCGCCTTGAAGGGGATCGCGAACCAGAGCGAGACGGCGCATGGCGGTGAGGCCCGCCGGGCGATCGACGGAAACGCGACGCCGACGTGGGGGGCCGGTTCGATGACCCACACGCCCGAGAACCATCCCGACCCCTGGTGGGAGGTGGATCTCCGCAAGGATTACCCGATCGAGCGGATCGTGCTGTGGAACCGCATGGAGATTCCCGACCGGCTCAACGACTGCTCGGTGATGGTGATCGACAAGGACCGGAAGGTCCAGTGGGAGAAGACCCTGCCGAAGCCGAACCCGAAAGACACGGTGTTGACGGTCGATGCCGCCGACCATAGCGGCAAGGTCGGTCAGATCGTCAAGGGATATGTCCCGCCCGCGTCGGATCAAGAGATCGTGGCCGCCTATGAGAAGAAGGGAAACTGGATCGAGTCGGTTTTGGCGGTGCAGGACAAGCTGGAGGCGTTCCGGAGTCTCAAGGCGCTGGCGCCGCTGTTGTTGCGGGACTTCCCGCTGGCTTCGGAGGAGATCCGCGAGGAGTTCATCGGAAAGCCGTTCTATCACACCAAGGATGTCAACCAGCGGTTGAGGGCGCTGGCGGTACGGTATGTGAATGCCCTTCCGGAGGAGGATCGGGCGGCGTTCCGGGCGCTGGCGGACGCGGTGCGGCAGGTGGCCGATCTGGATCCGATCCGGGCGGCGTTCCGGCGGCATTGCCGCGAGGCGCGGCTCCGCACCGCGTTGGCGACCTTCAACCCCGAGGCGATGGAGCGGGCGATCACGGCCTATAGCGCGAAGTATCCGGCGGTGTACGACAAGGCCGCGCTGCTCGGCCAGCTGGCGGCGGCGAAGGCCGCCGTGGAGCGGGCCGCCGCCGACAACAAGACGGAGAACCGGGCCGCGGCCGCGCGGGCGGTGGATGCGCTAAACGACGCGGTGTATCTGAAACATCCGGCGATCGATTTCCGGGAGATCCTCTTCATCCGCCGGTCCACCGCCGCGAACCGCGGCTTGCCGCAGAACTGGCAGGGGAACTCCTCCACACCGCTTCACGGGTATATCAATGACGTGGTGCGCGCGCCGCTGAAGCAGGGGGATCAGCCGCCGGTCAGCATCTACGCCAGTTCGAGTTTCGTGGGCGATGTCGATCTTGATTTCGACGCGGAGAAGATTATGTTCTCGACCGGGAAAAACGGCGAGCAGGGATGGCGGGTGTTCGAGTCGGGTGTGAACGGGAAGGGCGTGCGGGAAGTGACACCCGGCGACCAGACCGACATCGACTTCTACGACCCCTGCTATCTGCCGGACGGGCGGATCCTCTTCTGTGCGACGAGCGGGTTCCATGGTGTGCCGTGTGTGACGGGAAGTGACTACGTCGGCAATCTGCACCTGATGGAGAAGGACGGCTCGATCCGGCGGCTGGTGTTCGATCAGGACAACAGCTGGTGCCCGACGGTCATGCCCAACGGCCGCATCCTCTTCCTCCGCTGGGAATACACCGATTCCGCCCACTATTTCTCGCGGGTGCTGATGACCATGAATCCCGACGGCACCGACCAGCAGGAGTTTTTCGGAAGCGGCTCCTACTGGCCGAACAGCTGTTTCTTCGCCCGGCCGATTCCTGGCTCGACCACGAAGTTCGTCGGAATCGTGACGGGCCATCACGGCGTGGCGCGGATGGGGATGTTGACCCTCTTCGACGTCTCCAGCGGACGGCTGGAGACCACGGGCGCCGTCCAGACGATCCCCGGCTACGGCAAGCCGGTGGAGAACAAAACCCGCGACCAGCTGGCGGCGGGTTTGAAATACTACTTCCTCCATCCCTATCCGTTGGATGAGGATCTGTTCCTGGTTTCGATGAGCGTCGGGCAGAACGGACCGTTCTATGTGGCGCTGGCGGACCGGTACGATAACCTCGTTCCGCTGTGGCAATCGGCCTCGGACCATCTCTTTGAGCCGATTCCGCTGAAGAAGCAGCCCAAACCGCTGATGCCGGTTGACCGCGTGGTGAAGGGTGATCCGGAGTGCACCATGTATATGGTCAGCGCCGAGAACGGGCCGGGGCTGGCGGGCCTGCCGAAAGGCAAGGTGAAGGCGTTGCGCGTGTTCAACTATGAGTATTCGCCCCGGAACACGGGCGGACACTACCACATCGGTTTCGAGGGGCCGTGGGATCCGCGGGTGATGCTCGGGACGGTGAAGGTGGAGGAGGACGGTTCCTGCATGTTCAAGGCGCCGGCCAACACGCCGATCACGGTCCAGCCGCTGGATGCCGACGGGAAGGCGTTGCAGCTGATGCGCTCATGGCTGGTCGGGATGCCGGGCGAGGTGATCGCCTGCATGGGCTGCCATGAGAAACAGAACGCTGCCGCGCCGACCCGGCTGTCGATCGCCGCCAAGAAACCGCCGCAGAAGATCCAGCCGTGGTTCGGTCCGCGCCGGAGCTACGCCTTCGAACGCGAGGTGCAGAATGTGCTGGACCGCGCGTGCGTCGGGTGCCACAACGGCAAGGCGACCGCGAAGAACGCGTTGGGCCAGCCGATTCCGAATTTCGAGAACACGCCGGGATTGGGCGGCTTTTCGACGGCGTATGTGAACCTCCATCCGTATGTCCGGCGGAACGGTCCGGAGGGGGATTACCACATCCTTACCCCGATGGAGTTCTACGCCGACACGTCTGAGTTGGTCCAGCTCCTCTCCAAGGGTCATCACGGCGTGGCATTGCGGGATGACGAGTGGGACCGCCTCATTACCTGGATCGATCTGAACGTGCCGTATTGGGGGACGTGGACGGAGCGCGAGCGGGGCGGCAAGGCGGCCTGCCTGGCGCGCCGTAAGGAGATGGCCAAGAAGTACGCCAATATCGATTTCGACCCGGAGGTGATCGTCAACCCGTACAAGCCGGTCGCCTTCACCCCGCCGGCGAAACCGAATCCCCCGCCGCCCGCGCCGGATGTAGCGGGCTGGCCGATTGACGATCCCAAGGGCAAGCAGGGGAACGAGCCGCCCGTGACGGTCGATCTGGGCGAGGGCGAACGGTTGACCTTCGTGCGGATTCCCGCTGGAACGTTTGTGATGGGGTCGAACCGGGAGACGCCGGCGGAACGGCCGATGGCCGCGGTGAAGATCGGCAAGCCCTTCCTGATGGCGACGACCGAGATCAGCGCGGCGCAGTTCCGCCGGTTCGATCCGTCGTTCGACAATGGTGTGTACGACAAGCACTACAAGGATCAGGTGAACCGCGGCTACGACATGGGCAACCAGACGGAGTTTGCCCAGCCGGGTAACGCGCAGTTCCCCGCGATCCGCGTCTCGTGGGTGCAGGCCAACGCCTTCTGCGAGTGGCTGGGCAAGAAGATCGGGAAGCGGGTGATGCTGCCGACCGAGGCCCAGTGGGAGTGGGCCTGCCGTGCGGGAACGGACACCCCGATGAATTACGGCGGATTCGACACCGATTTCGGGAAGCGCGAGAATCTGGCGGATTACACCTTGATCCAGATGGCGGTGAGCGGGGTTGACCCCCAGCCGATCAAGAATCCGCCGCCGCTGTGGGATTACGAGTTGCGGGACCGCCGGTTCAATGACGGCGTGCTGCATCTGGCGAAGGTGGGCAGCTACGCGCCGAATGCGTGGGGCCTGCATGATATGCACGGGAACGTGGCCGAATGGACCCGTTCGGCCTATCGTCCCTATCCGTATGTGGAGGGGGACGGCCGAAACAACGGCAACGCCGATGAGCGTAAGACGGTCCGGGGCGGTTCATGGTATCGGCGTTCGATCCGCGCGACCTCATCGTGGCGGTGGGGGTATCCGGCCTGGATGCGTCCGTTCGATGTCGGTTTTCGGGTGGTAATTGAGGATTAGACGATGCAGTTAAACGATGAGCAGCAGGGTGCCGTAAGGCAATGGCTGGCGGATGGGGCCTCCCTTTCGGAGGTCCAGAAACGGTTGAAGGAGTCGTTCGGGATATCCATGACCTATATGGATGTCCGGTTGTTGGTGCTGGAGATCGGTGCGGAGGTGAAGGACAAACCGGAACCGCAGCCGAAGACGCCGCCGCCTGAACCGGAGGAGGAGCGGTATGACGTGCCGCCTGATGGGGAGGATGGGATCGACGAAGAGGAGGCGATGCCGGAGGATGGGGCGGCCCCGGGTGAGGAGACCCGCGCCAACGTGCGGCTGACCCTCGACCAGATTGTCGTTCCCGGCGCGATGGTCAGCGGCGACGTTGTCTTCTCGGATGGCGTGAAGGCGCGGTGGCTGATCGACCAGATGGGCCGTTTCGGGTTCGAGCCGACACAGCCGGGTTACCGCCCGACCGATGCCGATATGCGCGCCTTCCAGGTCCAGTTGCGCATGGAGCTTCAGCGGAAGGGGTACATGTAGCAGTGTTGAGCGTTGAGGGTTAGAGGCAAGCGAGTGGGATAGCGAAAGGAACGAAGGTTATGCAGATCGGGTTTTTGGGTGCGGGCAAGATGGCCGAGGCGATTCTCTCGGCGATGGTGAATGCGGAGATGGTACAGCCTTGGGAGGTGACGGCGTGCGACAAATCGGAGGCGCGCCGGAATTTGCTGGCTTCGACCTATGAGGTGGTCGTGACGGATGATCCGTTGCTGACGGTGAAGGAGAGCAAGGTCTTGGTTTTGGCGGTGAAACCCCAGGATCTTGACGCATTGCTGGATCAGGTCGCGCCGGCGCTGAAGACGACCCATCTGGTGATCTCCATCGCGGCGGGCAAGACGCTGAAGGTGCTCCGGTTGCATCTCGGGCCGAAACCGAGACTGGTGCGCGTGATGCCCAATCTCGCGTTGATGGCGGGCGAGGGAATGAGCGTCTATTGCCCGGATGGGAAGATTAAGGCCTCGGACGCGGCGCTGGTGGAACGGATTTTCGGTGCGGCCGGCGCGGCGATCCGATTGGAGGAGAAGCATTTTGACGCGGTGACCGCGTTGAGCGGATCGGGTCCCGCCTACGTCGCCTTCTTCCTAAAGGCGATGATCGACGCCGGTATCGCGCTCGGTCTGCCGAAGGAAGAGGCTCGGCTGATGGGTGAGCAGACGCTGATCGGGACCGGCATCTACCTGCAGCAGTCGGGACGGGATTTGGATGAGTTCATCCAGGCGGTCTGTTCGCCGAAGGGCACGACTGAGGCGGGCATGAAGGTGTTGAACAAATCGACGCTGCCCAAGACCATCGCGAAGACGCTGGAGGCGACGGCCAAACGCAGCGCGGAACTGGCGTGAGGGTTGTGATGGAGCGCCGGACGGGGTTTGTCGGGATTCTCTTGGAGGACCGCGCCTGCGCGGAGGAGGTCAACCATGTGCTGGCCGCCCACGCGGACCTGATTCTCGCGCGGCTGGGGTTACCCCGGCGTTCCGTCGGAACGCCGGTGATCACCCTGGTGGTCGAGGCGACCACCGACGAGATGGGCACGCTGACGGGCCGGCTGGGCGCGATCAAGGGCGTCTCGGTGAAATCCGCCTTGGCAAAACCGATCCCCCGCCAGGAAGGCGGGGAGGGACAAACAGTTTACAGTTGAGGAATATCAAATGACACAAATTAAGAGTTGTTTTCTTCTATGTCTCAAGCGTTATATTTCCTTGTCAGCGGTGATCGTTTTGTTCATCAGCGGTTGTGAAACGGTTAATCCCATAGCATCGTCTTCGGAAAAAGAGTCGGAAGTGTCGAAATATGTTCGATTGTATTCAGCCGTGCAACCGGACTATCATCCAACCGAAAAGAATGTCTATTATCACGATGGGAAAGGGATCTCAATCTTTCAGGCTCAAATTCAGGATTCGTCTTTGAAAGAATATCCGGGGCCTCTTTATGCGCATCTTGCAAGGGATGACCACTTTCATATCATTCTTGTCATCACCCAAACCGCTTATTGCGATGATGAATTCCTTCGTCCCGGACATTATGTTTATTCAGGGACATACCAATATGAAACAAAAAAGAAAATGACAAAAACGGTTAGATCATTCATTAAAATCCCTTATGTGGATGACAAATAAGAAGGGCAGTCGCTCAACGGTTGATGGTGAGGTGGTTGGGTTGTTAGGTGGTTCGGTGGTTGGGTGGTGCCGCGTATCACACGTCGCTTGTCCCTTGAGTGTTGACGCGCGACACGCGGACGACAACCGACTCTCGTCACTCTTTAACCGTTGAGGGTTGAGCGTTGAGGGGATCTTCATCCTTTTCATTCTTCATTCTCTCTCGTCACTCGTCACCCGTCACTCGTCACCACCAAATCGTTATCGTTTTCCTCTTGCATCCCGAAGTCCCTTTGTGGTTAAATGGCCGGCACTGGCCCGCAACAGCTCCGGAAGTACGCAACTGAGGCAAGGAGCCGTAGGTATGCAATGGCAGGTTAGAAAAGTGCCGCATATCATCCGCCTTTCAATTCTCCCCGGGTCTCCTGGCCCGGGGATTTTTCCTTAACTGTTCCGCCTTCGCCGGGGAATCAGGCTCGTATCCGGTGATGATCCTCTTTCCGGAACCCGACAGGCCGCCCAGGATCACGACGGCGTTTCCCAGCACGGCGGCGATCTCGTCGTCGGCCCTGAACAGTTCCCCCTCGGCAATCGTCGACGTTATCCCGCGCAGGCCGTCCGGGTAGAGGAACCGCCCCATCCAGCGCGTGAACTCCTCCCCGATCAGCGCCGCGTCCCGCGCCACGATATCCCGCCAGACGTCCCGCTGCGCGTCGCTCGCCCCGGACCCGACGCCCGTCGCCTCCGCGATGCTCCCCAGCGTCCCGCCCGTGCAGAGCCGCACCATCGTCCGCTCCTGGTGCTCGATGAAGCCGCTGAAGGGGTCCGCCCCCCGCGCCCTCCTACGCGCCCGCTGCGTCCAGCTCGGCCTCATCCCCCCGATTGGCGCCCCGCCGGCCCCACCCCCGCCCAGCTCCACGAAGACAACCTCCGGGTGTCTCTCAACTTTGGACATTGGACCGACACCGCCCTCGACATGATCCGCTTCGCCTTCGCCGACCAGATCACCGAGACCCAGAAACCCCTCCGGCCAGACCGTCGTCACCTGGCGCGCCCACCTCATCCGCGACGCCCTCCATTCAGCGTCCGGCAAATTCCGCCTCGGCGACTCGACCGCCGCCCTCCTCGCCGTCCTCCCGCCAGATGTCAACCCATCCAGGCTCACCGGCCTCTCCCTCACAGGCCAATGGCTCCACTCCCACGGCGCCAAGCACCTCGGCCAAGCCGGTCTCACCGAAGCCGACTACGACCTCATCCCCCAGATCTGGCGCACCCCCGACACTGTCGAGAAAGACGGACATGGAGACGCCATCCTCCTCACCTACCGTCTCCTCGACGGCACCGCCCTTCGGCTCGGCGTCGACTACTTCGACGGCTGCCGCCCCAGCACCTTCCACAAAAAAACCCGGGCGCATGACCGCCCGGGCGATTCCCGCGCATCCGGACTGCTCCCTGAGCCCTTGGGCGGGGCATTCTCCCGCCAGTTCATCCGGCAAACCGCGAAAACATTCCAACCTTACCACACCCCGCGCCCTTTAGTCAAAACCCTTTTAAAGCCCCTTTAGCGCGACACCATGCAGGATCCCATCGAGTTCAACCTGGACATCTCCGACGCCGTCGACGAGGCCTTCATCCTTTTCATTCTTCTCTCTTCATTCTTCATTTTTCATTCTCTGTCCCATTTCCCGTTCCCCACTTAACCTTTTAACCCTTTAACCTTTTCATCTTTTAACCTTCCAACCTTCCCCTTGTGGGCATTTCGTAGAGACCAGCCGCGCCCATTTGACAATCGGACACAACTTGTGGCATAATTATGTCTGATTGTCAAAGGAGAAATTGCGTGAACACACGGCTGAAGGACCACTTTAGGCATCACCATACCATTGATGTTCCCACGGCGCAAACCATTGGAATCTCAAGAGCCATGCTTTCGTATCTGGTGAAAATCGGCGACCTGCAACGTGTCGCACAGGGTATGTATATGCCTGCAACGGAAATAACCGACGATTTGCTTGTGATATCATGCAGATCGCCGCTTATCGTGTTTTCCCACGAAACGGCTCTGGCCTTGCACAAACTGCACAACCGCATACCTGTGGTTCCTTCCGTCACGCTTCCTTCCGGCAAAAGAATTCCACATAGCATAGAAACCGCCGTTTCCGTCTATCATGTCAGAAAGGCGTTTCATCATTTGGGGATAACGGAGACGACGAGTTTTCTCGGAAATCGGATTCCCTGCTACGACAAGGAGCGGACTATCTGCGACATTGTCCGCTCCCGGTCACGACTAGACGAGGAAACATACGTCAGCGCCATCCGCAACTATTCTCGTTTGCCGGAAAAGGATCTCCCCAGACTTTTCGCCTACGCGGAGAAAATGGGCCTTTCACAAAAAATGCACGGAGCGTTGGAGGTAATATTATGAACAACGCAAAATCCATGTCATTGCGGGCACGTATCAACACCTTTTCCAAAATGCACGGCATATCGCCGCAGTTGGCATTGCAAAGTTTCTTTGCGGAACGCTTCCTCGCAAGGATTGCACAGTCTCCATACGTCAGCAATCTGGCGATAAAAGACGGGACGCTGATGAGTGCTATTCTTGGTGTCGAACTACGTACGACAATGGATGTGGATGCCACAATCATAGGCATTCGAGCCGACGAAGCCAGAATCGTGGAGATGGTCGAAACGATTGCGGCAATTGACATCGGGGACGATATTGTTTTCACTCGCGACAAGTCCATTCCGACGGCAATAGCAAAGGACGACGGATATGGAGGCTACACAATCGGACTTGTCGCAGAATTCGGGACAATCAGACTTCCGATTGGCGTGGATGTCACTTTCGGTGACGCTATAACCCCCGAAGCAGAGCCGAGGAACTTCAGATCGCTACTTGACGATACGGTTTCGACACGTCTGATGGCATATCCAATAGAGACTTTGATGGCGGAGAAATTACAGACGATACTGAAGCGCGGCGTGGCGACAACAAGGCCACGCGACTTCTACGACCTTTACATGCTTCATACCAGACGGGAATACGACACGGGCATCTTGGTACAAGCGGTGAAAAACACGTTTGCGAACAGAAACTCTGAGAAGAGCCTTGCTGACTGGCGAACAACAACGAACGCATTCAAGACATCCGCTTTCCAGCGTGACCAGTGGAGTCGCTACACCTCCAAAATGCCCTTTGCAAAAGACATTACATTTGACGCTGTTATAGCGTCTCTCGAAGATCTTCTTGCCGCACTGTAGCGCCAAGAACACCTCTCAACGCTCAACGGTTGATGGTTAGGTGGTTGGGTAGTTAGGTGGTTCGGTGATTGGGTGGTGCCGCGTATCACACGTCGCTTGTCCCTTGAGTGTTGACGCGCGACACGCGGACGACAACCGACTCTCGTCACTCGTCACCCGTCACTCGTCACTTCCATTTCCCGCTTGCCTTCCCCGCGTAGTTTTGGCACACTATTTTTTTGGAACCCTCGTTAAGGACTGTCATTAGGTGGTATTTTGATGAGGTTGACCCCTGGTGATGGCGGGTTGCCATTTTTTGTTAGCAAACTAGACGGAGATCAGTTCTATGAGTGTAACGGCAGTGGAAAATGTCCGGAACTTTGCGATTCTTGGACACAGTGGAAGCGGGAAAACGACGTTGACGGATGCGATCGCCTTTAAGATCGGGTTGAATGACCGCCTCGGGCTGGTTTCCAACGGAAGCAGTGTCTCGGACATTACGGATGAGGAGAAGGTCCGCAAAATTTCAATTTTCTCCTCCCCGTTCACGGGCGAGTACAAACTGGGCGGCCAGTCGTACAAGCTGATCTTCATCGACACGCCCGGCGCGCCGGACTTTTACGGCCAGCTGCGCGGCGCGGTGCGTGCCGCCGATTCCGCGATCATCACGGTCGATGCCGTTTCGGGTGTGCAGGTCGGAACCCGCCGCGCCTGGCACATCTGCAAGTCCTACAACCTCTCTTCGGTCGCTTTCGTGATCACCGGCCTGGACAAGGAAAACGCCGATTTCCATAAGACGCTCGATTCGATCCGCGACGCGTTCGGCGTGAATTGCGTGCCGGTCACGGTGCCGGTCGCCGCCGACAAGATCGTCAACATCCTCGATACCGACACGTTGCCCGCCGAGCTGGAAGACATCAAGACCAGCCTCGCCGAAGCCGCCGCCGAGACCGATGAAGCCCTCATGGACAAATACTTCTCCGAAGGGACTCTCTCCGCGGAGGAGATCCGCAGCGGTCTTTTGTCCGGTATCGCGGGCGGTTCCGTCCGTCCGATCTACTGTGTGCTCTCCCTGAAGGGAACCGGCATGAACGAGATGCTCGACAGCATCTGCCGTCTCCTTCCCGGTCCGGGCAAGCGCCCGTTGACGGATGCCGACGGCAACGCCATCCCGGCCGATCCGGCCGCACCGTTCGTCGCACAGGTCTGGAAGACGGCGGTCGATCCGTTTATGGGTCAGTTGAGCTACATCCGCGTCTTCTCCGGTACGCTCACCAACAACATGACCGTTCAGAACAACGGCAACGGCGGTAAGGAAACCGTCACGACGATCCTTCAGGTGAACGGCAAGAAGCAGACCGGCATCGACAGCGCGGGTCCCGGCGACATCGTCGCGCTCCCGAAGCTGAAGAACACCAAGACCGGCGACACGCTGGCCGCCGTCGGCACCAACACCAAGTTGCCGGAGATCGATTATCCCCAGCCGGTCACCTATATGGCCGTCACCGCCAAGACCCAGGCCGACGAGGATAAGATCAGCGTCGCGATCCACCGTCTGCTCGACAGCGACCCGACGATCCATTATGAGAAACAGGCCGCCACGAAGGAGATCATCCTCAAGGGTCTCGGCGATGTGCATTTGGATGTCGCCGTTGCGCTGATGAAGTCGCAGAGTAATGTGAATGTCCTGCTTTCCACGCCGAAGGTGCCGTACCGCGAGGCGGTGACGGGTCTTGGCCAGGGCCACTACCGTCACAAGAAGCAGTCGGGTGGCCGCGGCCAGTTCGGCGAGGTTTATCTGCGTGTCGAGCCGTTGCCGGAGGGCGAGACCGAGTGGTTCCTCGATGAGACTGTCGGCGGCTCGATCCCGGGTAACTTCATGCCCGCCATCCAGAAGGGTATCAACGAGACGATGCTGGCCGGCCCGATCGCGGGTTATCCGGTCCAGAACGTCAAGGTGCACGTCTACGATGGCGCCTTCCACGAGGTCGATTCCTCTGAAGTCGCCTTCAAGATCGCCGGTTCCCGTGCGTTCCGTGAAGGTATGATGGCCGCCAAGCCGGTTCTGCTGGAGCCGATCATGACCCTCAAGATCTCCATCCCGGATACCTTCATGGGTTCGATCAGCGGCGATATGCCCCATAAGCGCGGCCGTGTGCTCGGCATGGAGGCGGATGAGGACGGCGTTCAGGTGATCACCGCCGAGGCGCCGTTGGCGGAACTCTTCAAGTACTCCGCCGAACTCCGTTCCCTCACGGGCGGTCAGGGTTCCTTCACGATGGACTTCACCCGTTACGATGTCGTTCCGGGCAACGTCGCCCAGAAGATCATCGCCGAAGCGGCCAAGAACCGTCAGGAAGAAGAGGATTGATCCCCGAACGGGATTTCCGAATCCAAAAAGGAGAGCCTTCGCGGCTCTCCTTTTTTTGTATGCGGGACGAGGTGGAATCGGTTTTCTATCGCCAACCGCAACCTCTTAATCAAATCCTGTCTAAAAAACAAAGGGCGCGTGTAAGGCCATTGTACGGGCCTATCGCCGGGACATGAGGTATTCGGCGAGGGCCTGGTCGTAGGGGACGCTGGTGGGCATCCGGCGGTATTCGATCTGGAGGGTGCCGCAGGCGGACTCAATCGCGTCCAGAAACCGTTTCACGCTGGCGAGATAGGCGGCGCGGACAGTCCGAGGATCGATCGGCAGGCGCTCGTCGGGGTGTTCCAGATCGCGGAAGCGGGTGAAGTCGTCAAACGGGAAGGAAAGTTCCTCTTCCGCCACGATGTGGAGGAGGATCACCTCGTGTTTCCGGTAGCGGAAATGGTGGAGGGCGCGGATCAGCGCCTCGGGATCGTCATAGAGATCGCTGAAGATGATGACCAATCCGCGTCGGGGAATCCGCTCGGCGATGTCGTGAAAGATGTCGGCCAGTGCGGTCTCACCTCCCGGTTTGCATGCCTCCAGCGTCTCCAGCATGATCTTCACCTGGCTGGGGCGGGCGCGCGCCGGAAGGTAGGTGCGTAGCTGCGTATCGAACGTGACCAGTCCGGCGGCATCCTGCTGGCCTACCGCCAGATAGCCGAGTGTCGCGGCCAGATAGCGCGCGTAGTCATATTTCGAACACGGTTTCCCCTCGCGTTTCGCCGCCTGCTGGCCGGTGTAGGCCATCGAGCCTGATGCGTCCAGCAGCAAGGTTACGCGCATGTTCGTCTCTTCGATGTACTGCTTGATGTAGTAGCGGTCCTTCCGCGCCAGTACCCGCCAGTCGAGATTCCGGAGGTCATCCCCCGGCGCGTACTGCCGGTGCTCGGCGAACTCCACCGAAAAGCCCTTCAGCGGACTTTTGTGCTTGCCGGTGATGAATCCCGACATGACCCCGCGCGCCACCAGTTCGCATCGGCCCAGTTTGGCCAACACGTCCGGCGGGAGAAAACGCATATAGGAAGGGGCGGTCATGGAAGGTTAAACGGTTAAAAGATGAAAAGGTTATGGGGAACGGGGTGGCCAATCCTTTTGGGAGTTAGATGTCGAGTTCCTCGGCGGGACGGAGCTTCTGGAGCAGCTGGTCGATGATCGCGTCGCTCTTCACGCCGGCGGCCTCCGCATTGAAGGTGGTCAGCACGCGGTGGCGAAGGACGGGGTGGGCGACGGCGGCGATGTCGGCGGTGGTTGCGTGGAAACGGCCCTTGAGGACCGCGCGCGCCTTGGCGGCGGTTACCAGGCTGATGCCCGCGCGGGGGCCCGCGCCCCACGCCACCATCTGCTTCACGAAGTCAGGGGCGTCGGGTTCGGCCGGTCGGGTCGCCCGGGTCAGGTCGCGCGCGAAATCAATCACATGGTCCGCCACCGGAATCCGTCGGATCAGTTCCTGCACGCGCATCACCTGCTCGCCGGAGAGGACCGGCGAGAGTTCGGCCGGCTCGGATGTCGTCACCCGCCGGATCACCGCGCCCTCTTCCTCTTTGCTTGGATAACCGACTACGATGTTGAAAAGGAAACGGTCCAACTGCGCTTCGGGCAGCGGATAGGTTCCTTCCTGTTCGATCGGGTTTTGGGTCGCGAGGACAAAGAAAGGCTCGGGGAGCGCGTAGTCCTCGCCACCGACGGTGACACGGTGTTCCTGCATCGCCTCCAGCAGGGCGGCCTGGGTCTTGGGGGGCGTCCGGTTGATTTCGTCCGCCAGAATCATGTTGGCGAAGATCGGGCCTTTGACGAAACGGAAAACCCGTTTCCCGGTTGTGCGGTCCTCCTCCAACACGTCCGATCCCGTAATGTCACTCGGCATCAGGTCGGGGGTGAACTGGATCCGCTTGAAACTCAGGTCCAGCACGCGGCTGACGGTGCTGATCAGGAGGGTTTTCGCCACGCCCGGTACACCCACCAGCAGCGCGTGACCGCGGCTGAAGACGGCGATCAGCAGTTCATCGATGACCGACTCCTGGCCGACGATGACCCTTCCCAATTTCTCTTTCAGCGTTTGATACGATTGGTACAGCGCCTCGATCTGGGCGCGGTCGCCCGTGTTCACCGATTCAGCCATTTGGCACCTCTCTAGTCTCTAAGATCAAATGGAAACAACGGGTAAAAACAACCTTGCTTTTATCGGTGGGCAACCGCCCGCCGTTTATATTGCCGCGCGCAGTTGTGTGCGGAAGAACGGAAGTTGTTTTTTCATGTTGTTTTCCTACAAAACTTACCCTCATTCACATTCCCGCACCCCGCGCGGGCGGGGGCGGGACGTTTCGCCATCTCGGTTATTCCGCTTTTGTGAAAACTTCCAGTTCCAGCACGTGGACGGCGGGGTTCGCGGAATTCTTGATCACGTTGAGCCGCACGTAGCGGGCTTTGACCGCATCGAATCCGAAACGGATGCCTTCGGCCGTCGCGGGTTTCGGGGCATCCTCGTTGCCGCCCATCTTCTTCCAGCTCTTTCCGTCTTCCGAGACCTCCAGATTGAAGGTGTAGGTCCGTTTGTCCGCATGGTAGAAGGTCACATGCGCGCCGGAGAGGGTGTAGACCGCCTCCAGGTCGATCTCCGCCACTGCCGGCGAACCGTGGCCGTACCACGCCTTCGCCACCGATCCGTCGGTCAGATGTGCCGGAACGTTGTTCCCCTCATGCGGGACATTGGTCCGCGTCACCTTCTTATGCAGGGCGACATTGACCGGCCGGTTGAACAGCGGCGAGAGCGCCTTTTTGTTCTCCTCATTGCCGGGCAGTCCTTTGACCTCGTTCCAGACAGGGAAGAACGGCGCGATGTCCACGGCTCCGTCCGAGAGTTTCTTGGTCACGGCGCGAAGCGCGAGGGTCTGGATGCGCGGGGTTTTGCCGGTCACCGCCAGACGGGTCAGGGCGGGGACTGTGTCCAGGCCGTCCCAATTCCCCAGCGCCCGGACGGCGGCTCCGGAGATCTCGGCGTTCGCGGAGTCAATCTGCCCCTCGGCCGCCTTCAGCAACTCCGCTCCGCCCACTTTCGCGGCGGCGTCCAGCGCTAGCGCCTTCTGGGCGTCCGGCGCCTGGGTGATCGCCTTTGCCAACGCGGCCCGATAGGTACCGCTCGCATCGCGGCGGGCCGACTGGACAACCGCCGCTTCGGCCTCGGGCGTCATCCGGCCTTCGGAGGTCAGCAGCTTCGCGACCAACGTCTCGGCCTGTTCCTTCCCCGCAACTTCGCGGAGCAGGCGATACCCGCCGATCGCGATGTCCTTGTTCGCCGACTCGATGGAGGAGAGCCCGATGGAGACCGCTGAGGCGACCCTGCGCTCCTGGCAGAACTCGATCACGATCCGCCGACCCGTCTCTGTGGCTTCCGTGAAGGACTTCGGCAACACGCCTTCCGCTTCCGCCGTCGGCAGCTGCCGGACCAGATCCCGCACCAACTGATACCGGTTTCCTTCCAGCGTTTTCAGCCAGGCCGGCAGATGGGCGATCAGGGCCGCCCGGTCCGCCTTCAGCAGCGCGGCGCCCGCCGCGGCAGCCACCGCGTCGGAGGGATCCTTCAACGCCGCGATCAATGCCGGAGCGGCCTGTTTATCCCCGCGGTTGCCGAGCAGGTCCGCCACCATCACTTTCCGTTCCGGATCGGTCTGTTTCGCGAAGGCATCCATCCACAGTTTCGTCGCGTTCGCGTCCCCGCAGGTTGCCCCCTTCTGGAGCACCACCGAGAGACAACCCCTGTCGGCCGTGCCGAGCAGGCTGATCAGTTTGGGTGTCAGGGCATCGGCGGGCAGTTTCGCCAGTTCCGCCGAGAGTGCGGCGGCGGCGGTCGGTTTTGCCGGCGCGGGACGCTTGACGTACTGATCCTTCACCGCCTGAACGGTCATCGCCGCCAGATCGGCAACGCCTTCCAGCTTTGACGTCTCGAACGCCTGGATCGCCTCGGCCTGTTCGGGAAGTCCGCACCACCGCAGCTGGTAGATGAAGAAACAGACCACATCCGGATCGGTCGCCTTTTTCGCCTGCGCCAGCAGCCGGGCCGTGTAGTCGGCGCGGTACTCGGGATGGAGCATCACGAACTGACTCATGGCGCCGAAGGTCGTCGCGGCGAAGGGATCGCTCTCGCCGTTGGTCTTGATCTGGGCCGCCAGGGCGTCAAAGGCCGCCTGACCGCCCTTCAGGGCCTCTTCCGCCTTGGTCGCGCGGATCTCAGTCAGCGCGGGGAGGGATTTCGCCGCCCAATCGGCTGCGGTCATGTCGGCGGCTGTCGCCGAGACGCAAAGCAGCGCCGCCATCAAACCGGTGATCATCAAACGTTTCATCTTCTCAAATCCTTTCTTCAAACGGGTTAACCATCGGCGTCACATCACCCACGGGGCGCGCATCGGCTGGTAGATGAAGCGATCCGCCGCCGGATCGTTCACCGCGTGCAGCGTGACGGGATCGAAATCGAATCCCCGTCCGAGCCGCATCGCCACCGTACCCAGATTGACGATCGTGCAGGAACGGAACCCGTTCTTCTCGTTCAGGGCGAAGGTCCGCCGCCGTTTGACGGAATCGACGAAATCGATCTGCTGCGGCGCCGGTTCCGGCATCTCCGGCAGCATCTTGCTCAGGTTGGGGATGTCGGACCGCAGGTTCGGCCACAGGGCGCCCTTCGGACCCTCCAGGAACGGGGCGGACTTCAGCGAGCCGTCGCCGTCAAGGGTGATCTGGCATCCGTCGGCGTAGGTGTAGGTGATCCGGCGGAAGGAACCGACCGCGTCGGGGTGCTGCAGCGGGCAGTCCACATCGATGTGGATCGGGCTGGTATCATCCTTCTCCAGCAGGTACTGGACCGGATCGAGGTAGTGCTGGCCCATGTCGCCCAGCCCGCCGCCGTCGTAATCCCAATAGCCGCGGAAGGTGCCGTGGGTGCGGTGGCGGTGATAGGGCTTGAAGGGGGCGGGACCGAGCCACAGGTCATAGTCGAAGTCCTGCGGGATCGGTTGGGGCGTCAAGTTGGTCATGCCGCTCCAGAAGAACTTCAGCGAGAAGCCCTGGCCCTCGCCGACCACCGCGCGGAGCGGCCATCCGAGCGCGCGGCTCTGGGCGATCTTCTTGATCGGCCGGACATCCGTGCCGAACCCATAGAAGCTGGACTGGAAACGGAACCAGGTGTTCAGGCGGAAGATACGGCCGTTCGCCTTGACCGCCTCCATCACCCGGCGGCCCTCGCCGATTGTCCGGGTCATCGGCTTCTCGCACCAGATGTCCTTGCCCGCCTCGGCGGCCATGTAGGAGATCAGACCGTGCCAGTGGGGCGGGGTGCAGATGTGGACGATGTCGACATCCGGCATCGCCAGAATCTCACGGAAATCCTTGCAGGTGAAGATCTTTCCGTACCCGTTCTTTTCGGCCTGCGCGATGCCGTCCTTCACATGTGCGCCGTCCGGGTCGCACAGGGCGATCAGCCGCGTGTCGCGGTATCCCAGATGGTTTGCGGAATGGGCGATCCCACCGAATCCGATCAACGCACGGGTCAATTGGTTACTCGGCGCCGTCTCCCCCCACAACACGTGCGCCGGCGCGATGTTAAACAGCGCCAACGCGGAAGCCTTCTTCAGAAAGTCCCTTCGATTCGACATCGAATGCATCGTTGTACTCCTTTGTCTCCCATGAAAACGATGGATAACCCCATCTCCACGTTTGATAAAAGTATAGGCACCTTTGGGTTTGAAAGCAAGAAGCAATAGACTTCACCGCGCGCAACGGGCAACGGTTGGGTAGTTGGGTGGTTAGTCGTTAGGCGGTTAGTGGACGCTCAACGCTCAACCCTCAACCGATAATTGTTGGGTGGTTGGGCGGTGCGCGACCACGGAATAAGGTTATAAGATTAAAAGGTTAAGTGGGGAATGGGGAACGGTTTTTCCAACCACCACACCACCTAACCACCGTACTATTCTTCATTTCTTTTCCCACAGGAGTTTTCCCCAGAACCGGGGTTGAAGTTCGGCCTCGGAGGGGACATCCGCGGTGATGCCGGTGGATTTGTTGCTCCAGTAGAGACGGGCCGTGGTGGTGGCGCCGTCGCCGCGCAGCACGCCGATATCCGCCGCCAGCGATTGCCCGGCAATCGGTTTGATGCCGAGCGTCGCGAGGGGGATGGAGAGTTCAAAGTTCCCGTTGCCGTTGTCGGCGAGGGTGACGCGGTCACTCACATCCTCGACACGGTCCAGCCAGACGGTTCGCCAAGGGGAGCGGAAGGGGATCTTTTCCTCATCCGGCGTGCCGGGAACGACGGCGGTGTAGAGCAGGGCGCGCGGTTCGAGGGTGTCGGTCGCCGCGTTCTTCACGCGGGTCACCAGCAGCCGCCGGTCGCCGGGGACTGCCGCCGAGCGGGCGGGGTCGGCGGCGGGATCGGCGCCGATCATGAGATCGAGCGCGCCGCCGGTTTTGAAGAGGGCCAGCGGCATCTCGCCGGAGTTGCGGAGGAGCCGCTTTTCGGTGGTGCGCCAGGCGGCGTAAAGCCGGTCGCCCGAGGCGGCGACCGCCCCGAGGATGTGGTAGGGGCGGGCGTCGGAGTTGAAGTTCGCACCCATGCCGGCCTTTACGATCTCGACGAATCCGGCATCGTTCCAATCGGCGAGGTCGCCGTCCACGGTGGGTGGCCGGTCGAGGATACGGGCGGTCAGGACCCCGGTTCCCTGGGCGGCGCGGCGGAGCGTCTCCCGGCGGTTTCCATAGTCGATCGAGGCCTTGATCTGTTCCGAGGTGACCTCCACCGGGAAGGGCTCGATGGGCCGGATCGTCTCAAGGCCGTCGAGACGCACGATGCACCCGTTACTGACCATGTAGGTTTCGCCGTCGGGATAGGAGGTGAGCGCGGGCCAGAAGTTCTCGTCGTGGAGCGAGAGGTGGCCGACAGGCATGCCGCGTTCGGCGGTGGGCATCTGCCACAGCGGGGCGGTGCGGACGTCGTGGAAGACCGTCGTCACGAAGAGCCCGTCGCGCGTGAGGATGTAGAAGTCGCCCATGTTGGCGTTGACCGCCCAGAGGGGGCCGACCCGGGATCCCTTCGGGGTGAAGAAACCGCCCATCATACGGGTGACGCCGATGAGCTGGCCGGGCGCGGTGGGGAGGTCGCAGGTGTGCGAGGCGTGGAGGCCAGGCCAGGGGTTGGGGATGGACCACACGGGCCGGCCGCTTTTCACGCCGGTCACGGAGTAGGGGCTGAAGGGCGTCATGCCGAGGGTGAGCACGGCTTCGTCCGAATCGTCGCAGAGCATCTGGCCGCCGCCGGTGGAGTAGGCGTGGAAAACGCCTTCCGCGATCCGTTCCAGATTCTCCAGCGCATAGTCGGGACGGCCGTCCCCGGCGATTGAGCGGGGGCGCAGCCGGTAGGCGGTGCCGTCGATTCGGGAAATGGAGAAGGAGAGGTCATTGAGAAGGTTAACACCCTGGACGGTGCCCCGCCCCATCTGCACCTCGTCCGGTTGGACATCGGCGTCGCCGTTCCGGTCGGACCAGAGGAAGTAGGCGGGCACCTGGAAGGTTCGGTCAGATTCGCCCCCTTTCGGGTCGCGGGAGGGCCAGAGATGGGTGAAACGCGGATCTTTGAGGAGGGAGCCCCAGTTCGCGCTGCCGAAGGCCGCGGCGGGCGTGGCGATGCCGTCGCGTTCCAGGAAGAGCATCACGCATCCGTGGCCGGCCACGGGGTTGGAGTTGTAGGTGTTGGAGTAGTAGCGACGGCCCTTGAAGGTGAAGACATGCTCCGGGGCCGCGCAGTTGATGCGGCTGACGAGATCATTGGGTCCCGCCCGGTAAGGGATGTTCACAAGTCTGTTTGCGCCGGTTTTCCAGTCCAGCTCGAACTCAAGGGTGCCGTTCTTCTCATCGGCGTAGATGAAGCGGCGCGGATTGTCCGTGGCGAGCATGCCTCCGCCGCCGTATTTGGTCGGACCGTAGACGGCCTTGACGAGATCGCCGGTCGCGATGGACCAGACGCTCACGCGTTTGGGTACGAAGTCGAGCTCTGTAACCCAGAGCCGGTTTTCGGAATCGACCGCGAGCCCGGCGGGGTGGTGCATGGCGCGGTCGTCGTATGGACCGGCCGCCGGGATACCGCCCCGGCCATAGACACGGCCGGGAACGCCCGTCTTCGAGAAGGCGCGAACCTGGTGGGCGTTGCCCCAGTCGCCTACATAGAAGGATCCGTCGGGGCCGACGGCGATGTGCTGCGGATCGCGGAAACCCTCCGTGACTACGGGAACGACGGCCGCCCCGGCGAGGGCGCCGCCCTTCGCGGGCGTCACGCGCACGACCCGGTCGCGGGCGACGACGAGCAGTGTGCCGTCCGCCTCAGCGGCGATGCCGCGCGGGCTCGGCAGGACGAGCGAATCGGCTATGGTGCCGTCCGGGGCGATGCGGACCACACGGTCGAGCGACGGAACGGTCAGATAGAGGGTCCG
>DBXN01000091.1 GCA_002309585.1 Verrucomicrobia bacterium UBA1211
CAATAGAGCATCGAGGGCCGGAGCGCCCGGCCCGCCGCGTCAACCGGCGTGCAACCCATCATCTGGCCACTCAGCGCGACCACCGCGATCTCCGACGGCTTGACGGCGGCGCGCGCCAGCAACTGGCGCGTCGATTCGCAGACCGCCTTCCACCAATCCTCCGGCTCCTGCTCNNTCCGGATCCTGCTCCGCCCAGCAGCCGTTGAAGAAATGGGAGTCATATGAGGCCAGAAAACTTCCGCAGGCGGTTCCGTCGGCGGCGTAGAGCGTCGCCTTGTTCCCGCTCGTCCCCAAATCGTGCGCCAGAATGTACGGCATGGCCACTTCCCCCTAGTTGAAGAGTTTCGCGCCGGAGAAACCGATCAGGCCGGTCAGCACCCCGCCCAAAATTCCGCCGAGCAGCGCCCAGAAGATGCGCGGCAGGCTCTCCTTCACCAGCGCGCCGCGGGTTCCCCGCTTCGCGCCCACCAGCCCGTGTACCCAGAAGCCGCAGAAGATCGCGCTGCCCATATCGACCCACGGACTCGTTGCGTAGAAGGCCTGATTGATTAAACCATACTGTTGGACATTTTCAGCAGCATCCTTGATCTGGTCGGGGTTGA
The DNA here is from genome assembly GCA_002309585.1 of Verrucomicrobia bacterium UBA1211. GTDB lineage: Bacteria > Verrucomicrobiota > Kiritimatiellia > RFP12 > UBA1067 > UBA1211. The sequence continues at coordinate 603 of DBXN01000091.1, forward strand.
TCCCGAATCCCGGCAATTTGTGGTTCAGTAGCCAGAAGGACCCGATCAGGAACGCCGCGCTCAGGAACCCGCCGATCGGTCCGAAGTCCTTCACCAGCTTCGGCCAACAGATCAGCACCGCGAAGGTCGCGATGAAGGCGCCGAAGATCGAGGAGATGATCGAGGCGGGCGTCATGCCCCACACCTCACTGTATGTCGAGAGAAATTCAGTCATGCCGCACCTCACGCCTTCGTCTCGTCCCGCCACGCGGGCACCACCTGTTTCGCTATATGCGCCGCCACACCCGCCAGCGACCCGCCGATGATGCAGCACACCAGCGTCGGCCAAATCTTCGCGAGCGCGCCCCAGCAGTAGGACCAGCCACAGGCCGAGGGGTCCAGCGGCCAAAACCGGACAACGCCCCACGCGACGCCCGCGCCGAAGATCGGTAGCCCCTGGTCCACCCAGAGTTTCCCGTCGGGATTCTCGATGACCCCCAGCCAATGGTTCATGTACCATGAGATGCCGATGACGAACATCGCCGTCAGAAAACCGCCCATGATCCCGTAAGACTTCCACATCTCAGGCCAAACCCCGAACGAGAGCGATCCAACGATCGCACCACCGATCAGGGTGGTCAGATGCCGTTTCCAGACACACCGATTCATTCACAATCCCCTTTCATCATTTTCCGTTATCTATTTTACCCGCAACCGAGTTCGAAAAGCAATCCAAAAGAGAGGGCAAGGAAGCCCGACCGCGCCCCACGCGGAAATGTCTCACGCAGAGACGCGGAGGCGCGGAGAGCCGGGTTACCTGTCCCCCTTCGACCGTTGAGCGTTGAGGGTTGAGAAGGGGAATCTGGAAGTCTGATGTCTGAAGTCCGAAGTCTTGTGAGGCAATTGCAAAACCTACCGTTATCGATGTGGCCAAGGCCGCCTCGGCCTTGCCGCAAGGGCGAGGGCACCCTTGCCACATCACGTTATAATCAAGCGCGGCGCCGGGGACCGGCGCCGCGCTTGATTTCGGATCTTTTCCGTCCGATCAGTTGATGAAGATCACGATACCCGTGGGGATGATCTTCGCCTGGGTCTTGTCGTACGAGATGCGGACATCGCGCCCGTGCGGCTTGAGGCTGGAGGTGTCGGGCACCCCGACAATCCCGCCCTCGGCCGACGCGAAGACATACCCGAAGGTGAGGTTGTCGATATCGGTCACCTCGATCTTCGACTCCGTCAGGTCCAGCTGGCCCTTCACGTTGATCAGGTCGCCGACATCCAGCTTGATCGTACCGGAGACCTTCGTGTTGGCGGGCAGCGTGAGCGTCCCGACCGTCCCGTCGCCGCCCGGCATGATCACCGAGGTGACGTTCAGCGTCCCGTTCACGATCTCGCCGGAACCGGAGACCGCCCCCTGGCTGACCGTGTTGCCGCACAGATCAATCGTCGCGCCTTCGGCGACATCGAGGCAACCGAGGTCGGCCCGCGTCGCGAGCGTGGAGGCCGCCGTGATCGACGGCACGACATCCGGACCATAGGCGGTGTTGGCGCGAATCTGGGCCTCGGAGAGCGCCGCGTTCCAAATACGCACCTCGTTATACTCCGCGCAGGCGTCCGGGTCGTTCCACTGCGAGTGGCCCAGCCAGCAGCACATCGGATCCATCAGACTGGGCGTCCAGTTGGGATACTCTCTGACGAAACGGGCGAACTGCGCGCCGGTCCGGGCGTCGTAGATGTAGACGCTGACCGTCGAGCCGCCGTTGCCGTCGGGGTTGACGACGAAGACGAAGTGGTACTCGACATTGACCGCCAGCAGGCCGCCAATGGTCTCCTCGCTCACGCCCACGTTCGCGGGATAAAGACTGAAGGCGGTGTCGTTATAGTTCCACTTCCGGAAGCCGTAGAAGATACCCGTCGCCATGCCGGCCGCATCCGATCCGTTCCCGCTCACCGGGCTGCCGAAGGAGAAGAGACGCGCCCAGGTGTTGTGCGTGCGGACCGTCGTCCAGACCTCGAAGGTGAACGGCGTGTCATCCGACGGAACGGCGTCCGCGCCGAGATCGATCCAGGACGCGCCCCGGCCGCCGCCCGCGAGCGAGACGGCCTTCGTGCCGTTGTAGGTCACGGCGCCGTTGAGAACGGCGTCCGGGCCGCCCATCTCGTCCGTTGCGGTCCCGTTGAAGCTCCAGCGGTGCAGCAGGTAGTTGTTGGCCTGAAGCCCCTGGGAGGCGTCAGCGGGAAGAACGTTGCCCATCTCGCCTCCGGGCAGGGTGTCCGGGCCGAGCAGGGCGTTCGCGGACAGCTCATCATCGGAGAGGACGCCGTGCCAGATACGGACCTCATCGTAACTCGCCTGGGCATCCGAATCGGGGCCGTACTGCGAATGGCCGAGGTAGAGAACCGGTATCGACAACTTCGCGAGCGTCCAACCGTTGATGATGCCGGAGCCCCACTTCTCGATGTAGCCGGTGGAGACGTTGCGGCGCGCCCAGCGGACACTCGCGGAGCCGTCCCCGTTGTCCCGGACCGTCATCGAAATATGGTACTGCACGTTCGCATCGTAGGCCGCCATCGTGTTCGAGAACGAGGACTTCGCGCCGGCATTGCAGACCTCGACGACATCTCGCGCGGCATCTGTACCCCACACCCATGACATCGTGATGTAGTTCTGGTCGTTGGGGCCATAGTCGAAAACCCGGCTCCAGTTGGCGTTGCCCGTCCGGGTGGCCCAGATCTCGATCGTGGCCGCGTCGGTCGGCATGACGTTCGAACCGAGATTGAGCGAACCGGTGCTGTTGCCGTTTCCGGAGAGCACGACCGCCTTGCCCTCACCGTCGAAGGCGACGGCGGTACCGATGACCGAGGCCAGCTTGCCGCCCACGGAGTCGGCGTAATCGCCGTTGAAGCTCCACCGGTGGACCAGCTCCGGCTTGGGGCTGTTCAGGATCTGCAGCGTTCCCTCCTGTACCGAGAGCGTCTCGGCCGAGGGGAGGATGTCGAGCGAGAGGGTGCCGGTACCGGTCTTGGTGATCGGCCCCTCCATCTTGCGGGAGCCGAAACGGACACCCGAGGCGTAGACGTAGTTGTCGCCCGTATCGAAGGTGAGCCCGCCCGGCCCGAGGGTAACGTCGTCAACCCCGCGGAAGAACTCGCTGACGACCGCCTGCGTACCGGGAACCGCGATCGTGCCGCCGTCGAACGAAAGCGCCGCGCGGCCCGGGCCCTGGCGGATGTAGGAGGTGATCACCTTGCCGCCGTCGTGGACCTTCAGGAGACCCCGGCCCGTCGCCGTATGCCCCATGCTGATGCCGTGCGACAGGTCCGCGACACCGGTACCGCTCACGTCGAACGTGCCGTCGCCATCCTCGCCGATGACGCCGGCGTTATTCACGGAGGTGTAGGTGCCGCCCGTCAAGGTGTAGAGGCCAATGCCCTCGGTGTAACGCCCGATGGCGAGCCACGCGTTACAGGAGACCGTGCCGCCGCTCTGCGTGAACGTGCCGGTGGAGCGCGTACCGATCTGGAAGTTACCCTGGGCGAGGAGGCTGCCGTTCTCCTCCACCTTGACGCTGCCCACGCTGCCGGCGTTTTGCGCGATGCGGATCTCGTCCCTGCTCGACACGATGCCCGACCCGCCGATGTTCAGTTCGCCCGCACCGTCTTCACCGATGGCCAAGCCGTGAGTCACGGCGGACAAGGTGCCGCCGGTCAGCGTATAGGTGCCCGTCGCTCCGCCGAACCGGCCGATGGAGAGCCATCCGAAGGGAATCTCCACCGTGCCGCCGCTCTGGATGAACTCGCCGGTGGCATACGCGCCGACCTGGAGATTGAAGTTGACGGTCAGTTTCCCGTCGCTCATCCGGTAGATGCCGTGGCCCTGGCTGCCGCCGAAATAACCGCCGATCCGAGAATCCCCGGCGTTTCCGATCGTCACGTCCCCTTCGTTCTGGCAGAAGGTGACCAGTCCGGAATCGGCGAAGTTCAGATAGGTGTCGGTCAATGTGCCGTAACCGTCCTTGATCACCTTGACCTTATCGCCGAAGATCCGGCTTGTCATCTGGGCGGTCTCGCCGGAGACGATCGTGAACCGCACCTCGGACTCGTCGGTCTCGCTGGTGTTCACCACCTTCGCGCCATCGTTGCCCGACACCAGTCCCAGAATCTGGAGATTCTTCCCGGCGAGATCGAACGTCCCGGAAAGGGTGGGGACGACGGGGAGGCCGCGCCAGTCGCAATCCGCCGCAAGCGAACCGTCGCCGATCTTGATCAACTGGCAGGCCAACGTCGCGTCGGGGGGAACCTGCATGTCCACGCCCTCGCACTGGATGAAGATGATCGTCGCCTCAGTCGGAACCGCGTCCTCCATCAGGATACCCCGGGCGGAGTAGCACTTCCAATTCAAGGGATTCGCGATGTTGCCGCCGTCATGGCCGTCGCCCGTCCAGTACGCCGTCGCGACGCCGGCGCCGTCCCTCGCCTTCAGAATGTTGGCGGAGATGATCAGGTTGTTAACCGAATCGGAGGTCTCCGGATCGACGATGAAGGTCAGCGCGGAGAGTGAGCTGGCCGAGTTGGTGATCATCGAGCCCATGTAGTCGCCCGTGATGTCATGCACCAGCAGGTTGTGGCCGTTCAGGTCGATCACCGTCCCGTTCGAGACGGTCAGCGGGCCGAGCTCGCCCCAGTCGCAATCGCCGCCGAGGGTGATGACGCTGGTCTCCTCCCCGAGCGTGAACCCGCCCGACGGGAAGGCGATCTCCGCATCGGCGCCGGGCAGACGGACGGCGATCGGGACCCTGATCTCATAGCCGTCGAGTGCGACGGTCGGCCCCCAACCGCCGGCGGTGTCGCCGCAGATGAGCGAGAAGGAGTGCCAGCCCTCCGCGAGCGCGCGCGTCGCATAAATCTCATAGTTCCAGGAGTTGACGTGGAGGATCCACTCGCCGTCGATGGCCAGCGCGCAGTAGTCGTCCACCTGCTGGCGGAACCGCCAGATGCCCGCCTGTTCCGCCGAGACGTTGATCCAACCGTCGAAACGCAGCTGCGACCTCGAGAGGCTATCGCTGGCGATCACGGGAAGCGGGTCGATGCCCGGCTCCAGGAGGGCATAGCTGTTCAGGCCGATCGCCCGCCAGTCGTAGCCCGTCATGCCGCCGCGATCCCCGTAGTTGATGCGTCCGCCCCGGATGGGGGCGTGGCCCCCGAACCCGAACTGGACACCGCCCCACTGCGGCGTCACGCCGAGCGGGATGGTGAAGGTGGTGGTCCCTTCCGGGATGATGACGAGCGTTCTGGGGCCCGGCGCCGCTCCGGCCAAAACCGCGCCGGAGGCATCATAGCAGGTCCAGTTGTCCGGATTTGAAAGATCCTCCGCGACGGGCGGGGCGGCGGTGCCGGACCAGACGGCGGTCACGGGAATCGAGGCGTTGAGGGTGACCACGATCGTGTTGCCGCCGTCCTCCAGCGACGCGGTGTAGTTGGCGGCGTCCGTCAACTCCACGCAATCGAGAATCGAGGTGCCGGGGCAGACGAAGCCGCCCGCTTTGAAGCGCATCACCGGCTTCTTGGCGTTCTGCGTGTCGAAGCGGATCTTCGCGCCCGCGTCGAGCGTCACCGTCCCCTCGTAGGCGACGATCCCGCCGGCGGGATTGACGGGGTAGGACTGGCCCGCGCCGATGGTGAAGCCCGTCGCGGGGTCGGTTCCGTTGGCGATGGGGAGCGCGTCGGGGCCCATGGCGACGTTCGCGTCCAGCTGCTCGTCGCTCAAAATCCCCCGCCAGACCCGCACCTCATCGTAGCTCGCCGCCGCGTCGGCATCGCCGTTGTCGGCCCACGCCGAGTGTCCGAGACAGAACGTCCAATTCGCCATCACGGCGGGGGTCCAGTCGGTCACCGTCACGGACTGGTCGGTCGTGTGTCCCGTCGTCGTGTCGCGGCACATCCACCGGATCGTCGTCGAGTTGTCGTCGTTGACCTTGAGGGTCATGACATAATAATAGGGAACTCCCAAGACATGGGGCGACATCGTCCGGTCGACCATCATCATGCCTTGCCCACCGGAGGTGAGTTGCACACGGTCATTCGTGAGATCGGTTCCTACGAGGAATGAGATGAAGAAATAATTCGACCGGTCCACAAAACAGTCGAAGACACGCGCCCAGTTCCGTACCGCGTTCTGGGTCGCCCAGATCTCCAGGGTCGTGTCGCCTGCACCGATGATCCCTGCCCCCAGGCTCAGGGAGCCGTCGTTTGGCCCGTTGCCGAAGAGGACAAGCTGGCCGTCGGAAAGGGTCACATTCTGTCCGATCCGCGTCGCCTCGGCGCCGGTCATCGCGTCGCCGTAGTCACTGTTGAAACTCCACCGGTGGGTGAGTTGGTATGCCTCCGCCGCCGTCCATGCCGATCCGCACAGAAAGGCGGACAGCCAAAGCCTGCACATCATTTTATTCATTGCCATCACTCCTTGGATGATACCGCACGGGATGAACGCGCCATACCACTCCAATAAAACCGCATTCCCCATTTAACAGTATCGTTATTAAAACCCAATTTTGTCCCGAAGTCAAGGCAAAGACGGCGGGGCAAAATCGGGCGGGTGTATCTGTGTTTTTCGGTTCTTTCAAGTTTTTGCGGAAACGGATTTTATTGGGGGGCGCTACGCGCGACCACGAAAGGAAGATTAAAAGCCCCCCGCCCGCGTGAGCGCGGGAATGTAAATGAGGGTAACGTGGGGCGGGGGCTGTTGAGGGTTGACCGTTGAGGGTTGAGAAGGGAAATCCGGATGTCTGATGTCTGAAGTCCGAAGTCTTGTGAGGCAATTGCAAAACGTGATGTGGCAAGGGTGCCCTCGCCCTTGCAGCAAGGCCGAGGCGGCCTTGCCACATCTTTTCATTCTGAGATCTCACAATGCCACAATAATCAAGCGCGGCACCGGGGACCGGCGCCGCGTTTGATTTCGGATCTTTTCCGTCCGATCAGTTGATGAAGATCACGATACCCGTGGGGATGATCTTCGCCTGGGTCTTGTCGTACGAGATGCGGACATCGCGCCCGTGCGGCTTGAGGCTGGAGGTGTCGGGCACCCCGACAATCCCGCCCTCGGCCGACGCGAAGACATACCCGAAGGTGAGGTTGTCGATATCGGTCACCTCGATCTTCGACTCCGTCAGGTCCAGCTGGCCCTTCACGTTGATCAGGTCGCCGACATCCAGCTTGATCGTACCCGAGACCTTCGTGTTGGCGGGCAGCGTGAGCGTCCCGACCGTCCCGTCTCCGCCCGGCATGATCACCGAGGTGATGTCCAGCGTTCCGTTCACAATCTCTCCGGAACCGGAGACCGCCGCCTGGCTGACCGTGTTGCCGCCCAGATCGACCGTCGCGCCTTCGGCGACGTCGAGGCAGACGAGGTTGGCCCGCGTCGCGAGCGTGGAGGCCGCGGTGAGGGAAGGCACCATGTCCGGACCGTAGGCGGTATTGGCGCGGATCTGGGCCTCGGAGAGCGCCGCGTTCCAGATACGCACCTCGTTATACTCCGCGCAGGCGTCCCAGTCGTTCCACTGCGAGTGGCCCAGCCAGCAGCACATCGGATCCATCAGGCTGGGCGTCCAGTTGGGATACTCTTTGACGAAACGGGCGAATTGCTCGCCGGTCCGGGCGTTGTAGATGTAGACACCGACCGTCGAACCGCCGTTGCCGTTCGGATTGACGACGAAGACGAAGTGGTACTCGACATTGACCGCCAGCAGGCCGTCTATCGTCTCCTCGCTCACGCCCACATTCGTGGGCCAGAGGCTGAATGCGGTGGCGTTGTGCTGCCACTTCCGGAATCCGTAGAAGATACCCGTCGCCATGCCGCCCGTACCCGAGCCGTTCCCGCTCGCCGGGCTGCCGAAGGAGAAGAGACGCGCCCAATTGTTGTGCGTGCGGACCGTCGTCCAGGCCTCGAAGGTGAACGGCGTGTCATCCGACGGAACGGCGTCCGCGCCGAGATCGATCCAAGACGAGCCCCGGCCGCCGCCCGCGAGCGAGACGGCTTTCGCCTCATTGTACGTCACGTTGCCGTTGAAGACGGCGTCCGGGCCGCCCATCTCGTCCGCCGCGGTCCCGTTGAAGCTCCAGCGGTGCAGCAGGTAGTTGTTGGCCTGAAGCTCCTCGGAGGCGTCGGCGGGAAGAACGTTGCCCATATCGTCGGCGGCCAGAGTGTCCGGGCCGAGCAGGGCGTTCGCGGTCAGCTCATCATCGGAGAGGACGCCGTGCCAAATACGGACTTCGTCATAGGTCGCTTGGGCGTCGGCGTCGGCGCTGTACTGCGAGTGGCCGATGTAGAAGACCGGCACCGACAGTTTCGCGAGTGTCCAACCGTTGATGATGCCGGAGCCCCACTTCTCGATGTAGCCGGTGGAGACGTTGCGGCGCGCCCAACGGAGCGTGGAAGTGCCGTCCCCGTTGTCGCGGACCGTCAGCGAAATGTGGTACTGCACGTTCGCATCGTAGGTCGCCATCGTGTTCGGGAACTGGATCTTCGTGCCGGCATTGCAGACCTCGATGATATCTTTCGATGCATCCGTATTCTGCACCCACCCCATCTGGAGATAATTCTGGTTGTTCGGACCGTAGTCGAAAATCCGGCTCCAGTTGGCGTTGCCTCGCCGCGTGGCCCAGATCTCGATCGTTGCCGCGTCCGTCGGCACGATGCTCGAACCGAGGTTGAGCGAGCCGGCGCCGTTGGCGTTTCCGGAGAAGACGACCGCTTTTCCCGCTTCGTCGAAGGCGACGGCGGTACCGATGACCGAGGCCAACTTGCCGCCCACGGAGTCCTCATAATCGCCGTTGAAGCTCCACCGGTGCACCAGCTCCGGCTTGGGGCTGTTCAGGATCTGCAGCGTCCCCTCCTGCACCGAGAGCGTCTCGGCCGAGGGGAGGATGTCGAGCGAGAGGGTACCGGTACCGGTCTTGGTGATCGGGCCCTCCATCTTCCGGGAGCCGAAACGGACACCCGAGGCGTAGACGTAGTTGTCGCCCGTATCGAAGGTGAGCCCGCCCGGGCCGACGGTGACGTCGTCAACACCGCGGAAGAACTCGCTGACGGTCGTCTGCGAACCGGGAACCGCGATCGTGCCGCCGTCGAACGAAAGCGCCGCGCGGCCAGGCCCCTGACGAATGTAGGAGGTGATGACCTTGCCGCCGTCATGGACCTTCAGGAGACCGCGGCCCGTCGCCGCATGCCCCATGCTGATACCCTTCGACATGTCCGCGACACCCGTGCCGCTCACGTCTAACGTGCCGTCGCCCTCCTCGCCGATGACACCGGCGTTGTTCACGGATGTGTAGGTGCCGCCCGTCAGCTGGTAGAGCCCGATGCCGTCGGTATAACGCCCGATGGCGAGCCACGCGTTACAGGAAGCCGTACCGCCGCTTTGGGTAAACGTCCCGATCCCGTGCCGGCCCACCTGGAAGTTGTTCAGGGCGAGGACGCTTCCACCCTCCTCCAGATTGATCACGCCTTTACTTCCGGCGTTCGACGCGATACGAAGCTCATTCTTAGAGGAGGCAACGCCCGATCCGCTGATGGTGATGGTGCCCGTACCGTCCTCACCCGCAATGATACCGCCTCCCAACGTGTTGGCGGCACCGCCCGTCAGGGTATAGGTACCCGTCGAGCCGCCGAACCGGCCCACGACCAACCAGTTGTTGGGAAGCTCGACCGTTCCTCCGCTCTGGATGAACTCGCCAGTGGCATACGCGCCGATCTGGAAGTTGTTGTTGACGGTCAGTTTTCCATCGCTCATCCGATAGATGCCGTGCCCCTGGCTGCCGGGGAGATAGCCGCCGATCCGGGAATCCCCGGCGTTTCCGATCGTCACGTCCCCTTCGTCCTGGCAGAAGGTGACCAGACCGGAATCGGCGAGGTTCAGGTAGGTGTCGGCCAATGTGCCGTAACCGTCCTTGACCACCTTGATCTTGTCACCAAAGAGTTTGCTCTCCATCTGGGAGGTCTCGCCGGAGGCGATCGTAAACCGCAGCTCGGACTCGTCGGTCTCGCTGGTGTTCACAATCTTCACGCCCTCCACGCCGCCCGACGCCAGATTCATCAGCTGAAGGTTCTTCCCGGCGAGATCGAACGTCCCGGTAAGGGTGGGAATGACGGGGAGGCCGCGCCAGTCGCAGTCCGCCCCCAGAGAGCCGTCGCTGATCTTGATCAACCGGCAGGCCAGCGTCGCGTCGGGGGGAACCTGCATGTCCACGTCCTCGCCCTGGATGAAGACGATCGTCGCCTCGGTCGGTACCGCGTCCTCCATCAGGATGCCCCGCGCGGAGTAGCACTTCCAGTTCACGGGATTCGCGATGTTGCCGCCGTCGTGGCCGTCGCCCGTCCAGTATGCCGTAGCGACGCCGGTTCCGTCCATCGACTTCAGGATATTGGAAGAGATGATCAGGTTGTTGACCGAATCGGAGGTCTCCGGATCGACGATGAAGGTCAGCGCGGAGAGCGAGCTGGTCGAGTTGGTGATCATCGCGCCCATGAAGTCGCCCGTGATGTCATGCACCAGCAGGTTGTGGCCGTTCATGTCGATCACCATCCCGTTCGAGACGGTCAGCGGGCCGAGCTCGCCCCAGTCGCAATCGCCGCCGAGGGTGATGACGCCGGGCTCGTTCCCGAGCGTGAGCCCGCCCGACGGGAAGGCAATCTCCGCAGCGGCGCCAGGCAGACGGACGGCGATCGGCACCTTGATCTCATAGCCGTCGAGCGCGACGGTCGGCCCCCAACCGCCGAAGGTGTCGCCGCAGATGAGCGAGAAGGAGTGCCAGCCCTCCGCGAGCGCGCGCGTCGCGTAAATCTCATAGTTCCAGGAGTTGACGTGGAGGATCCACTCGCCGTCGATGGCCAGCGCGCAGTAGTCATCGATCTGCTGGCGGAACCGCCAGATGCCCGCCTGTTCCGCCGAGACGTTGATCCAACCGTCGAAACGCAGCTGCGACCTCGAGAGGCTATCGCTGGCGATCACGGGAAGCGGGTCGATGCCCGGCTCCAGGAGCGCGTAGCTGTTCAGGCCGACCGCCCGCCAGTCGTAGTTCGCCATGCCGCCGCGATCCGCCGCGTAGTTGATGCGTCCGCCCCGGATGGGGGTGTGGCTTCCGAACCCGAGCTGGACGCCGCCCCACTGCGGGATCACGCCGAGCGGGATGGTGAAAGTGGTGGTTCCCTCCGGGATGATGACGAGCGTCTTGGGCCCCGGGGCCGCGCCGGCCATCACCGTACCGGTGGCGTCATAGCAGGTCCAGTTGTCCGGATTCGAGAGATCCTCCGCGACGGTCGGGGCCGTTGCGCCGGACCAGACCGCCGTGGCGGGGATCGTGGTGTTGAGCGCGACCACGATCGTGTTGCCGCCGTCCTCCAGAGAGGCGGTGTAGTTGGCGGAATCCGTCAGCTCCACGTGGTCGAGAATCGAGGAGCCGGAGCAGACGAAGCCGCCCGCCGTGAAGCGCATTACCGGCTTCTTGGCGTTCAGCGTGTCGAAGCGGATCGTCGCGCCCGTGTCGAGCGTCACGGTCCCCTCGTAGGCGATGAGCCCGCCGGCGGGGTTGACGGGGTAGGCCTGGCCCGCGCCGATGGTGAAGCCCGTGGCGGGGTCGTCCCCGTAGGTGATGGGAAGCGCGTCGGGGCCCATGGCGACGTTCGCGTTCAGCTGCTCGTCGCTCAGGATCCCCCTCCAGATCCGCACCTCATCGTAGCTCGCCGCCGCGTCGGCATCGCCGGTAAACGGCGAGTGACCGAGGTAGAAGGCCCAATCCGAGATCGAAGCGAGGCTCCAGTCGGCCACCGTCACGAAACGGTCGGTCGTGTGTCCCGTCGTCGTGTCGCGGCACATCCAGCGGACCGTCGTCGAGTTGTCCTCGTTGACCTTGAAGGTCATCACGTAATAATAGGGCACCCCCAAGACATGGGGCGACATTCCCCGGTCGATCCGGAACTTGTTTTGGCCGCCAATGGTGAACTCCACGCGGTCGTTCGAGAGATCGGTCCCTTGGGTGAAACTGATGAAGAGGAAGTTGGAAGTGTCTTTAAAGCAGTCGAAGACGCGCGCCCAGTTCCGCGTCGCGTTCTGCGTCGCCCAGATCTCCAGAGTCACATCGCCTGCGCCGAGCACACCCGTTCCGAGGTTCAGCGAACCGGCCCCGTGCCCGTTACCGGAAAGGACGAGCTGCCCGTCGGCAAGGGTCACATCCTGTCCGACCTTCGTCGCCTCGGCGCCGGTTATCGCGTCGCCGTAGTCGTTGTTGAAACTCCACCGGTGGGTGAGTTGGTATGCCTCCGCCACCGTCCATGACGAACCGCACAGAACGGCCGACAGCCAAAGCCTGCACATCATTTTATTCATTGCCATCACTCCTTGGATTATGCCACCTGGGATGAATGTGTCATACGTCCCTCAGACAAACAACATTCAGCCATTTAACAGTAATATTATTAAAGCCGATCTTTGTCCCACAGTCAAGCCGATAGAGCCGTTTGACATCACGGATTATCCGGATTACCCGAGAACCAAAAAAACGGGCCACCCGGATAGCCCGGATTTCCCGGGCTTTCCAGGTGGCCTGGCTACCGTCATCTTTAGTTGAAGATCAGCACCGTTCCCTCGGCATTCATGAACTCAATGCTCTTGCCGTCCTTCGAGAAGGAGACCTTGGCCCCAGCGGGAAGCGGCGTGCCGCCGACGGTCAACCGCCACTCCGAAAGATCCAGCGTCCCGAACCCATTCTCCGAGTGGAAGAGCGTTCCCCGAACCGGCATAGAACGGTCACCCGCCGTCGGGACGAAATCCACGTCGAACACATCCGGGAGGGCGATCGCCTGCGCCGTGAAGCCACCGGTATGCCCATCCTTGTAACGGAAGGTGCTGGAGGTTCCGTTCGCCACAACGAAGGCACCGTCCACCGACATCTCGCCGATCACCTCCGCCGTGCCCGACACGAGCCGCGAGCCGAAGGAGAAGCCGAGCGAGCCGCCCACCTCGCCGATGCCGCCGAAGGCACCGCCGGCCTGGACCGCGACATTGCCGATCCGACTATCCACGTTCCCCAGCAGGAAGGCACCCTGCTTGACCGTCAGGGGCGCGTCATTGTAGAAGAACCCGCTGAAGGTGATCGAGCCGATGCCGGTCTTACGGATCTCGCCATCGCCGAAGACCGTCCCGGCGAAGGTCTGGTCGTCGTCGACATCGAAGGTCCGGGTGTAGTCCCGCACCACCTCGGTGCTCAACCCGTAGATGTGGATCTGGTCATTACGGAGCGAGGTGAAGGTGATCGGGAAGAGGTTGCTGGTCGCCGTATAGCGGCACGCCACATAGTACGGACGGCGATCGGCGGAACTGTCCTCGTTGAACTCGATGCTCTTCTCGACACCGCCATCGACATACGAGATCCGGACGGTGCGGTCCACGTTGTTTCCATCCCAGATCCGCATGTAGAAGCGGGTCTCGTAGGTCGTGCCGGAGACGGTCCCCTTCTGGATGATCGTTCCGTTCCCACCGTAGTTCATCCCATAGAGAACCTGGTAGATGGCCTGGTCGCTCCCCGTGCCGATCCATCCGTCATTGCCGCCGCCGTGTTTGTTACCCGGCAAGCCCTGCACCGTCCAACCGGACCGGTAGTCCCGCTCGAGCGCGGTACCGGGCGAAGCGCGGCGGAAGACTACATCGTTGATGTGGATCACATCCTCATAGTCGGAGACGTTCGCGAGGCTCATCGCCAGCGGATACTCCTTCGCGGAGGAGATACCGCAATCGGCGTCACCGGAGAAGCGGATCTGTTTGGGGAAATCGACGGCCGCGAAGGTGCCGTCAGCCTGAAGCTCACCCCACGGCTGCAGGTCGGGATGCTCCAATTGGACCATTCCTTCACCGGCGAGCCCCTTCACCGAGGCGCCGGGGCGCAGCGAGACGGTGGCGCCGGAGGCAACCTCGACCTGGGCGAGGGTCGGTTTCTCCAGTACGGCAACCCCTTCCTCGACCAGCACCTTGCCGGAGAGGGAGAGCTGATTCCCGAAGATCTGGGTACCGGATCCGCGTTTGATCAGCGAGCCGTCCCCGCCGATCACTCCGCGATAGGCGGTTTTCACGCCATCGGAGGCCGAAACCGTAAGGACGGCCGGTTCCGGCGCGGCATCTTCCGCAAGCTCGTTCGAGAGACCGTAGATGTGGATCTTGTCATTGGCGAGGGAGAGCACGCGGGCCGTGAAGGTACCCATCGCGTCTGTCCGATACCGGCAGGAGACATAGCCCATCTGGTCCTTCGCGCCCCAGCCGCTGTCGAACTCGCAATCGATCGCGCCAGCGCCGCGGCTTCCCGCGGAGAAGATCATCCGACCGTAGCGGAAGTTATTGTCCCAGTTGCGGAAATAGAACCGCGCCTCGTACGCCGTGTCCGGCTGGAGTCCGGTCAGGGTGATGCTCTGATCGATCGACCCGTACCAGAAGTTCTCCATCATGCGGCAGATGCCGTCCTCGGCCCCCATCACCCGCCCTGCCTGGCCGGTGGACCAGTTCTTCAACTCGAAATCGCCGAACGCTCCGAACTCCATTCCCATGATGGTGACCGTTTCGGTGGTCGGGAAGTTGATCCGGTGGGTATAGGTCTTGTCCGGCGAGATGCCGCAATCGGCGTCGCCCGTGAAATAGACCTTCTTGACGGTGTTCCCGATGCCGAGAACGCCGACACCGGCCAACGTCTCGACCGTGCCGCCGTTGACCAGGGTGATCCCGCCGCCGGAGATCGAGAGGGAGGGATAGGTCGCCGCAGGTGAGGTCACCGTCAGGATACCCGCGCGGTTGATCAGCCCGCCCGCGCTGTAACCGGTCCAGAAATCGCCCAGCCCGTTCTTGAAGAGCGAAGCGCCGGAGGGGCCCGCGAAGGTACCGGTGAAGGGCGTGAAGGCGCCGCCGGCCTGGTTGACCGTGAACGCCGCGCCGGCTGCCGACTGGATCGTACCCGCGCCGACCACCGTGTCCGCCCCCTGGAGCGGGGTCAACCACTCGATCGGAAGCGGCTTGTAGGTGGTCTCGTTGGGCTGCCGGATCCACACGTTGACGTAGGCGTTACCTGTCCATTCGACCAGACCCAGATAGAAGGCGTGCTGCCCGGCGTTCAGGTAATGGGTCTCGGTCGCGGTGAGGACGTTCGTCGCGGCGCACATGTGCTGTCCGTCGATCGCGAGGATAAACCCGTCATCGACCACCGTCCGGAACCGGTAGTATCCGGAGACCGGCAGATTGATCGTCCCTTCGAAAACGGCGGCCCAGTAATCCGACGAATGGAGATCCGAGGGGATCGTCACCTCGTTGCCCGATGTATCTTCCGCGCGATCGGAGAAGGTCAGCCCGCCCGGATAGTTGAAGATGAAGGATCCCTTCCGGTTGAATGTCCGGATCTGACGGTCAAACATCTTGTACTCATACGCGCCCGACAGGAAACCCATGAGATTGTTGACATCGGTGGATGTCAGCCCATACGAGGTCACGGAGAGGCCGTGCGGTGTCCCGTCGTTCCGGATGGTTCCGTTCGCGCCGAGCTCGACAGTTCCCGGATAGCTGCCGGCAACCTCCAGAGTTCCCTCCTCAACCCGCGTCGTGCCGGTGAAGGAGAGGTTGTCCCGCTCGACCCGCAAGGTCGAGGAACCATCCTTGACCAGCGTTCCGGTTCCGGAGATATCGCCCATCAGGGTGGAATTCCCGGTAGTCGCCAGTTTCACCGTATCCGAAACGGCCAGCACGGAATTCTCATCCAGAGTAAGTCGGCCGTTGATCGTGGCGGTGTCGGTGAAGGAGATCGATGAGCCGATCACATCGATGTCGGACTTGATCGCGCCGCCCAGTTTCAGCGAACCGGCTCCGGTCGTCTTGATCTGGAGCTCCTGCGCGGTGTTGTTGGTGATGGCGCTCATGATCGTGTGCGAACCGGCCTCGACCGTAATGGAGGGCGTGCCCGACTTGAGGAACTGCAACGCCCCGCCGGTGAGGGTGAACCCGTGGACATTCGCGAACACCATGTCGCCGAACATGAAACTGTCGTCCAGCGTCACGGTGACGGGTTGGGTCGCCGCAGGCCCGAAAGCGACCGTCAGGTCGGCGAGATTCGGCGCGGTATCGTGATCCCAATTGCCGGCATCCTTCCACTCACCGTCGCCGTCGTTGATCCATGTGTAGTTCGGATTGTCGCCGGCGGAGCGGATCGTCAGGATGATCGCATTCCCGGTATCACCCAGGGAGTAGGAATATCCGGAGGATTCGGAGGCGGAGGCGAGGGTGAGGTTGTCCTTCGACCCCGTAAAGGTGTCGTAGGTGAAGAGCGTGTAGCTACCCGGGTAGCCATACCCCTCTTCGCCCGTCAGGTCATTCTGCAGATGGATCAACAGGATGTCGGAGATGGTCAGATGGCCGACATGGAAACAGTCATTCCCGTTGGCATCGAAACTGATGGTCGTCTCGCCCGAAACGGTCAGCGAGGAGACGGCCAGCTGCTTGGAACGGTTGAACCCCGCCGAGACACCGGAAGGGGCCGTGACGTTGAAGATACCGGTCAGGTCACCGTCAAACGTCAGCTTGAGTCCGTCCGCCACGGTCACCGTCGCGGAAGAGACATCTTCCAGCGTGAGGCCCCCCAGCGCCAGTTCACTCTGGGCACTCCCGCCGATCGTCAGATCGGAACGGGCGAGGGTGATCTCACCGGACATGATACCGGTTCCCTCCGTCTGCTCCAGCGTCACGGAACGGGCCTGCGGCCCGATTCGGATCGGACGGGCGGTCATCACATGATCCTCGACCAGACGGAACGCGATATCGGCCGTCCCCTCGGTCGCCTCATCCGAGAGAACCAGCGGGGTGGTGATCGTCGCGCCGATCAGCGGGAACGCGACCTCGGAGGTGCCGGTCAGGGGATTCAGCGCGCCGGAGGCGAGATCGGATGCCGCCAATTCGAGCGCGCCGTCCCGGACGATCATCGCGCCGGTGAAGGAACCGTTGCCGGTGTCGCGCTTGGTGAAGCGGAGAGTGCCGGGACCGATCTTGAGAATATCGGAATCGGCCATCAGCTTATTGGAATCCGCTACCAGCCGCCGGACACGCTTCGTGATGAAGGTGTCCCCCGCGCCGATATCGAAGACACCCAGCGGAGCGCCGCAGATGACCGTGCTGTCCATCAGGTAGACGTGGCCATTCCCCATCGTCCCGAGGATAGCCGTGCCGCCGGCAAGGAGGTTGAAATCCCGGTCGGTCGAGTAGTCGCCCGTATACCGGAAGTAGAGCGCGGGAACGCTGTACCGGGTACCCCGGATCTCTAAGGCGGGTTTGATCCCGGCGGTGATATCGGCGATGCAGGTTCCCTCCATCACGGTGAACATGTCGAGCCCGGAGGTGTCCCCGCGCAGGGTCAAAAGCCCCGTACCGGTTTTATAGGCCCGCAGGGCGGTCGTGGTCGCGGTGATCGGCTGGATGACATCCAACGACCCCTCGACATCGATCGTCAAGAAGGTGGAGACCGAGAGCGGCATCGAAAGGATCGCCGCGCCGGAACCCCGTTTCGTCAGATAGGACATGCTGCGCGTCAACCCGTTTTGGTTCGTGAAGATAAGGCCGTTCCCGGCGAAGGTCACCGGCGCGGCGGAATCGATCCCCGAAAGGGTCAGGCGGTTGAGGATATACTCTCCCAGATCGGAGGTGTAGGTGGTATCCGCCGTGAGCGGAAAGGCGAGCGAACCGGCCGGCGAGCCGCCGAACAGGGGCGCGTGGTTATCGGCCCAGGTCGTGGCGGAGGACCAGATACCGCCGTTCTCGCGCGCGAGATAGCCGAACGGGTCCAGCTGCGCGGTGCCCGGCCCCGTCTGCGTGACGGTGGCGGACAGATCGAATCGGCTGAGGTCCAGCGTCGGACGCAGCGTGTGCTCGACCATCGACCCGGTGAAATTCAGATTCACCGTCGCGCCGGCCTCCACGGCGAGCGAGGAGGTAGCAGTCATCGCCACGGTGGGCTCGGTCTCGGTGGGCGTTCCGAAACGGACGTCATCGATGAAGGTGGAGTTGTCGCCCCACATCCCCTCGCCCCGGAAGGTGATCGTGTGCGAACCGGCCGCCAGAAGCATCGGACCCGTGGAGAAACGCCACCAGTCGCTGGAGATGTTGCGGCTGTTGAGAACCCGGACCGGAACACCGTCCACCGAGATGTAAACCACGTGGTTGAAGTAGGTGCCGGTCGCGCTCCGGCGGAAATGGATCATGGAGAGGTCGTACAGGCCGCCTTCCGCGACGGTCACCGTCTGGGAGATCTCGCCGACGTTCTGGACGACCAGCATCATATCGCCATCCGGGATGTCGGTGGTCCCCCCGAAATCGCCGTTCGACCAGGTGCCGGATCCCGTCTTGTTCTGGTGGTTGATGTAGTTGTTGCCCTCGGGCACCTCCCACCCCGTCGGAACCGACTCCCCAGTGACATAGTGGTGGCCCTCGTAGAAGGGTTCCTCGAACGAGCCGTTGACAAGGAGGTTGCCTTGCTTGGAGACGATACCGAGAAGGCTGAACGACGCCCCGTCCGCCACCTGGAGGTCGACATTCTGAAAATCGCTGCCGCCCGCGACCAGCGTTCCCCCGGCGACACGGACCGTCCCCTTCAGGGCGGATGCGGCCAAGGTGCCCGCGCCCGTCTTACGGATGACGGTATCCGTCGTGACGGCGGTGGAGATGGCGTTCAGGGTTCCCGCCGCCGTGGCGATGTCACCATCCAGCCGCAAGGTTCCGATACCGGACAGAAAGGCCCTGTCTCCCGAGAAGGTAATGCCGGCAACCCGGAAATGGCCCGACACCGGCACGGTCACCCCTCCGGGAATCACGGCAGTCTCGCCATCCCGCCAGACGGTCGGCTGTCCTCCCGCGTCCAGCCAATGTTCACCCGCGGCATCCCATGCCGCGCCGACCGGACCGTTCCACGTCAATTGCCCACACGCGACCTGCACGCAAAGAGCCGCCAAGAAACAATAACTCATTGCCTTCATTTGAACCGCCTTTCATCCTGTCAGCCGGAGAACCCGACACAAACCAGTTTTTAATTTTTCAATAATAGTATATACGGATGTCGCAAAAGAACGCAAGCCTTAATTCATTTTGGCCCCATTCGCGAATGGGGAATGGGGAGGTCGAAGTCCGCCCAACCCTCAGCGCGAAGTTCACGCACGGGAACAACGAAAAAGCGAAATGCCAAAAACTGTATTTTCGGATTGGAATCGGGTCGGCGATATGCTAAAGTAATGACTCATTTGCCAACCAAAGGCACTTGAGCCGAAGAGGAGAACACGAGAAATGAGCCAGCACAGAAGCTTAAAGGGATCGAGCAAAATCACGGCGAAACGGAACGTCCTGAAGCGTTTCGAGCGCGTCGATCTGTTGAAGAAACGCGGTCAGTGGAAAGATGGCGACCGGGGGCTCGGCCTCCGCAAGACCAAGCCGGAAGACTAACGCTTCCGCCGCCACGTATTGATCAGCCTATCGCCGCCCAACCCAAACGGGTGTGGGCGGTGATTTTTTGTTCAGGTACCGTGTGATCGGCCGTCAGGGCCGTTCGACGACGATCTCAATGGTATCGCTCCCGCCGTCGGCTGTGGCGCAGGTGAACCGGTGCCGACCGGGCTGGGGCGTCCAGAGATAGGTGTTGGCGGCGGGCAGGGTCCGGTCGAAGAGATCATCGCAGAACCAGGAGACCGGCAACTGCCAATCCGGCCCTTCGACCTTGAAGGCGATCTGCTGATCGAAGCCGTCCGCGATCCGGAAGACCGATCCGCTGGAGGGGGAGACGATCTTGATCGGATCGGTCCGCCCAGACCGCCCTCCGCCCGGCGTCTCCCGGTCCCGGAAGAAGCGGTCCAGTTCCGGCGGCCAACGGAGGACCACCTTCCCCTCCCCATCCTCCTCATGCAGGGTGCAGAGCGCGTGGGTCGTGCACGCCGCGATCGCCCAATCCCTCGTCTTGACGGGGCAGTACCGGGACGGGACCGCGCCGGAAACGACGCAGACCTCCCGCTCGACCACCGTCTCCGGCCGTTTGAACCACGGCGCCGTCCCGTCGGGATAGAGCAGGCGGATCATCTCCCACGCCACCGGCGCAGCGACCCGTTTGCCGACCAGCCGGCCGCTTGTGCGGCGGCCGCTCTTGAAACCGGCCCAGATCCCGACGACATAATCGGGATTCCAAGCGACCGTCCAGGCGTCACGGAATCCCGATGACGTCCCGGTTTTCCATGCGAAACGCGGCATCCGGACCTCCGCCAAATGCCCGACCGCCGCCACCATCCGCTCATCGCCCCCCAACATATCCGCCACCAGCCACGCCGCCGCCTCTGTGAAGAGCGCCGTTCCCGGATGCCCGGTCTGGCCGTCATGCGCCAACCCCGAGCAGGGTTTCCAGATTCCGCCGCGCGCCAAACAGGCGTAGGCGTTGGTCAGTTCGACCAGGGAGACCGATCCGTTGCCCAACACCAGCCCCAGCCCGTAATCCGCCGCCGGTCGGTCAAGTGAGGCCAACCCCAACCGTTTCAGCATCGCGTAAAACTCCGGCTGCCCCACCATCCGTTCCAGCTCGATCATCGGCAGGTTCAGCGAGCGGATGAGCGAATCGCGGACTGAGATGGGCCCGACGAACTGGTTGGAGAAGTTCCGGGGCGCGTTGTTGCCGAAGGTCTTCGGGACATCCGCCAGCAGGGAAAGGGGCGAGACCAACCCGCCATCCAACGCCATCGCCACGACAAACGGCTTGAGGGTGGACCCGGCGGGGCGCGGCGCGACCGCGCCGTTCACCTGTCCCGCCTGACGGCTGAAATAGTCGCCCGTGCAACCCATCGCCACGACCGCCCCGCGTTTGACATCCAACACCACCCCGGCCAGATCGACCTCATACGCCTGCGCCTGCCGGGTCAGGCAACCCATCAGCTGACCCTGGACAGCGGGATCCAGCGTCGTGGTCCAATCCCCCGACTTGTTGGGGTTTCGCCCCAACACCCAATCGCAGAAATAGGGTTCTTTGAAAGGGCGCGGAGCGCGTTTCACAACCAGCGGAACCGACTCCGCCCGTTCCCGTGCGGCGGCATCGATCATCCCCAGTTTCTCCATCCGGTCCAGCACATACGCGCGCCGTTTCCGCGCCTCGAAGGGATGTCGGTCCGGCCGGAAGCGGGTCGGCGACTGCAGAAGCCCCGCCAACAGCGCCGCCTCTCCCAGATGGAGCGATCGGGGATCCTTCCCGAACCAGCCCCATGCGGCGGACTCGATTCCGATCAGGTTCGACCCGAACGGGGCACGGTTGAAATACTGGTCCAGAATCTCCCGCTTGCTCATCGCCCGTTCCAGACGGAGCGCCTGGATGGTCTCCACCAGTTTCGACCACCACGTCCGTTTCCGGGGATGAATCAGTCGGACGCACTGCATGGAGATGGTCGAGGCACCCGAGAGGATCTTACCGGAAGTGAGATCCTGAAACGCGGCACGGAAAAGCGCGGTGAAATCCACCCCGGCGTGGGAATAGAAGCGGCGGTCTTCGGCGGCGATCGTCGCCTTGACGATCCAATCCTCCGGCGATGACCGGTAATAGGGTCGGCAATCCATGTCGTTTTTCCCGAGACCGACCCGAAGCACCGTTCCTTTGCAATCCCGCAGGATCATTCCGGACGGGTAACTCTTCGCCTCCTCCAGGGGCGGCGGGCATCCGAACCAGAATCCGACCGCGACCAGAAGGCCCACCAGCGCCAAAATGCCGATCTTCCGTATGGCTCTCTTCCTTCGCACGCCGCCTCCCCTACCTGAAGATCGCGTTGAGGGTTGAGCGTTGCGCGAACTTTCGGCCTTCGACACTCCGTTCCCCATTCCCCGTTACCTATTTCCTATATTCCCCATTTCGGGAAAAACAGCTGCGGCGGACGGGTCTCGACGATCAGAATCTCGCCGGCAGTGCCGAAGTAACCGCCCCATCCGATCTCGACCCGGACAATTTCACCCGGGTCCAACGCCCCGACGGTCCCTCCGAACGGCTCGAATTGATTGAACGCCAAAATAATCCGGGCCGGGCCCTGCCGTGACAACGGGTGCTGGGCGTTCGCGAGATAGCGCCCGCCCTGGCGCGTCTGGACGAAGACCAACAACCCGGGCGCGTAATCCTGGCGCTGCGGGACATTCACATCGATCACGAGCCCTTCCGCGCCCTGCGGGATAATGGGTCGGGCATAGAGATAGGAGGTGAAACAGAAGGTATCCACCCCACCCGTCACCACCTTAGCCTCAGCACGGTGGGGATACGAGGCGAACGGATCGTCCTTCAACGCCGTTTCCAAATCCTTCTGCCGCGCGCCGAGCGTCACGGAAACCTCCGGTTCGGCCACCGTCTGGGAAAGGGTGGACAACGAGCCGTTCCACAACGGGAGCCGCCGGGGCGACCGTAACGCCCGGGAGGTGAAGAGGACCGCGCCATATGCGGGCAACGAAAGAATGGCCGGCTCCTCACGGTCCGTAAACGGCGCATGCGTGCCGTCCGCCGGATTCCACCGCTCGACCGACGAAACCGGGGAAGGGGCAAGGGGGGGCAACCCGCGGAACGAAACCGTTCCTTCCCACGGCCGATCCGAATCGTTGATCACGAAAAAGAGGTCTCCCGACGCCCCGCGCCGGTGGGCGGTCCGGATCGGCATTGCCTTCCCACCGGAAAGGATCATGACATGCGGCTCGATGATCCGGTCAAGCCAGTGCGGCAACAGGCTGGACTGCCCGGAGGGAAGACAGAGCGCGACACCACCCTTGGCGTTGGAGCGGTAGACGGCATCCGGCTGCGCGTCCGCACCGCCGAAGAGCTCGCTGGAGAGTCTCGACACCTCGTCAGACGGAAACTCCGCCGTGCTGTTGCGCGGCGGCAGATCGAGCGCGATCACCACACCGCCCGCCTTCCAGAATGCGTGAAGATTCCGTAACGCCTCCACCGGAAGGGTTTGGGCGCAGGGCAGAATCACCACCTTCCACCGCAGATCGCGATACCGCAACGATGTCCCGGCCCCAGGCCACACGTCATCCTCCCGTTTCGCCTCGGCGATCGACCGGCTGTCAACGTACATGAAACAGCGATTCGCGGAGAAAAGTCCCCTTCCCGCCTGCTGAAACACCTGCGCGGCGCGACGGCAAAGCGCCCCGCCCGCGCCCTTCAGCTGGGGCTGATAGCCAGACATGAGCGTCTCGGCGGGATAGAGTACCGCGATGTCGGCGACGGTCACGCCCTCGCCCAGCAGGGTGATGCAACGGCCGATCTGCCGGTTGATGCGGTTGACGGTCTCGGTGTCGAACGGTTCCCAGCGGTAGTAGCTCGTAAAGGTGTTGACCCCACCCCAGACCAACCGGTTGAGGGAACCGAGAATCTGCTGTTCCGTCACCTGGACCACCGGAGTCGTGTCGCCCTTGGCGCGGTACCGCTGGCAATGGTCGGAGGCCTCGCACATCACATACCGGTTGCCGTTGAGCGCCGCCGCGCTCCCCGCCAGCAGGGCGGTCTGCCACGGGACATGCTGCGGGATGCTCTGGAGACAGTCGATGCTGGGCGCGTCGAGCTGGCGAAGACACCGGAAAAAGTCGCCGTACAGGGGCACATGCGCATCGATCCCCTCCTCCATCAGCAGGTGCCCGCCCGAATGGAAGTTGTGCGCGTTACACCACCGGCGGAGCGTCCCGAAATAGTTCTCGGAAACCCGGTCGCCGATCAGGTTCCAAAAGTCATACCGCTTCTGAGGGGTACGCGGCCCCGCCTCGGCGATGAGCGCGGGCACATCGTCAAACAGCGGCCGACCCGTCCGATTCCGGTAATCCTCCGGCAACCCCGGCGCGAAGGGCAGGACATAATAGGGCATCGGCTTGAACCAAAAGGACATCAGCGACGGTTCATCCGTGAAGGTGGAGGTGAACCACTTGCCCAGATCGTCCCCGAGATGGGCGGCGTAACGCGCATGCGTCTCGGCGATGAACCGGTCGGTCGCCTCTTTCATCAGGAGATTGATGTAGGGTTTCTTGTAGGCGAGACTGACCTGGGCGTGGGTCGATTCGTAGAGGAACGAGTCGGTCATCGCGAAGAGCCGCCACGTGCCCGCCGGTTGCGCCGGTGCCTTCCAGGCCAACTGCCCGTGCCCGTCCGCCGCCACCGTGATGTCGACATCCTCAATCGTGTTGAAGAAGTTCGCCCCGAAGCGATCCATAACCGCCACGAGCCCCTCCGGCGCCAACACCCCGTCCCGCACCGGGACCGCCCGGGCCGCCAGCAAGCCCCCCGGCGGCAGTTCAAGCGAAACGCGCTCCCCCGCCGGGACATCGGCGACCGCCACCAGCAATCCCCTTGCTTCCAGCTCCGGATGATCCCGCAAGGTCAAATCCCGCGCGGAACCTGACGGATACCCGCATTCGTCATAGAGCCACAGCGCCATCCCCGCCTCGCGGGAGGCCTTGACCGAATAGAGGAAACTCGGCCATTTGGCCTCGTTATCAACATAGCCGTCGAACGAGACGTTTCCCGCCCAGCCGCCGAATCCCCGCTCGGCAAGGCTCTTCAGGTCCGCCGCCTGACGGTTCAAATCGTCCGAGGGGACGTGACGGATCGGGAGGATACGGGAAGAGGGCGGCGGATTATTGAACCGCGCCGCGACATCACCGTCCTCCGGCGGCATCGTGAACAACGGACCCTCCGCCGCGCCAAGCGCCCACGCCAGCATCACCGCCGCCCCGCACATCACCGCACATCGTCCCATCTCCCCTCCTCCCGCAACGTTCTCTAGAAACTCTAGCCCTTCTAGAACCTCTAGAACCTCATGGGGCCCAATCTTTTAACCCTTTAACCTTTTAATCTTTTAACCTTCCCTCACCCTCAACCCTCAACCCTTATCGGTACGTCTGCCGCAGATGTTTAACGGTCAAGGCGGACTTGAAGGCGTCGAAGGTCGTGTCGCCCTTCGGGGTGAAGGTCAGGCGGACCGGTTGCCCCGGATAAAGGGTGAAGCTGTTGTCAGAGAAGGTGCCGGGGATGTGGGGCGTATCCGCCCAGACGAAGAAGGCGGGCTTGTCGGTAGTCAGAACCACCGTCCACTTACCGTTCCGGACAGACGGAATCGCATCCACGCGGGCATTGCCGAGGCCGCACCGCTTATACGGGTTGAACAGCCACTCGTTCTTGAAGGCGACGGCCTCACCCTGGAACTGCGCGCGCAACGTGAGCGCCAGGAAACGGTCCAGCCGCTCCGCCTCACTGCCGAACTCATCCACCCAATAGGACTGGACAAGGGTGGCGGAATGCGCCGGAAGCTGCGCGGAGAGTATCCGCGGATCGCCTTTCTTCCCGTCGAAGGTCCAGGTCACGACCTCGGTCTCGGCATAGACCGACTCATGGTGGTCATTGATCGCCCACACCTCGACCCTGCGGTTATTATCGGCCGGCACGGCCACAACGGCCAGCGGCGCGAAGAAACGCTTCGCGTGATAGTGCAGATGCTTCCACTTGCCGCCGTATTCGATGGTGGACCAGGAGGAGATCGGCCAGTTGTCGTTCAGCTGCCAAATGAGCGTTCCCATGCAGCGGGGCTGGAGCCTGCGCCAGCCCTCGACCGCCGTCTTGATCGCCATCGCCTGCTGGACCTGCGAGAGATAGAGGATGTTCTCCGTCCCCTCCGGGAAGCGGAAATACCGCGACATCGTCTCCAGAATGCGGGTATTGCCGCCCTTGTTCTTCTGGTGATACTCAAAATCGGGCGAGGTCGGATTGAGATCCTCCTCCTTGCAGAAGGTTAACGCGACTTCCCGAGAGGGGAACGACTGATATCCGAATTCCGAACAGAAGCGGGGCTTGTAGTTGTAGTAGGCGGAGAAATCCTTGTTCTCATGCCAGACGGTCCAGTTGTGCATATCGCCTTTGTTGTCATCATGCCAGGCATCGCTGAAATCGCCGGGGCCGCCGCAGGGGGAGGAGGGCCAGAAGGTCCGGACGGGATCCAGCTCCTCCACGGTCTCGGTCAACATCCGGTTCAGCCGGTCATACGCGATCAGGTAGACATCGCGGTTCTTGCGGCTCGGCTCAAACCACGTCAACGCGCCGATGCACTCGTTGTCGCCGCACCAGATCGCGATCGAGGCGTGATCGCGTAACCGGCGGATCTGGTGGGTCAACTCGGCTTTGACCTCCGCCAGGAAGGCCTTGTCGGCCGGATAGAGTGAACAGGAGAACATGAAGTCATGCCAGATCATCAGCCCCAACTCGTCGCACAGTTCGTAAAACCGGTCAGCCTCGAACTGGCCACCGCCCCAGAGGCGGAGCATGTTCATGTTGGCCTGGACAGCGGCGTTCAACAGATCGGCATACCGCTCATCGGTCTGGCGGTTCATGAACGCGTCGCAGGGAATCCAGTTCGCCCCTTTGCAGAAGAGGTTCACCCCATTCACACGGAAGGTCATCGAGATCCCGTCCCGGTCCGGCTGGTTTACGACCTCGATCGTCCGCAACCCGAGTTTCCGTTTCAGCGATGCCTCCCCGACCGTCACCTCCAACGGATAGAGGTACTGCTCACCCGCGCCGTTCGGCCACCACAGGTTCGGCCGGAGAACGGTCAGCTCCGTTGAAAACGTATTGACCCCCGGCTGGAGCGTGACCGATTCCCGCCGGACGATATCGCCCAGCTTGACGGTCAGTTCCGTCTCGCCGCCGGCGGGAGAGGTCACCACGGTATGGACCGTCACACCGCACCGTCCGTACTCGTGCTTTTGATCGCACGTCACGTAATCCATTCGCGCGAGATCGGCGCCCAGCAGCTCGACCTTCCCGGCGAAACCGGTCATCATCAGCGCCAAGCCCCAATCCCAACCGCCGTGGCAGGCCGGCTTGCGGATCAGATTGATGTGCGGCACGATGCCGTTGTCCACAATCGGGATCTCCCGCGTCAACGTCCTGGCCCGCTCTTCCGACTCCTTCTCTGAACTGCGGAAGAGGGCGGAGATGGTGTTCGCGCCTTCGCGCAGATAGGGCTTCACCTCAAAGTCATAGCGGCGGAAGCGGTTGCCGGTCTTCCCCACCTCCTGGCCGTTGATCGAAATCACGCAGAAGGTGTCGACATGCTCCAGCCGGAGGGTGACCGACCGGCACGCCAACAGGTCGGCCGGCACCGTGAAACGCCGCTCGACCAGCCAATCCTGTTTCCCCACCCACTGGATCACTTTCTCGTTTTGGCCGAAGAAGGGGTCGGGGATCCGTCCCGCCTCCAGCAGCGCGGTATGGACGCCGCCCGGCACCGTCATCTCCATCGCGGGCCGGCTCGGATCCTCCACCTGCCGCAACGTCCACTTCCCCGCCAGACTCAGCGACTGGGCGGCCGAAACCGTCTCGGCCCCCGCCGAACCCGCCAGCAGCGCCCCCACCATCCCGATCAACACGCAACGCATCATAGTTCTCTCCTTATCTTGGAACATGGCCATTAGTTTACCGTTTTAAGGCCGCGTTTGTCCATCTTCATCTTGGGGCGGTCACATATCGCGAAGGGAGATGCCGAAAAGATCGCCCCGTTTGGCCATCTTCATCGCGGGATTGGACAAACAAGACGAATGCCAGCACAGGCCGAACGGGGATTCGCATCCCGCCTCGCATAGGGGAGACAGTGATGCTCTGGGGATTCCCAATTACCGCCACGGATGACCCGACCATAATTACTATAACCCTGTGTATCGTCATGGGGATAGAGAGGATCAAATACTGGTGTATTGATATAAGCCCAGGGATGATACCATTCCTGACACCACTCCCATGCGTTGCCGAGCATATCATAGATTCCCCATGCGTTCGGTTTTTTTAGACCTACCGGATGAGATGCGTTCCCGCTATTCGCGGAATACCATGCCGTTGCGTTTAGATTGACGTTGGTACTTTCAGAACTTCCCGCCCGGCAAGCGTATTCCCATTGCGCCTCGGTCGGCAGCGACACCTCCAAACCGGTCTGGCTTTTAAACAGGGCAATGAATCTCTGGCAGTTGTTCCAAGTCAAACGACCCATCGGACAATTGTCACTGGGATTAGGGGATTGATTATTAAAGGGATCCATAATACTCTTCCACTGCCGGAACGTGACCTCCGTCTCCCCGATCCAGAAACCTTTTGAAATGACAACCAGATGAGCGCGTATCTGAGTCGTCGAATACTGCTCTGGCCCACCCATCATAAAAGCCCCTGCAGGACACCAACGGAAACGCATCTCAACGTCTCCTGGTAACGTCACCGTCTTGACATCCCCAACTCTGGGGGGATTCGTGTATTTTCGCAACTTGCGATCATCTTCATCCTTGATGATTTCAGAGAGCCGTTGCATGACAAGGCGCTCAATCCGTGCCTGCTCCGCCTTCTTGCTGGTCAATTTATGGAATTCGCTGGCCACCCTAGTGGCGATATACGCCTCCTCAGCCCGCTTTACGGCAGCCTTTTCAGCTGCGGCACGCGCTTCCTCGGCTTGCTTTCGAGCGGCGGCCCGCGCCTCCTCAGCCCTCCTTTCGGCGGCGATGCGTTCCTCCACCGCTTTCTTTTCGACCTCGATCCGTTCGAGATCCAACTTTCCCTCGTCATTCGATGCGGCCGCGCAAACAAGACGGAAACCGATGGCATTGCTACTATACCCACGCCACCACCCTGTATATCGGTACGTGGAACGGCAAGCCTCAGTATTGGAAATCCAACTACCGCCTCGCAACACGGACCTGCCGGCTAAAATAGGCTCACCCGGCATCCCCCAAAATGACCCGGACTCACTTTCAAACCCGATACGGCACCATTCGCTAACATTGCCGAGCATATCATAGATCCCCCAAAGATTCGGTTTTTTTGAACCTACCGGATGGGTTTCCGCACCGCTATTTCCGTAAAACCAGGCCATCGTCGCCAGATCGCCCATACAATCACCGGAGGTCCCCGCCCTACAGGCGTATTCCCATTGCGCCTCGGTCGGCAGTGACACCTCCTGCCCGGTCAGACTTTTCACCTTGTCAATGTACAGCTGGCAATCATCCCATGTGACCCCTTCGACTGGCAGATTGACATCACCAGTAAAGTATGACTGATTGTCCCCCATCAGGATATCCCACTGCCGTTGCGTGACCTCCGTCTCTCCGATCCAGAATCCCTTCGCGATTCGTACCTGGCGGCTCTGATTTTCCGCCGGGACCCACATCATGACATAACCCGCCGGACACCATCGGAAGCGCATCTCAACCCCGCGCGCTAACGTCACCGTCTTCACATCCATCACTTGACGAGACAACACCGCACCTGTTCGTTCCCCATGGCCTTCCCCTTCTGCCCATGCCGTCCCGATCATTCCGGTTGATCGGTGCCACATCAACATACCGGTGATGGCCGTAACCACAAACCCAAGCGTGAAGATATTTTTGATTCTCATATTCTATCCTTTCCTGTAGTCCACAGTTACTAATGAGATATTTTTGTATAGCATAGGAAAGCCTCCCGCGACAAGCGTAAAATGGGCGAAACCGCGTTTTTGGGTGGCCCGCTGAATTTATGCAAAAAATCGCAAAAGGCCCTTGATTTCTTCTATATTCAATGGTATTCTATTGAACATGAAAAACGAAACACCTCAGGAACAACGTTCGCGCGCCGAGATCCTCGCCGCCATCGCCGCCATCCCTTCCGCCGTCCAGGGCACGATCTGCGAAATGCACAAGACCCTCGCCGGGGGAAAGGTCGGCACGTACTACAACCTCCAGTACTGGGCGGACGGGAGGAACCACACGATCCACATCCCCCGGGAGAAGCTTGAGGACTTCAGGGAGGCCGTCAAGGGCGGGGAGGAGCTTCGCGGGCTCGTCGCGGAGCTGTCCGACTCCGACGCCCGCGACATCCTGTCCCCCGAGTCCCCCCTTAAAAAAAAATCTTCCAGATCGTCATCAGGGGGGCGTCCCGGGCGGCGGGGCTGATGGAGGCCGCTGCCGACTCCGTGGCGGAGAACGGGATCGGCTGCACGAGCCAGCTCGAGCACGCCCTGAACGAGGCGGCCCAGTCGATGTGCCGCGAGCTGATGGAGGCCCTGCTCACGTCGGAGGCGGCGACGCGCGACACCTACGAGCGCGGGAGCGGGGAACGGCACGGCGGCACCCACGAGAGGGATGTCGTCACGCTCTTCGGCCCTGTCGGCCCGGTGCCGAGGGCCTACTACCACTCGAAGGAACACGGCGGGCACTTCCCCTGGGACGAACGCATGGGGCTCAGCGGGCGGTACACGCCGGCGGTCGTGTCAGAGGCCCTGCGCCTGGCGGCCATCCACGACTACGGGGAGGCCGCGCAGGAGTTCGAGAAGGCGCACGGCTTCCGCCTGCCCGACGACGCGATCCGGGACATCGTGATCGGCCGCTCGGACTCCGCCGGGGAGTTCAACCGGC
>DBXN01000083.1 GCA_002309585.1 Verrucomicrobia bacterium UBA1211
ATGTAGGCGATATCGGAGGGTGTCTCCTGGTTGCGGATCTCCGGCGTGTAGTACGAACCCGAGCAGGACTGGACGATGACGGACATTACGAACTGCTCGAATCCGTAGAAGTCGGTATAGGCCGACGTCGCCCAGCGCTGCATGCCGGCCCAGTTGCCGCGGCTGAAAAGGAAGGTCCGTTTGCCGTAGGTGTCGCGGAAACGCTCATGCACGAAATTGCACGTCAACGTGCCGATGAGGTTGTGGTAGGCGTTGAACGAAATCCCGCCGGGCATCTTCCCGGAAAGGCTGCGGCCCGTCGCCCAATCATCCGTCTCGTCCACCTTGAGGCCGTCCGCCCCGCGGTCGAAGAGGACCTCCCGGTGCATCTTCCAGTAGAGGTCGCGCGCACCTTCGAGCGTCATGTCCGGCACGAATCCGCCGAAACCGTAGCGGCTGTTGTTCCCCTCGGCCTTGGCGATCGCCTCGCCCCAGAGCCCGAACGGCTCCGACGCCTTCGCGATCGGGCACTCCGGCGAATAGTACGGGTGTTCCCAGAAGTTGATCTTGACGCCGAGACCGTGCATCGTGTCGATGAAGCCCTTCGGGTCCTTGAACTTGTCGCTCCATGCGAAACTGCACGGATATGCCCGTGTGTGCCACCCCGGTTCCACGCCGATCACATCGACGGCGATTCCCGCATCCTGCTGTTCGCGCGTGACCGCCTCAAGGTCCTTTGCGGAAAACCCGCCCGCCCCGCGGTAGGTGAGGCCCAGGGCGTAGCGCGGCGGCATGTGCATGCGTCCCGCGAGTTCGGACCATGTGGTGAGGATCTCCTTGAACGACGGTCCCCACACGAAGTAAACGTTCATCTCGCCGCCTTCGAGCGAGACGGTGTAGTCCTTCTTGAACGAGACGCGCCCGCCGTTCGCGTTGCAGAGGTAGATACCGTAACCGGCCGAGCTGTACCAGAGCGGGATGATTGCATGCACGTTGTTCGCCGTAAGCCACAGGTCGTATGTCCGGTCCCGCAGCTCCAGGGAGGTGAAGTCATTCCCCGGAATGTTGCCAAGGCCCATGAAATGTTCCTCGGTCGCGACATCGCGGACAAACGACGCCTTCCGCCCCTCGCCCTCCGCGGTGAACGCCTCCGCCGCGCTCCGGAAGACGGTTCGGCCGTCCGCCGAAACCGCGATCCCGAGCGTCTTGGGATCGACCGACACCGTCAACCG
Organism: Verrucomicrobia bacterium UBA1211; assembly: GCA_002309585.1. GTDB lineage: Bacteria > Verrucomicrobiota > Kiritimatiellia > RFP12 > UBA1067 > UBA1211. Next base: position 1,212 of record DBXN01000083.1, read on the forward strand.
CCGCCCGGCCAGCGTCACGGCGTCCGCCGAACGCGACTCGGCGACCGCGACCGGCGCGTAGTCCGCATCCCGTTTCGCGATCGCCTGCCGCGCAACATACGTCCCGTCGGGCTCAAACACGGTTCCGTTCGGCGCATAGCGGAAATGCACGAGATTCTCGCGGCAGAAATGAACCGACAGCCGTCCCGCCGCATTCGAGACCACCGTCTCCGCCCAAGCCGTCCCAACGGCGCATGTGAGCGCCATCCAACCAATCGCACGAATCGTTTTCATATCATGAAAGCCCACACCATCCGGAAAGAACCGCCTCATCAACGCACGGGCAACGGGCCGCCGGCGGGAATCTCGCCGCGCAGCACCTTGCCCAACTCGCCCGTCAGGAAGAGATAGTAGTCGGAGGGCCGGCCGTCCATCCCCACGAACCGCACTGTCTCCCCGACCGGCGGCGTGTCGGTGCACTTGAAGATCGCGGTCCCCTCGTTCACCTCGTCGAACATCGCCACGTAGATCTTCTTGCCGCCCGCCTTGATGGCGGTCTGCCCCAGATCCCAATAGAACTGTCCGCCCATGCGCGGAATACTCGCGACCGGCTTGACCCCTCCGATCCCTTTCTCGTGCCGGCTGAGATTGTGCCAGCTGAATCCGGGATAGATCAGCGGTACGTACTCCACCTGGTGCTCCGTGCACCACGCCAGATCCTTCCGGATGACATCCCGGTAACGGTCCATCTCGAAATGCAGGAGCGGCGTGAAACGCTGCACCATCCACGGCAGTACCAGATCGGCCTTCTGGATCAACGTGTGCAGGTAGGGTTCCGCCACGCAATCGTACTCCAAGGTCCGCCAGCAGGTCGGGACACCCAGCATGACGGAACAGCCGCCATAGTCCGGATCGTTGTGGAGAAAATCGATGAATTCCGCCAGTTTGATCGCCCGGATGTCATAGGGACGGTCCGGAAAACCGACGCCCCAGATCACGACCAACGGACGGTCCCTGTGATGCAGGTAGAGGTTCTTCTCGCCGTATGAGGTGACCTTGATTTCGTCCACCAGATACTTCCAATCCTCCACCAGCCGCATGCAGTCATCCCGTCCCGGCCGGAGGCCCGAGAGATCCCACATGACCGAGATCGCCCGGCCATACTCCTGCGCCGCGGACAAGGCGTGACGCAGCACGGTGACGGTCCGTTCCCGATCCTGCGGCGGCCGGGTTGCGCTTCCCCAGAACCGCTGCAGGAAGACGCCGTCAAGGCCATACTCCTTCATCCACCGGAAGTGCGTCCGGACCGTCTGGGCGTCATCCGAACAGAAGAAACGCGCCGGCGTGCCGTCGCCATGTTTCAGCCCGGTGGGATAGGTCTTCTCATACTCCGAGACATCGGGCCACATATCGATCCGGACGCTGTTCTCATTCGGGAACATCATCCCGCCGGACGGATTGTGGAACCAGCCCTGATACCCCGCCATGATCCGCCCGTCGTAGGTCGGATAGACCGGGTTCCCCGCATGTTTGGTTCCCGCCCCGGCCGCCAGCGCGACCCCGAACAACACACCCGCCAGCACCATCTTCTTTTCCATCCGCATCATCTTTACTCCTTCATTCTATACCATGTTTAACGCAAAGCCCGACGGCTCTACATCTCAACAACATAACGTCACCATTAAACCAAATCGCCCACCGTGCGGCAAGCGGAACCTAAAAGGGGGTGATACGGGGTGCAAAGAGATATTTCTGCAGTTGTCACCCGGCAGGACGGCAGTAAACCGTCTGGCGCAGGTTCCGCAGCCTGTAGTTGAAGAACTCCTCGAGTC
>DBXN01000002.1:0-413 GCA_002309585.1 Verrucomicrobia bacterium UBA1211
GTCACCCAGACGATCCGCCGGTCGCCATGCGTCTCGACCTTCACGGCGAGGGTCCCGTAAAGGGTCTCGGTGTGCGCGGAGAAGGTGGGCAAGGCATCGGAAAGGAAGGGCGCGACGGTGATGGCGTTCCCCCTTATCTCAAAGCCCGCAAAGCCGTGCATTAACGCCCCGGCGGGACCGGTGTAGCAGGTGTGGATCATGCTGCCGCGCGAGTCGTGCCCGTACCACCAATCCTCCGGGATCGTGTTGAACCCCGCATCCGCGAAGTAAAGAAATCCGGGCGCCTCATGGCGGCGGAAGGTCCGCAGGGCTAGCTCACGTCCCCGCGCGCTTTGGCAGAGGGCGCGAAGAATCACGGTATAACTGGGACTGCCGCCATCGACATACCCCTTGCGCTCAACGATATCCAGCAT
>DBXN01000002.1:420-5092 GCA_002309585.1 Verrucomicrobia bacterium UBA1211
GGGCGGCGTGTCCGCCCGCCTCGGCGGCGCCGCAGAGGAGCGCGATAGACTGATAACGGGCATCCTCGGATACGTAGATACCGTCCTTATACCAGGTGCGGTCGATGGCCGCGACGAGCGCGGCATGACGGCGCTTCAGTTCGGTGCGCCGCGTCTCATCCGGGACAAGCCCCGGCGTCTCCAACGCGCGGAGAATCGCCCAGGCGTAGGAGCAGTTGTTAAAGAACATCCCTTCGACGGTATGCCCCCAATCGCCGGATGTGCCTTTGGTAAAGTGGATTTCAGGATAGAGCCAGTCACCGAGACAGTCGCCGCGTTTCGGTTCGTACTGCTCAAGAATGCCGTTTTTGACATGCGAATGGAGATACTCCAACCACTTGTCCACCACCGGCCGCATCGTCGCGACCAGCCGCGCATCGGGCCAAACTTGGCAGTAATCCGCAAGCGCGTAAACCGGGAAGTTGCTCCAGAAGGTGCCGCCCCAACCGTAGCCGTCGGGCGAGACATGCGGAATGCTGCCGTCAGGCCGCTGACTGCTCGCCCACTTCAACAGATAGGCGTAATAGTAGGCGGCGGTGTCAAAGAACGGCGCGTTACCCCACATACTTGAAAGGCTCGCCTCGCCGTAACCCAGCCGCTCACGGTGCGGGCAATCCACCGTCACCCCCAGCTGCGTGGTGGCGGTCATGGTGTTGTTGTCGAGATCGCGAATCGTTTCAAGATCATGATCGCCGGAAAAATCGCCATCGCGCCGCCCCACACTGGAGATGACGATACCGGTCACGTCATCCAATTCCGGTTTCTCGCATCCCGTGAGGTAGAAGAATCGGCCCGCCTGCCAGTTCAGCCGGTTCTCGAAGAGCCCGTCACCGCCGCAGAATTTCAATTCCGCGATTTGTCCGAAGGTACATCGATCGACAAAGGTGTCGGAAACGGTCATCTGTGCCGATGTCCCCGGCTTGCCCTTCAGCTTCAGCCGCATGAAACCGGTGAAGGCCTCGCCCATGTCGATTTTCCAGACAGGCGACGGGGATGTCGCCCCTCCCTCCCCAGAGACGTCGACGATTGACGTTGGGTGTAACGCGCGAATGCACCAGTCGCGGTCGGAGACATCGCACGTCACGGTGAACGGCGGACCTTCGCGCAAAACGCCCGGCCCCTCGTCTGTGAAGGTCTCGACATCGCACAGGCGTTCGATGCCGCGGCTTCTTCCGTTAGCGTTTGCGCCGATCGGGCCATACGAGCGGTCACGGGATTTCGCCACGGTCCACGGTTCGGCCGAATCGATCGCCACCACGCCCTTTTCCGTCACGGCGCGACCGTCCACGCTCAAACATGACGCCTTCTCTTTGCAGAGTCCCATCCCTGTCCAGCCGTCATTCACGTAGATGTCGATCTCGTTTACCCCCTCCTTCACCAGCGGTGTCACATCATACGTCTCGGCGAGCAGAATGCCGTCCTCGATGTGGCTTCGGTTGGGTCCGAAACCCTCGCCCGCCGCCTGGCCGTTCACATAGAGCCGGTGGCTGCCGAGCGTAGCGAGCGAGAGGATCACACTCTTCGCGCCGTGCAGCTCCACCCGCTTGCGCGCGACCCAATACGCAAGCGGATCGTGCTTCCAGCCGGGACGGAAGAAGGGCATGCGCCACTTCTCGATGCCGGTGACGAACGTGCCCTCCGCCGCGCAGGGTGGGGCGAGGCGTCCCGCCGAGCCGCTCTCCTCGACACGCCACCAGTAACGGGTGAACGGCACGAGGTCCATCAGCCACTTCGGTTCGACATAGAGATGCTCCTTCGTCTCGCAGAAACCGGTACGGATCGAGGAAAGTGCCGGATGGGAAACGGGTGCGACCGTCAACGTGAACGTCTCCGGCCTCTCGCCCGCATACTTCCAGAAGAAACGGGGTTTCACCACACCGAGCGGCTCCGTCTGATATTCGCACCGCAGGTCATACGGCCCCTTCGCGGGCGCCGTCCACACCAGGCGAGGGTTCTTGACCAGCGTCGCCTGAACGCGCATGACATTCCCGCCCGGCTTCGCAAAGCCGGTAATCTCCATCCGGTACCGTTTCGTGACAAACCCGCCCGCGAACGCGCCGTTCACCTCAATCGCCGGCTCCTTCGCGCCTTCGAATCCGTCGCAGACGAAGAAGAGCCGTCCCGTTGACGGAACCGGGCCGAGGGAGAAGGCGATCTCCGTCTCTTTCCGGGAGAGTGGTTTTTGGTGCGCGTGGCCCGTCGCGTCAAACCGCAACCAAGGCCGGTCGCCATACCACCCGGCGCGCCACGCCTTGACAAACGCCTTGCCGTCCAGCGAGGTCTCCCACGTTTGATCATTGGTAAAGACGCGCAACGGTTTGCCGTTCACAACCAGATCGAGGGAGGCGATCAGCCCGGCATCCCCCTCGATGATGTTTTCACCGGTCACCTCCAACAGGTTCTTCCCAGGATTCAGCGATCCGCGCACATCGTTCAACACCGAAAGGGTCTGCCAGGAAGAGGACTGGTTACCCTGCCGCGCGATTTCGTTTCCGTTCAGCCGCACGACCGCGCCGTTGTCGCACGAGAAAGTGAGGACCGCCGAATCGATCTTCGCCCCCTCCGGCAGATCGAAGGCCATGCGCAGGGTGACGAACCCCTTGGCGGTCTTTGCCGCCGGATGCCAGATCCATGACGCGCCCTCAAGCGCCGCACCGCCATCGACGGCCGGCGGCTCGCGCACGGCAACGCGGATCGGAACCTCGCGCCCGACGGGATCGGCCAGGCGCATTGGGAGAAGCGCGCCCGGCGCGGCCACGCCCGGCCACACGATGAACAGCATCTCGTTCGGTGCGAACTGAATCCGCGCCTTTCCTTTTTCCACAAACGGACGCTCGATGCACCCACTCTGCGGATCCCAAACCTCAAGGTCGTTGGCGGAGATGATGTTTGCATTCGCCCTGATCACCAGTTCGCGGGGGAACCGTCCGCTCCGTTCGGCGAAACAGGTGATGTGCAACCCGTCAACCTCAGCCTCCGCCACGGAAAACGCCCGCGCATCGGCCTCCGGCATAGCCTCATCGAACGTCACCCACTTCGCGCGGAAGTCGGGATCGGGATAGGGCTTCAGCGTGGCGGGCCCGCCCGGTAGCAACATCGCGCACCGCGCCTGATAGAGCGCTCTTACCCGTCCGTCCGCCTTGGGGTCCGGAACCGCACACCGCGCGAAATCCTCGCGGAGCCCGCCGAACGCCGCCACTGTACCCAACACACACGAAACCGCCAGACCCATTCCCTTTACATGCAGAAACACGTTCATCCTTCCCCTCCCGAACGATCACGGATTCATTCCGCCCAACCCGTCTCCCACATCCGTCCCGCCAATTCCAATCCGTTATTCAGACTCCAGTGTGACAGGGCCGAACAAGCCGGATGGCGCCAGCACATCATCTTTCCCGTAGGGATTGCGGGTCGTGCGGGTGAGTTGTTTCTCCTTCGGCAACGCCGCATCCCCGACAAGCCGGTTCTTCCACAGATTCGCCACTTCGATCTCCACCTCATTTCCGTCCGGTTTCCAGAGGCCGTCGGGGATGGCGACCCGCCACGGCGGACACCAGACCGAACCCAAATCCCGGCCGTTCAACCGGACACGCGCCAGATTCGCCACGCTTCCCAGCGAGAGCGCGGTCGGCCATTCATTCGGCTTGAGCGTAACCGTTTTCCGGTAGACCGCGATGCCGGAGTAGTGGCGGATGCCCCATTCGGGCCGTTTCGTCCAATCCTCCAACGAGGCGAAGGTGACCGGCGTTTTCGGTCCGCCCCACGCCGGATCGAACGCGACCAGCCATGCGCCCTCAAGCGTCGCGAGCGTCCGAAACACCTTCCCGTTCGTCCCACCCGGCGAGGGTTTTCCCGGCCCCTGGGTGAAGACCACAAACCCGCTCTCGCCCGCGCCGAACGCCAGCGGCATCTCCGTCACGCCGCCTTCCGTCTTCCAGACCGGCAGGGCGCGGCGTTCGCCCGACACGGGATCCCACCACGCCGCGCTTTGGACGTCCGCCACACGAAAACGGCAGACGGTCTCTTGGGGACGATCCGTCCGGTTCCCGACAAAGTAGACCTCTTGCTCGCCGACCCGCCGGTGGATTGACCGCACATCCCCGTCCGATTCGAAATCGGCCGGCAACCCCTCCTTCGCCAACGCACGGGCCACCGCCGCGTAGGCGGGATAGAACGAGGGCTTGGGATTCAGACCCCACGGGCGCATCGTGCAACCGCCGAAGACCTGCACGGCTTCCGGCTGCCCGCCCTTCCGGCGTGTAGCGGTCCACGACTCGTCCGTCACCCAGGTCACCTCCCGCCCATCGGCGTAGACAACCGCGCCGGCGGCGATCAAGCCGGCGGGATTGGGCGTGTCGGTCCAGTTGCTTGCCGCGATTTTGATGGTGTTCGGACCCGCTTTCAGCAGGTTGCCGACCGCATAGAAATCGGCGCGATGGAAATCATCCCCCGTCCCGACCTCCGACCCGTTCACCCAGAGACGGTAATCGTTGTCCGCCGTGATCAACACATGGCTTTCCGCCAAGCCCTCAATGGAATCCAGCGTGAACGTTTTCGTGAACCAGCGCTCCCCGGTCGGCTGGCGGTAAAGGTCCTTCACCTCCGCTGTCCAAATCCACTTCGCGCGGGTGAT
>DBXN01000015.1:0-8740 GCA_002309585.1 Verrucomicrobia bacterium UBA1211
TTTTCATTCTTCTCTTTTCATTCTTCATTTTTCACTCGTCACCCGTCACTCGTCACGCCCTCTTCCCCGTTCCCCATTCATTCCCCGTTCCCCTTTCGCGGCGGTCACGCATAAGCGCGAACCGAACGCGAAAACCGTTGACAAGCGGAAAGGGATGTGACACGCTTTCCCGCAAAGGTGAAATCGATTTTTCGTGTGGCGCGAAACGGTATGGACGGACGCAACGGTTGTTGACTTTTGACTTTCGACTTTGATTATGGAACAGAACGGGGAAGAGATACGGGCGGTACGGGTTGTGGCGGAAGGCGTTCCCGACCGGCTGTTCGACTATGCGGTGCCGGACGCGCTCGCGTCGCGGATGCGCGAGGGACAGCGGGTCCGGGTACCGTTCGGCGCGAAGGTCGTTGACGCCTATGTCGTTGAGGCCTTCGCGACACCCCCCGGTGAGGCGGCGGCGGCCGGCGAACGGGACCTGTTCGGCGAACCGACCGTCAAGCGCCGCGCCCTCAAGCCGATTGTCGGGCTGGATGACGACACCCCGTTCCTCTCCCGCCCGCTGATCGACCTCGCCCGATGGATGGCGGACTATACCTGTTCCCCGTTCGATAGCGTGCTGCGCAGCATGCTGCCCTCTGTAATCCGGGGACGCGAGATCCGCGAGAAAACCCTCTACTACGTCACCCCGAAGGAAGGGACATTCGACCTCTCCCGGCGCCAGACGGAACTGCTGGAAAACCTTCGCCGCGTCCAGGGCGGATGGCTGCACGCGCTGGTCCGCGAATTCGCCTGTTCGCCCGAGACCCTGAAAACGCTGGAGCGGAAGGGGGCCGTCGCCATCGAGAAAAAGGCGCGCCGGCGCGACCCGCTGGCGAACCGGCGCATCCTGCCGACCCCTCCCCTACCCCTTATGGATGAGCAGGCGCAGGCGCTGAAACAGATCGTGGAGGTTCTCGATGCGGATGGGCAAAGGAAACCCCTCCTCCTTTTCGGCGTCACGGGCTCCGGCAAAACCGAGGTTTACCTCCAGGCGATCGCCCACGCGTTAGACCAGGGCAAAGGCGCGATCGTCCTCGTCCCGGAAATCGCCCTCACCCCGCAGACTGTCCAGCGGTTTGTCGCCCGTTTCGGAAAGGGTATCGCCGTCCTGCACAGCGCGTTGGGCGACGGCGAGCGCTATGACGAGTGGCACCGGATCCGGACCGGCGAAGCGACCGTCGTGGTCGGTCCCCGTTCGGCGGTTTTCGCGCCGGTGCGGAACCTGGGGCTGATTGTGGTGGACGAAGAGCACGAACCCTCCTACAAGCAGGACGAAACACCCCGCTACCACGCCCGGGACATCGCGGTGATGCGTGCCCATCTGGAGGGATGTGCCGTGGTGCTGGGCAGCGCGACACCCGCGATGGAGACCTGGAACAATGTCCAGAAAGGCAAGTATCTGATCGCGCGGTTAAGCAAACGGGTCGCTAACCGTCCGATGCCGGCGGTACAGATCATCGACATGCGGCTGGAGACCCTCCGGACCGGGCATCCGCAAATCTTCTCCGAACCCTTGCTGGCGGCGTTGAAAGACCGGCTGGAACGGGGAGAACAGTCGATCCTCTTCCTCAACAGGCGGGGATATTCCCGTGCGCTGACCTGCCCCCGGTGCGGCCATACCGCCACCTGCGAGGCGTGCGCGGTTCCCTTCACCTACCATGAGGCGGACCATTGCCTGCGCTGCCACATCTGCGGCGACTGGAAACCGATACCAACCGTTTGTCCCGCCTGCGGCGATCCCGCCTTCCGCTATGTCGGGGTCGGTACGCAGCGGGTTGAACGAGCCCTCCAGGCCTGCTTCCCCCATGCGCGGGTTCTGCGGATGGATGCGGATGTGACCACCCGCAAACAGAGCCATGACGAACTGCTCTCGATCTTCAAAAGCGGACGGGCGGACATCCTGATCGGGACACAGATGATCGCCAAAGGGCTCGATTTCCCCAATGTGACCCTGGTCGGCGTGCTGGCCGCCGACACCAGCCTCCACATCCCCGATTTCCGGGCATCCGAAAGGACCTACCAGCTGTTGGCGCAAGTCTCCGGACGGGCGGGCCGCGCCGAGTTGCCGGGCGAGGTTTTCATCCAGACCTACACGCCCGACCATCCGGCGGTCCAGGCCTCGGCTTCCGACGCCGGATTCGAACCTTTCGCTGAACAGGAACTCCGCGAACGCTTCGAGGGCGGTTATCCGCCCTACACCCATCTGGTCTGCCTCACGCTGCGGAGTGAATCGGAAGAACGGGTCCGTTTCTTCGCGGAACACCTTGCGGCGGCTTTCCGTGAAAAGCGCATCGCCGATCTTCTGATCTCCGACGCCTGCCCCGCGCCGCTGGCGAAGGCGAAAGGCCTCTTCCGCTACCAGATTCTCCTGCGCGCCCCCACAGCGAAACGGATCACCGCCCCCCTGACGGATCTTCTCAAAAAGCATCCCCTCCCCCTCGACATCAAACTCGCCATCGATGTGGATGCGATTGAGATCAGCTGATCGAAACACGGAATATTGACCACTTGCGAGCTCCCTCAACCGCCCGTTCCCCGCGTTATCCTCATTGACCTTCCCGCGCCCACGCGGGGCGTATCCGCGCAATTCACCGCCGAAGTCCATGATGGTTGAAAACAACTATTTTAAACAACTTTTCTTGTCCTCGCGGGCGAGTTAGCCCGCGTTACTCTTCAAGTTGTTTTTACCAGTTGTTTTGGTTGTTTTCCAATCCCCAGTCGGTATGGGTGAAAAACGCAGATGCGCCCCAAAGCGGTAAAAACCATCGACAGACCTTGCAATGGACCGACCGTTTCGCATAAAATATCCCGCGTGATGTGATTGGGTTTGGATTTGAATCTGAAAAGGGATGGCGATGAACATTCAGACGGTTTTAGGATTAACGGCTTGCCTGTGTGGCATAACGTTCGGGACCAATGCGGCGGAACCCGCGCGGAAGCCGGCACCGCGGCGGGTGATGAATATCGTCAATTTCGTGCGCGGGTGCGATCCCCGCGATCCGAACCTTGACCTCGTCAAGCCGTTCCGCGCCGAAGTGGAACTCAACACGAAATACAAGCTTGAGAACACGATCCTCCTCCAGTATGACGCTATTCTGCGGGATGACATGATGGCCGTTGTGAAAGCGGCCGATTCCGAGCGGACGGAGATCGGCCTCTGGTTCGAGGTCGTCAAACCGATGGTGGAGCGCGCGGGGCTTAAATGGCGCGGCCGCAACGGCTGGGCGTGGGACTGGTACATCAATCCCGGGTTCCTGATGGCCTATACGCAGGAGCAGCGCCGGATGCTGTGCGACGAGGCGTTCCGCCTCTTCAAGGAGACGTTCGGCTATTATCCGGCGTCGGTCGGATCCTGGCTGCTGGACGCCTACTCCATGGACTACATGGCTGAGCGTTACGGCGTGAAGGCGTTCTGCATTTGCCGTGAGCAGGATAACACCGATGCCTACGGTCTGCGCGGCGGATACTTCAACGGCGCGTACTATCCCTCGAAGCGGAACATGCTTTCGGCGGCGATCGACATGGAAAACGCCGTCAAGACCCCGGTGTTCAAGATGCTCACGCCAGACCCGATCTACAACTACGCGAATTCGGTGGGGCCCGGTCCGGGCGGGCCGCCCACGCTGGAACCGGTCTGGGAATCGGGTCAGACGAAGGCGATCACCGACTGGTACTTCCGCATTTACGCCGAGGATCCGAAGGGGCTTCTGGGGCTTTCATACATGCAGACCGGGCAGGAGAACAGTTTCGGCTACGATGCGATCATGAAGGGCCTCCCCTATCAGATCCAACGTATCGCGGAACTGCGGGACAAGGGGCTTCTCTCCGTCGAGAAGATGGCCGACACCGGGCGCAGGTTCGCTGAGGAGAACCCCGCGAACTGCGTGCAGACCCAAGTGGCGATGGAAGACTGGCGCGACCTCGGGCGCAAGAGCGTATGGTACAACTCGAAGTTCTACCGCGCGAACCTGCTGATGGATGGCAAACGCCTCTTTTTCCGCGACATCCACAAGATGAGCGATTCCTACGAGGAGCCGTACCTGCACAAGGTCTGCAAGGGCTGGCAGGCGCTCTACTACACGCCGCCTGTGGTGGACGAATTCCTCTTCAAGACCAAGGATCGCACCGGCGTGATGACGCTGGACGGCGAGTTCGCCTCGCTTGAAGTCGCCCCGGCGGATGACGAAACCTTGATCGCGACGGCGAAACGCACGGACGGTTCCCTGGTCGAAATCCGTCTCACGCGGGGTTCGATCTTCGTGCGCGGCGCGACGCTGACATTCGAGGGCAAAGACGAGTTCGTGCAGGACATGCACCGTGTGGGCGATGCGCTCTCGATGGTGTTCGGCAACTACCGCTATAAGGTGAAACTGGACGCCGAATTCGAACCGACCCCGAAGGGTTACGTGTTGCGGCCGGTCAAGGGCGAAATCGCGCTCGACCTCGGGCGGTATATCGATTGAGACGGTCACGCGGGAGGGCCGCGCGGGTCACGGTAACGCGGCCAGCCGCATGTGTGGGGATTTGTAACCGGCGTGTGTTTGACCGCCGGGAAAGAAAGAAAGGGAGTTATCATGAAAATGCGTTCCACGTATCTCTTCGCCGCCCTTGCGGCGGGGTTCACCTTCATTGCAGGCGCGGACGATTCCGCGCGGATGTTCATCTGGCCGAAGGGCAAGATGCCGGATCTCCAACCGCACCAGATCGCGGCGATGACCGATGAGGCCGGCCAGAAGGGTTTCGACCGCAGCCAGCACACGGAACCGTACCTCGAATGGTTCGATCCGCCGGCCGCCGAAAAGCGCAACGACATCTGCATGATCCTGATCTCCGGCGGCGGATATGGGAGCTGCTGCGACGTGGGGCTCATCAAGCTCTGGCGCAAGACCTTCACCGATCTCGGTTGCCAGTGCGTCAACTTCGTCTACCGGACGCCGCGTCCGAAAGATCTTCCGTTTTACCAATCGGCGTGGGAGGACGGCCAGCGCGCGGTGCGCGTTGTGCGCAGCGAGGCGGCGAAACGCGGGTTCAACCCCGAGAAGATCGGCGCGATCGGCATGTCCGCCGGCGGCCATCTCACGGTGATGCTCGCGACGAGCGCGCTCACGCCGGCCTATCAGCCGATCGACGCGATTGACGAGATCCCCTGCCACATCAACTGGGCGATCGCGAACGCGCCGGCTTACAACACGCTGGGCGCCGCGAAGGGTGACCCGACCCCGCAGGACGGAACAAGCGTCGTCCCGTCGATCAACCCCTGTTTCGCATTCGACGCGAAAACCTGCCCGATCACCTTCCAACATGGCGGCAAAGACCCCTATTCGCCGAACGGCTCGACCCTCTGCTACCGCGAACTGCGTAAGCGGAAGATCCCCACGGAACTTCACCTCTACGCGGACCGGCCCCATGGGGCGTATGGTCTTGACCGCGCCGTCGAATTCATGCGCCAGATGGGATATCTCGGGCCGGTGGCGCCCGAAGTCGGATTGATGCAGCGTTACCCCAATGACGACGCGCGCGGCGGTTACGAGAAAGAGGATGTGTGGCCGGAAGGCAAGATGCCGGACGTACGGGCGAACCAGTGCAAGCCCTATCTGGAGTGGCATCAGCCGAAGGAACTCAAGACGAAGGCGATCCAGATCATCTATTCGGGCGGATCCTACATGGGCAACAGCCCCGACGGCTTCGAGGTCGCCCCCATGCGCCGTTACCTGAACGGGAAGGGCATGACCGTTGTGACGATGAAGTACCGCACCCCGCGGCCGGAGGGGCTGGCGAAACACGTGACGGCCTGGGAAGACCTCCAGCGCGCGGTGCGCATCGTGCGGTCGAAGGCGGCGGCGAAGGGGCTTGATCCCGACCGCATCGGTATCATGGGTTCTTCGGCGGGCGGCCACCTCACGCTCATGGGCGCGTTCAGTTCGCTGACCCCGGCCTACGCGCCGATCGACGATCTGGACAAACTCTCCTGCAGTGTCCAGTGGGGCATCGCGATCTATCCCGCCTACGCGCTGACGGACGGGGCGGATCATGGGAACTCGACGGGCGGCAACGACGATTCGGCCGTGCCGGTTCCCGAATTCGCGTTCGATAAAGGGACCTGCCCGATGTGCTTCATCCACGGCGATGCAGACGGCTGGGCCGCGATGAACTCCGTCAAGTGCTGGGAGAAGCTGCGCATGATGGACATCCAGTGCGACCTCCACACCCTCGCCCTGCGCCCGCACTGCTTCCAGCGCCAGGCCTCGCCCGGCACCGGCAGCTACACCTGGATGGACCGTGCGTGGGAGTTCCTCAGCCACAAGGGTTTCAACAAGTAACCCTTTCGGTCCACCTACGGCAAATCCAACCGTGACGATCGATGGCGGCCGCTTTTGAAGTGGCCGCCATCGCTTTATCGACAATTCGTCTTGTCCGTCAATCCCGCATTTGGTACGATTATTCTTATGTTTAACTGGGTTATTGGCTTTTACAGTCGGTAGCCGATCAGTTTGTTTGTCCAGGAGGAAAAGTCTATGAAGAGCGGATTATTCGGAATAATCGCCCTTGGGGCGACTATTCTTACGGGATCGGTTTGGGCCGACACCACGTATCAACCGGGAACTGACGGCTGGGGCGCGGCATTGACGGTCGGTGACGGCGAGACCGTCATCATCGACGGCGGATCCGGCAACAACGGCTGGGGCAGCGCGGTGACGGTGAATGAAGGCGGCACGCTAAAGGTGCGCGGGAACATCAAGCTCAACGGTACGACGACCGTCGCGAAGGGTGGCACACTGGATATCGAGACCGGCACCGCGTATTGCGCGTTCGGCGCGCGCACCGCCACCGGCACGGTCATCATCCGATCGGGCGCGGAACTGAACCTCAACCGCACCGACGCGTTCAACTACTCCGGCGGATTTATCATCCATGTCTACGGGACGCTCAACTGCTTCAACTACCGGATATCGGTTGATCTGCCCGACCGCCTCTACTTCCATGACGGCGCGCGCGTGACAGGCGCGGGCGACGGCAACGGGGCCATCGACCTCTTCGCGGCGGATTGCCGCATCATCGTCGATGGCGAAAGTGTCATCGAGGGCCCGATCAAATCGCGCATCACCGATCAGGCGCTGTTCATCGCCTGCTGCGAGAACGCCCATCCCTACTTCAAAGGCGGCTTCATCTACGGTACCTCCGCCAACGGCAAGGGCAACATCACACAGGTCGCGGCCACGGCCGAAGAGGGCAATGCCGCCGGAACCTGCGCCAACGCCGTGATCGAGATCGGCCCAAGCACGAACCAGGGCAAATTCATCTTCATCTCCGACGCGATCGTCGCCCTCACCGGCGCGACGCCCAGTTTTTCCGTCGAATCGTCCGCCGCCGGGCTGACCTTCGTCGCTGACAAGGCAACGGCATCAACCTTCTTCGCGAACGTGCAGACCTTGCCCGCGATCACCGCCGCCAACGCGACGGTAACCCTCAAGGGCGCCGGCATCGCCGCGTTGCAGGATGCCGCGCCGGCTTTCCCGATCACCTTCGACGGCGCCGCGCTCCAGATCGCGGCGGGCACGCCTGTCGCCCTCGCGGCCGGCTCGTCCGTCACCGCCGCGACGCTTGTGGGCGTGGATAATCTCGCCGTAAACACCGCCGCGACGCTCTTCACCGGCGCGGACGCGGCCTTTGACGTGTCCAAACTCTCCGCCACGGCGATGCGTAACGGCATCGCGCTCGGCACGGCGGTCTCGCCGACCCTCGCGGACGGCGCCGTATCCATCACCGGCGTGGCCGCGTATGATCCCGACGCCTGGATCGAGCCGTTCATTCAGGAACGGGCCCTCATCTGGCTCGACGCCTCCGAGGCCGCGAACTTCATCTTCACCGATACGTTGGGCGAGGTCGCCGTCTGGAAGGACCGTTCGTTGTGCGGGCGTGACGCCAGCTACTATGACTCCCCGAGCGCCAACTACCAGCGTTACCACGGCACGCTCGGCGTATCCGCCGGTGTCCCGGCGTTCCTCATGGGAACGACCGGCAGCTGCATCGACCTCAAATACGCCCGGATGACGACGATGCGTTCGATCTTCTGGGTGATGGCGATCGAGCAGAACGGGAACGCATGGTTCCTGGGTGACTCCGGCGCCTACCGCTTCCACCGCACAACCACACTGGCGTACGCCTATGACAACGCGAATGTCTATTTCAAGAACGGCAGCATCTACTGCGACGGTGTGAAGGCGGAAAACCCCGTCTCCACCATCCCGCCGACGGATCGCCACGTTTATTCCACCGTCAACACGTCGAACAACATGGAGAGCGATTACCTCACCAGCGACGTGCGTGACGCCAACAACGCCGGCCCGCGTTCCGGCGGACGCGACATCTCGGAGTTCATCGCCTTCGATTTCGCCCTTTCAGACGCTGACCGCCAGGCGATTGAGGCGTACCTCGCCACGAAGTGGATGGGGGCGAATCCGACGGCCGCAACGGACGCCAACACCTACACCCTCACGTCAACGTTTGATGTTGAAGGGGCCGTCTCCGGCGACAAGAATCTTGTCTTCACGGGCAGCGCGTCGGTCGCCATCTCGGATATCACCGCCGACAAGCCCGCGCTCGCGACCACCGGTTCGGTCACGCTTCCCGCCGGCTCGGCGATTCCCGTCATGGTGGACGCCGAAACGATTCCGCCCGGCACCTACACCCTCATCTCCGCCGC
>DBXN01000015.1:8825-8998 GCA_002309585.1 Verrucomicrobia bacterium UBA1211
GCGGCCCAGACGTGGCGGCCTGCGGATGCCTCCGACCTCGGCTGGAACGCCACCAGTGCAAACTGGCTGCTTGACGGCGGCGTGATGAGCGGCTTCCTCGGTTACATTCCCGCCATCTTTGACGGCAACGAGACGGTTTCGGGCGAAATCACCGTTTCGGGTACCCACACGAT
>DBXN01000173.1 GCA_002309585.1 Verrucomicrobia bacterium UBA1211
GAAGTCTGATGTCCGATGTCCTAACCCCCCAACCACCGCACCACCTAACCACTCAACCCTCAACCCTCAACGGTTAAAGAGTGGGTGTTGTCCGCCGCAAGATCGCCTTGCCCTCTTTTCCGGCAATATGTTATCTTCTACAAACGTTTACTAAATGAACGAATTAGACCTTTCGGGATCAGCCGCCTTCTTGGGAAGAGTCGGCCCGTTGGGTTTTCAAACAGTATTCGGAGGTTGTTAGATGAAGTACGGGCATCTGTTCGGGCAGATCGCGATGGGGGTGACGGCGCTGGGTATGGCCGTTCACGCTGATGCGCAGAACCTGCCGCAGTTGAAGCGGGAAAATGCCGACAAGGTGAATGCGTTGATCGGTTCCGAGTTGTCGGTGAAACCGAAGCGGGCTCGCCGGCTGCTGGTTTTCTACAAATGCGAGGGGTTTGTCCACGGCGATTCGATCGTGACGGGCAACGAGGCGTTTCGTGTGGCGGCCGAGAAGACCCACGCGTTCCAAGCCGATTTGGTCGATGACTATACGGTGTTCAAGCCCGAGAATCTGGCCAGATACGATGCCGTGGTGCTGAACAACACCACCAATATGAAGACAAAAGAGAATCCCTTCGTCGTTCCTGCGCTGATCGATTTCGTGAAGAGCGGCAAGGGTCTGGCGGTGATCCACGCCGGCGCGGACAATTTCAACAATGACCATGACGCCTCCGAGATGATCGGCGGACATTTCTGGGGTCATCCGTGGGGCGGCGGCGGGACGTGGGCGTTCCATCTGGATGATCCCAAGAGCCCGGTCAACGCGCCGTTTGACGGAAAGGATTTCAAGCTGAGTGACGAGATCTACATGCAGCGTCCGCCTTTCTACAGCCGCGCGAAGATGCACATCCTGATCTCGCTGGATCTGAGCGATCCGGCGACGGGGAATGCGCAGGGACAGCAGCGGGAGGACAAGGATTACGCGGTCTCGTGGATCCGTCCCTACGGCAAGGGCCGTGTCTTTTACACTTCGTTTGGCCATGACGCGCGGGCGTGGGTCGCGAAGCCGACCCTGACCCATATTCTCAACGGTGTGCAGTACACGCTGGGCGATCTGGATGCAGATGACACGCCGGCCGGCATCGCCGAGGCTGATCTGCAGCGGATCAAGCGCTCGAACGACCAGGGATGGGTCCAGGAGGAGATTCTGGGTTACACTGCCCATACCGGTAACGATTTCCTGCGGGATGAGGTCATCCGGAAGGTTTTCCCGTTGCTCAAGGCGGAGGACGCCACTCTGGCCTGCAAGCGCGGCATTCTGCTGGCGATGCGTTCGATCGGCGCGCCGCAGGACCTTTCCGGTCTCGCGGAAGCCCTGAAGAATGCGCAACTCCGCGAATGGGCCATGACGGTTCTGGCGCAGACGAAGGGTGACGATGCCGGGAAGTGTCTGGCGGATGCCTGGGAAACCACCGACAAGTGGGGCCGCTGCTCGCTCCTGAACGCTTTTGCCCTTCGCGGGGAGAGTGCGCGGATCGTTCCGTATGTGAGTGACCGGGATGCCGATGTGGCGCTGGCCGCCATCCAGGCGTTGGGCCGGGTGGGGGATCAGACGGCGTTGGAGACCCTATCGAAGCCGATCGGTGACGCCGTTCGCGAGGATCGCCGTTGCGTGGCGCTCGGCGCGGTCTTCGGTAAGATGGTTGAGAACGGAAAGACCGGTGCCGCGAAAACGGCGGCGAAGGCGGTTTTCGATCGGAAAGACGCGCCGGAGACACTCCGCGCCGCCGCCGCCCGGTTGTTGTTGGCGGATGATTCGGGATTCTTCGGTACGGCGGTTAAAGACGGCAGCAAGATCGTCCGGCAGACCGTGATCCGCAACGCCGCGAAGATCGGTACCGATGATTTGGTGAAGGCGCTTCAGGCGGCGGCTCCCGCGGATCAGGTGGCGCTGATCGCCCGTCTGGCGGCCAACGGCGCGAAGCCGGCGGTGCCGGCGATCGCCGCGTGTTTCAAGGCGCAGGATCAGGATGTCGTCTGCGCGGCGATCACGGCGATCGGCGTGCTGGGCGGCGCCGATGAGGTTCCGGCGATGGTCGAGTTGATGAAAGCGGGTGATCCGGTCCGGCGGACTGCCGCCGACACGCTTCGCGATATGCCCGCGAAGGGCGTCGGGAAGGCCCTCTTCGGGCTGGCGCGGCAGAACCGCGATTTGATCCCGGTACTGGGTGACCGGATGGAGACGGCCCTTCTCTCGGAGTGGAAACCGCTTGTCACCGATGCTGATGAGAACGTCCGCAAGGAGGCGTGGAAGGCGCTCGGCAAGAACGCGACCGGCCAAACCTTCGCCACCTTCCTCGCTTGGCTGTCTGAGGTCAAGGATCCGGAATTGACGCTCGCGGGGAACACGGTCAAGGCGGCCGCCCGCTATACGGATGGCCCCGTCCGCGTGAAGGCGTTGGAAGAGGCGTGGAAAGCCGGCTCGCCCGCCGCGAAGCGGTTGGTCGCCGAAGTGATGGCATCCTTCCCGGATCCCGTGTTCGAGCCGTTGCTGTGCGCGGCGATGGACGGAACGGACAAGGCGGTGCGCGAGGCGGCCGTCGAGGCGTTGGGTAACTGGAACGCGATGGCGCCGGTTGAGAAGCTGACGGCCGCTTATTCCAAGCAGCCTGACGAGGAGTCGAAGCGCGCGGTGGTTCGCGCGGCGATGAAGCTGATCCGCGCCCATGCCGGTTCGAATGCCCGGTCGGCCTATCTCTCGCTCTTCAAGAGCGTGGACGCCGCCGACCGGCCGCGGGTGATGGAGTCGCTCTTCCGGGTTGAGGGATTTGAGACCTTCACCCTGCTCCAGAGCCTCTTCGGGGATGCCACCTATGGCGCTTCCGCCAAGGCCTGTTATGTCGCGCTGTTCGATAAGCAGGTGAAGGGGAACGCGACCGCCGGGGCGAAAGCCCTTCCGCGGGACAAGTGGCGGGCGAAAGCTTCCCATGGTGGGCGGGAAGTGAAGCGCGCGTTCGATAACGACCCGGGTTCCCGCTGGACCTCCGGCACACCCTCGTTCAAGGATATGTGGTTCGAGCTTGATCTGGGCGAGATGGCCTTCCTCTCTGAAGTGACGCTGGACACCGATGCCTCGGCGAACGATACGCCGAACGGGTGCGAGGTCTTCACCTCGAATGACGGGAAAAACTGGTCCGGACCCGTTGCGAAATGCGGCGGCGACACCAAGAACAAGACGGTCTTCCCGTTGGCGGTTTCGGCCCGTTACCTGAAGTTTGTGACCCTGGACGGCCGTCCCGGTCTCTATTGGTCGATCCATGAAATCAAGATCATGTCCGGTTTGGATAAGGCGAAGGTTGCGGAGATCGAGAAGATCGCCGATTCCGTGCGGTAAGGGAGAGGAGAAATGAATATGAACGTTTCACGTAGAGCGTTTCTTCGGGCAGGTGCGGCCGCATGGACGGCTTCCGCTTTCAATATCGTGCCCGCGAGTGTGTTTGGCCAGAATGCGCCGAGTAACCGGATCGTCATGGCGATGATCGGTGTCGGCGGCCAGGGCAACGGGAACATGGGGAGTTTCCTGGGGATGCCCGATGTGGTTGTCAAAGTCGTGTGCGACGTCAACAAGGCGAAGATGCGCGACACGAAGAAGCGCGTGGATGACCACTACAAGAACAGCGACTGCGAGATGGTCAAGGACTTCCGCGAGGTCTGCACCCGCAACGATATCGATGCGGTGATGATCGCGACGCCGGACCATTGGCACGCCTACATCGGGACCTTCGCCGCCAGTCACGGCAAGGACATCTACGGCGAGAA
>DBXN01000160.1:0-854 GCA_002309585.1 Verrucomicrobia bacterium UBA1211
AGGCTGCGGTACATGTTCGTGTAGAAACGCCGTTTCTCGCGGGCATCGGCGCTCGCGATCTTCACGCGCCCGAGATGATCATTCCAGACACGCTCATTCGCGGCGCGGACTTTCCCGAAGTCCCATCCGAACGGCTTGACGATCTCCGTTTCGAGATTGCCCGCCGCGCCGGCGGCATCGACATAGGAGATCGCCGTGCGCATCTGCACCACGGTCGCGCCGTCCGTGGAGGGCGCGAACTCCGCATACACGCCGAACGCCTTGGGATCTTCCGCCTCGCGGCTTGCGCCGTCCCACGCGCCCGCGTCCGTCCAACCGGCGAAGTGGACGATGGGACGGTCGAACTCGACGACAAAGTGCAACGTATAGTCCTGAAGACTCCTGTATGCGTTGGACTGCTGATGCGAAAATCCCTCGATCCGGCTGTCACCCACCTTACGGATCATGCAGCGCTTAAAGGCGACGTTGTATTCGCACATCGTAACGAGATCGATCATCACACGCGGCGTCTTGCCGGCGGGATAGGTATAACGCTGGAACCCGCAGCGGTCGGTGGCGGTCAGCTCCGCGTAAATGTCATGGTCGGTCAGGCGAACCGCGTAATAGCCCGCCTTGCAGATCTCCGACCCCTTGTCGATAAAGGAACGGTAGCCGCCGGCGTGTCCCTCGATCTCCGAGGCGCCGCCCATCGTTGTGCAGAGGGGACCGGTCGTGGGCATCGTACCGAGCCCGGCCATGGTCCATTCGTGGATATGGCTGAAGGAGCCGACGCTCTCGACCGTCGGATCGTAGCCGCCCTGCCACTGCCGTTTGCCCGGAACGCCCTCATTGTCGGGCGAGAGCTTCACCATGCT
>DBXN01000160.1:937-10540 GCA_002309585.1 Verrucomicrobia bacterium UBA1211
AACGGGTGACCGTCCCCTCCCGGACCGGTTTGCCGTCCACAAAGACCCGGTAACGCGAAGGCATCTCCTTCTCGACGGCGGGCATGGGTGCCTCGAAGAGATACGAACCCGATTCGACAGTTTGCGTCAGGACGGCCTGGCCGTCCACCTCGACGCGCAAAACCGGCGACCCCGTAAGATGCTCCACCCCCACCAACAGCGGCTGGGTTTGCGTACCGGGAATCAGGTAATCCCCGGCCCGGACACTCCGCACATACGCGCCGGAATGGGCCAGGTTCAGCTTCGCGCCATCCGGACCCTCCAGCCGGAGATCATCGAAAATCGCCCAGCTGCCCTCCAGCGAGGTGATCGACACCTCGTTCGCGCCGGGACGGATCTCGTCCGGCGCGAGATCGATCCGGACGGTATGGGGAACCGCCTTGGAGAAATCGCCCTGCTTGATCGACGCATCCCCGCCGCCCTTGGGCAGCAGAACCTTCCGCGCCCGGCCGTTCACCGAAATCTTCACCAGTGGCGGATTCAAACGGTGGGCATCGGCGAAGTCCACGACCAGCGTCCATCCGCCCGGACCGCCCGCGGACGCCACATCGAAGAGGATATTCACCCATTGGGTACGGCGGCCCGCCCCGCCGCTGGAACCCGCCCAGGCGTCATTTGCGCCCGGCAGGACATACGGGAGATCCTTTTTCGGATCTGACCGTCCCACGAGGAAAAACCGGTCCTCCCAGCCGAAATCCTTTTCCAAAAAATCCGCGAACCCCTTCGGAGCAAGGGCGAACTCGTTTCCGTTTCCGTCCTTCGTCCCGATCTGCCACAGCGTCTGCGTTGCCGAAACATGCAGCGCCGCCAATGCCGCCGCCATCCACAAACCGTAATTCATAATCCTATCCCCTCGTTACTGAATCATCATCAGGGTGCCGGGTACCGGCTCGAAGATCGCCGTCAGTTCCGTGTGTCCGCCGACCTCAATGACGAGGTCCCTCTCGCTACCGCCGATGATCGCATCGGTCCGACCCTCCCACCTCACAAGCCGGGTGTATTTGTCATCCGGGAGTGCCGTCAGGGTGATCAGCTTATCCGCATTGGCGTATGTGGTGAGGGATGAAACGGCTTCGCCGTCACCCAGTTTGACCTTCCCCTTCCCGCTCGCCGTCACCCGGACATTATAACCGAACAGCCGGATCTCGGCCGCCTGAGGTCCCCATGCGGGCGCGGTGGGATCGGGGTTGTAGATGAACATATAACGATAGGGTTTGGACGAAAGCGCGTCGAGCGTGTTCCATTGCCCCATACCGGTGGGCTTGGCCGCCGGGGTGATGATATCGAAGTTGTGGAACCAATCCGGATCGTTGGAGCCGCAGATGACCGCTCCCGTGATCCGCGTGAAACCCTCATTTCCGTCCACACGCCCAAGAATCTGCGCGAAGGAGAGGATACAGGCGCCGTTCTCGCCGAAATCCACCCCGTAGCCGGTCTGGGTACCGTCCGTCAGTTCCGCGTCAAAAGCAAGATTGACAAAGGAATTGTAATTGCCGTCAAACGCGCAGGCCGGGACATTGGCTTTGTAAGGAAAACCGTTGGTGATGATGGACACGCCATACGCAAGGATAGTCTGGTCGGACGGGTTGCGCTCCAGTTGTCCCACCTCTTTCCGCTCCGCCTTCGTGAAGACAGCCCTCAGTTCACCGGCACTCCCGATCAGAATGGATGCGTCCACACTGGAGCCGCCGACAATGGTGGCGATCCTTCCCTCCCACCTCAGGAACGAATACCCCTCGTCCGGAATGGCCGTCACGGCAACCGGGTCAGCGCGGCATCCATACGAGGTGATATACGACGCGGCGGCATCATCCCCCCATTTCACGCTGCCGCCAATACCCGCCGACACGAAAACGTTGTAACCGAAGAACTTGATCTCGGACGTTTCGGGGCCATACGTGACCGCCGTCGGATCGGGATTGTAGATGAAGAGATAACGGTAGGGCTTGGACGATGTTGAGTTGAGCGTACTCCACTGATGGGGCCCCGTGTGGGTGGTCGGCGATGTGATCTCATCGAAATCGGAGAACCAGTCGGGGCTGTTGGAACCGCAAATGACCGCGCCTTTCGCCCGTTCCCAACAGGTGCCGTGATTGCGGGAAAGGACATGCGCCGCCGTTATAATGCAGGAGCCGTCCACACCGAGGTCGAGACCGTAGGCGGTCCGCGTTCCATCCTTCTTATCCGCATCATACGTCAGATTGACATAGTCGCCCTCATTGCCGTCAAATGCCCTGATCGGGGTGGAGTTGCCGGAATAGTTATATCCGCTCTGGATGGTGATAATACCGGGTGAAAGCGCCGCCTGATTGGCAGGATCACGTTCCAGCTGCCCGGGATCTTTCCGCGCCGGCGTGCTGAAGAGCGCCCGAAGCTCGCCGCGGGCACCCACCTGGATGGTCGCATCCGTGCACGATCCGTCAATGATCGCCTCCACCCGGCCGGCCCATTTCGCAAACACATACCCCTCCGCCGGGATGGCCGTCAAGGTGACGGGATCGGCCGAACTGGCATACGCGGTGACAGACTGCGTCGCCTCTCCGTCCCCCATCTTCAAACTGCCGCCCATACCTGCCGTCGCGACAACGTTGTAGCCGAAGAACTGGATCTCGGAGGACTCGGGCCCATACGTGACCGCCGTCGGATCGGGATTGTAGATGAAGAGGTAGCGGTAGGGCTTGGCCGAGGCCGAGACAACCTCGTTCCACTGCCCCGGTCCATCATGGGTTGTCGGCGGGGTGAGAATGTCGAAGTTATGGAACCAATCCGGATCGTTGGAACCGCAGATGACCGCCCCTTTCGTCCGTTGCCAACAGGTACTGTGATTGCGCGAGAGAATCTTCGCGGAAGTCAACACACAGGCACCGTACTCGCCGAAATCGACACCGTAGGCGGTATTGGTCCCACTGTTGACGTTTCCATTCTCGGCGACCAAATCAACGAAACTGCCGCCATTGCCGTCGAAAGCCCGTATCGGGTCATAAACCTCAAACACATATCCGGATCGGATGATGGACACCCCGTTGAGAAGCGCGGCCTGATTGTCGGGATCACGCTCCAACTGCCCGGTAACACCATCGCCCCGCGTGTTCATCACCAGCCCCATACCCATCAACACAACATTCAGAATCGCCACATTCATTTTTGTCATAACCTAGACTCCTTAGGTTTTGTTATTTAACCCAGAGACTAACCCACGATGAAAATAGTTTACCCGAATCCGGACACGGTAGGCAATTGCATTATCCGTGATTTCAATTGCATTATCCGCAACCGACCACGGCAAACAGGACACATCCAAAGCGCAGCGCAGTTTTCGGGCGCGGACATCTCGATCAAGGTTGGCATTAAAGCGGAATCAAACGCATCGTTCGGCAAGACCACCGTTGTCCGACCTCCTCCACGCCCTCTTCCCCGTTCCCTATAATCTTACCTATAACTTACCGTTCAGCCGCAAGACTTCGGACTTCAGACATCAGACTTCCTCAACCCTCAACTGTCCCCTTCCCCGTTCCCCTCTATAACCTATTAACCCTTAACCTTTTAATCTTCTAACCTTACCTGACGCCCCATTCACGATTCGGTTCCGGACCCATCCACAGCTCCAGCGTACCGCCCCTCAGAACCTCATTCGCATCCACAAGGAAGGTGTTCAGCGGCTCACCGTTAAGCTCGGCCCGCTGCACATATTTGTTCACGCGGGAGGCGCCATGCGCCCTGATCGTGAAGGCCGCGCCGCGCCCGAAACGATTGCCCAACTCAATCACCGCCTCCTCGTAGAGGGGACTGGCAATCTCATAAACCGGTTCCGCACGGCAGCCGCCGTCGGTCTGGAAGAGTCCCAGCGCCGCCATCACCAGCCATGCGCTCATCTGACCCTGGTCTTCGTCCCCGAGCCAGGCGTCGGCGTCGCCGTAACCGTAGTAGCGGTCAAGAATCGACCGCACCCACTTCTGCGACTCCCACGGCTCGCCCGCCCAGTTGAAGAGGAAGGCGAAATGCATCGACTGCTGGTTGCCCTGCACCACCGGATAGGCCGCGTAATGCTCACCGGGGGCATTGTAGCGAAGCGGGCAGCTCTGCTCGAACCCCCATTTCAGCCGCTCCAGAAACCGGTCACGCCCGATGTGATCCACAAGTGCCGGAACATCCTGCGGCACGAAATAGGTCAACTGCCAGCCGTTGCCCTCCGTGTAGCCGCTGCCACTGAAGGGATCGAACGACGCTTTCCACGCGCCCCCGGAATCGCGAAGCTGGCAATACCCGGTTTCGGGATTGACGGCATTCCGCCACCACCTGCCCCGGTCGTTGAAAACCGCATAGTCGTCCATTCTGCCGATGGCTAGGGCGAACTGCCCGACCGTCCAGTCGTCATAACTGTACTCCATCGAATTGGAGAATGTCCCTTTGTCGCTCGGTACATAATGGTACGCCAGATACGGAACCAGATTGCGGTTTCCGGCATACCCGCGCCCGACCTTCTGCGCGGGCGTGGTCTGCATCTTCGTGAACGCCGCCATCAGCCGCTCGGACTCGCACGGCCGGATCCCCATCTGCCAGGCGCTCACCATCTGCGGGATCTCATGTTCGGCCACCATCACCGGCACATAACGCATCCCCGCAGGGCCCTTGCCCAGCCAGCCCCCGGCATCATAGAGCGCCATCTGCGACTTCACCCACCGGGCGCTCCACTCCGGCCCGATCAGGTTCCACACCTGGTTGAGATTCCAGAACGTGTTCCAAAAGGCGTCGCATCCCAACGCGCGCGCGTCGGAATCGCCCAACTGACGGACCTGGTCAAGCGGATCGTTCCAC
This sequence comes from Verrucomicrobia bacterium UBA1211, assembly GCA_002309585.1. Classification (GTDB taxonomy): domain Bacteria; phylum Verrucomicrobiota; class Kiritimatiellia; order RFP12; family UBA1067; genus UBA1211. Next base: position 5,792 of record DBXN01000160.1, read on the forward strand.
CGCCCGTCCACATCGCTGAAGGTGTTGCGGCAGAAGGAGCGGTAGAGGTTCGTGTAGAAGCGCATCTTTTCGCGGCGGTCGCAGGTGGAGATGGCAACCCGCCCCAAAAGCCCGTTCCATGCGGTTTCATTGGCCGCGCGCACCCTTTCGAAATCCCAGCCGAACGGCTCCTCGACCTCGCGCCGGAGGTTGTTCGACGCGCCGTCCAGATCAACGAACGAGATGCCGGAACGCAGTTGCACCACGGTCTGGCCGGCGGCCTGGTCGAACTCGACATAACCGCCGAATGAAGAGGGTTGTTGCGCGGTCCGTCCGCTTCCGGTCCAGGTCACGCCCGACTCCCATCCGGCGAAAGCGGTAATGTCCCGGTCAAACTCCAACACGAAATAGACCGTATAGAACTGGTCGGCATCGCCGCTCCACACCCGAGGGGTCTCCTGTTTGGAAAAGCCCTCGATGCGACGCGGCCCGGTCTGGCGCATCTCACAGCCGACGATACTGTAGGTGTACTCGGTCGGGGTCAGCAGATCGATCATCACGCGTGGCGTCTGTCCGGCGGGATAGGTGTAGCGCTGAAATCCACAGCGGTCGGTAGCGGTAAGTTCCGCGTAGATGTCATAGTCGGTCAACCGCACCGCATAATAGCCGGCCTTGCAGATCTCCGAACGCTTGTCAATCGATGAACGGTAACCGTCCGCATGACCGGTCTGTTCGGAAGCGCCGCCCATCTTGATCTTGAGCGAACCCGTCACCGGCATCGTGCCCAGCCCCGCCATCGTCCATTCGTGGATGTGGCTGAAGGTGCCGACGCTCTCGATCACCGGATCGTATCCCCCCTGCCAAAGTCCTTTACCCGGCTCGCCCTCATTGTCGGGCGAAAGTTTCACCATGCTGAACGGCATCCAGGGCCCCGGCGCGAGCATCCAGCGCGAATGGGCCGTACCCATGCGCGTGTTGACGTAACCCGCCACGCCCACATCCCGCTGCGGGGAACGGGTGACCGTCCCCTCCCGGACCAATCGCTCATCGACAAACACACGGTAACCCGACAGGGTCTCCTCCGCGACGGCGGGCATAGGCGCCTCGAAGAGATACGCGCCCGATTCAACCGTCTGTGTCAGGACGGCGTTACCGTCCACCTCGACGCGTACAACCGGCACCCCGGCGAGATGTTCCACCTCCACCAGCAACGGCTGGGTCTGCGTCCCGGGAATCAGATAATCCCCGGCCCGGACACGCCGAACAAACGCATCGCCGTGATCGAGATTCACCCGCGCATCCACCGGACCCTCCAACCGTACCGAATCGAAGATCGCCCAACTTCCCTCGATGGATGTGATCATCACCTCATTCGGTCCGACACGAACCTCATCCGGTGCGAGATCGATCCGGACCGTATAGGGAACCGCCTTTGAGAAATCGCCCTGTTTGATCGACGCGTCCCCGCCCCCTTTCGGCAGAAGGAATTTCCGCGCCTCGCCGTTCACCTCGACCTTGACCAAAGGCGGTGTGGTATGCTGCGCGTCGGCGAAATCAACAAACAGAGACCACGGGCCCTTACCTCCCTTCGAAGCCAAATCGAAAAGAATATTCACCCGTTGGGTACGGCGGCCCGCCCCCTGGCTCGAACCCGCCCATGCGTCCGCCTCGCCGGGCAGAACATAAGGGAAATCATTTTTCGCCGTCGAGTGTCCGATCAAGTAGTAACGGTCCTCCCAGCCGAAATCGGAGTCGAGAAAACGGTCATACTGGCTGGGAGCGAGCGCGAACTCATTCCCCGTTCCATCCTTCGTCCCGACCGACCATACCGTTTTCACCTCTTCCTCGGCACGGGCATGATCGATCAACACCACGGTACCGGGCGCCGAGCCGAAGACCGCCGTCAGTTCCGCATGAGCGCCCAGCCGGATCATGGGACTCCGTTCATCGCCTTCAATGATCGCGGCGGTCCGACCCTCCCATCTCTCGAACCGGACATCGTCGGTCTCCGGAATGGCCGTCAGGGTAATCGGCCGGTCCGCGTTGGCGTAGGCGGTGATGGAGGAGACGGCTTCGCCGTCACCCAGTTTAACCTTTCCCTTCCCTTCCGCCTTCACCTGGACGTTGTAGCCGAAAAGCCGGATCTCGGCCGTCTGCGGTCCCCAGGCCGGCGCGGTGGGATCGGGATTGTAGATGAACATGTAACGGTAGGCCTTATCCGATGTCGCGATGACCGTGTTCCACTGCCCCATCTCGGTGGGCTCGGTCGCCGCGGTGATGATCTCAAAGTTGTGGAACCAGTCCGAATCATTGGAACCGCAGATGACCGCGCCCGCAACGCGTGTGAAACCCTCCAAACCGTCCCTGCGCCCGAGGATCTGCGCATAGGTAAGGATGCAGCCGCCATTCTCGCCGAAATCCACCCCGTAACCGGTTCGGGTTCCATCCGTCTTCCCCTCATCGCAAGCCAGATTGACCATGGAGTCGCAATCGCCGTCAAAAGCATTCCGGGGTGAGTGAACACTATAGACATACCCGTTTGAAATAATCGACACCCCTTCGGCAAGAAGGGTCTGGTCGGACGGGACACGTTCCAGCTGCCCCACCTCCTTCCGATCCGCCGTCGTGAAGACCGCCCGCAACTCGCCGAGCCGTCCCACCCGAATGGTCGCGTCCGCGCTGGAGCCATCGGTGATCGCCGTGACCCGTCCTTCCCACCTCAGGAACGAATACCCTCCATCCGGAATGGCCGTCAGGGTAACCGGATCGGAGAGCGAGGCATAGGCGGTAAGGGATTGGGCCGCCTCGCCATCCCCCAGCTTCACGCTTCCGCCAACGCCCGCTTTTGCAGTCACATTGTAACCGAAGAACTGAATCTCGGAAGTCTCGGGTCCGTATGTAACCGCTTCGGGATCCGGATTGTAGATGAAAAGATAACGGTAGGCTTGGGTCGAGGTCGCGTGGACCTCGTTCCACTGCCCCTTTCCCGTGTGGGTGGTCGGCGGCGTGAGGACATCGAAATGGCGGAACCAGTCCGGATCATTGGAACCGCAAATGACCGCCCCCCTCGCCCGTTGCCAACAGGTGGCGTGGTTACGGGAGAGAATCCGTGCGGAAGTCAGGATGCAGGTGCCGTCCGCACCGAGATCGACACCGTAAGCGGTACGGGTACCGTCCTTATTTGCGGCATCATACGTCAGATTGACATAGTTGCCCGCATTACCGTCAAACGCCCGTGCCGGAGGGGTGCTGCTACTATAATTATAGCCGCGCTGAATGGTGCCCACACCGGGGGCGAGCGCGGTCTGATCGGCGGGATCGCGTTCCACCTGTCCGGGAACGCCGTCACCCCGCGCGCGCACCGCCACACCCGTCAACACAACGCCCAGAATCACCGTATACAGCTTCGCCATGCAATGACTCCACGGATTTCGATTATCAACCCAACCCTTCCCCCACGGTGAAGATAGTTTACCCGAACGTGGACACGGCCGACAATTACATTATCCGTGATTTCAATTGCATTATCCGCAAACGGACAATGGGGTTGGCACCGATTCGGGGAGGCAGCACGGTTACGATTCGGATGAGCGGCGGCGGTAATTCTCCGCCGTCATCCCGACCGACGACTTGAAGATCCGGCAGAAATATTGCGGGGTCATGAACCCGGAACGGCGGGCGACCGTCTCAACGGGCAAAGCGGTGCGGGATAGCAACCGTTTCGCCTCCTCAATCCGGGAACGGACGATCTCCCGCTGGACCGTCGAGCCGAGGAGCCGCTTGAAGGCGTTCTCGACCGTCGTGTAGGAGTGACCCGTAAAGGCCGCGACATCGCTCGCGGTAAGATTGTTCGCAACATTCCGGGAGATGAAGACGAGCGTATCGGAGACCCATTTGGGACTCAGCGCGTAGGTCTCGGTGGAGGAGCGCGGATAAAGCCCGCCCGGTTTCACCCGGATACGGGGCGGATCCCGCCGCGCCGCCTCCGACCGCATCATGCGTGACAGCACCGCCACCGCCGTCTCACCGACCCGGTGCGCGGCGTTGTCGATGGAGGAGAGCGTCGGGGCGGTGAAAGAGCAGACGAGCGGATCGTTGTCCACCCCCAAGACCGCCAGACGGTCCGGCACGGGAATCCCCGCTTCGCGGCAGACCGCCACCACCTGCCAGGCGCGGGTATCCTGACAGCAGAAGACGGCGGTCTTCTCCGGCAAGCCGCGCAACCAACGCGCAAGCTCCTTCGCATCCGTTCCCAACCCCACATGTTCCCTCCGGGTCACGGTTGCGGTGAAGGTGGCGAGCGCCTGACGGGGTGTTTTGAAGACCGTACAGCCGAATCCCCGTTCCCGGGCGAGACCGGCGAAGGCGTCGCGGCGGATGTCGGAATAGGCGAGCCCCTCATATCCGCAATAGGCGAAGGAGGTAAAGCGGCGGGAAAGGAAGTGTTCCGCCGCCAACCGTCCGATCGCCGTCTGGTCGCCGTCCACCGACCCGAACCCGAACGCGGGATATTCGTGCGCGCAGAAGACGTCCACCACCGGCAACCCGCTCATCGCCAGCCGCTTCGCGACACGGGCATCGGGCACACGCGCGATGACACCTGAAAACCCGTGAAGCCCGGAAGACCTCTCCAGCATCGCGACGGAGATGAACTCCAGCACCCAATCGCCCTCGCGCGGCGCGGCGGCGGCGATCCCCTCGCACACCCCCCGCCCATATGCGCGGTCGCGCTCAACGAGAATGGCGATCTTCTTCATCCCTTGAACTTAG
>DBXN01000160.1:10600-50971 GCA_002309585.1 Verrucomicrobia bacterium UBA1211
AAGTCTCCGGAATAATCGTTCCCCTCCTCATCCTGAACCGAGAGCGCGATCTTCTCCGGATCCGCGCCAAAGGCGGGACCGAGTTCGTAAATCGCAGAGGCCGGCTTGGCGGCGAAAACCGCCTCGATACCGCACAGTCCGGCAAGCATCTCGGGAGCGGCATTCTCGAACTGCACGCAATCCAACGCGCGGACATTGCCGGAGCCCGTCACCTTCCAGACGTTCGATTCGCCCGCAAAGGCGAACGGACCGTACAGCGTCCCGGTTCCGGCCAGCGCGCCCCAGATCGGGCAGGCGGTCGCGGCGGTGTTCGAAAGGGTCGCGCCCTCATCGATCCGGACCTCGCCGTCAAGACCCGCGTACTCCACCGGCTTCAGATGGGAGAAGCGGAAGACCGTCTCGTCAAACTTGTAGGTCACGCCGTTCACGGTGATCTTCGCGGTGGGGTTCTTCGCCTGGCCTGCCGTGCCGTTCCACGGCCCCCAGTTCCCGCCCGTATCGCAGACGCGCAGCTCAAACCGGTGCCAGCCGGGCGTCACACCCGCGATCGCGCCGTTATGGCCCGCATCGTTGTTATCGCCCGTCGCGCCGGAATCGACACCGTCGATCTTGAGGGAGGCGCGGTCATCGAAGTCCATGTACACATTCCAATCGCCCGACTTGGTCACCGGGACGAAGACCCAACCGTCAAACATGTGCACCGAGTTGCCGATCGTCTCCGGCAGAGCGACGTTGTAGATGTCGAGCATGCTGAGTTGGTTCGTGACACCCTCGAAGGTCCAATCCGTCCGGGTGTTCCAGTCGGTCTTCTCATGGACAACATGCCAGTTCACCGTACCGCCCGCGCCGGTTACCGGACCGGACCGCAACGGGATGTTATCGGCGTCGAACCGGGCGAAGTTCTGGGCATCGGTGCCGTCCACCGAACGTTTGGCGAAACCGACGTTCATCACGTTCGCCCAACCCGACGGCACCGTACCCCAGCCGCCGCCCGCCTGGTACTGCACGATACGGAAGTCATGCCAACCGACCGAGAGATTCACCGTGCCGCTGTTAACCGTATTCCAGGTCGCATGCTCCATCACCTTTTCGCCATCGACATCGATCCGGATCGCGTCGTCATATCCGCCGCCGAAGGTCCAGGTTCCCGCCGTATCGGCGTAGAACTGACCCTGCCACATAATGACGGCGTTGCTGTAGTCCGTTTCAACGCCTTTCGCATGCAGGAGCGTGAGGTCATTGCAGGCGAAAGGATAGGCGTTCGACCAGGTGCAGGCGGTCTCGAACTGACCGGATCCTGTCTGGAGGTAAACGGCACTGACAAGATTCGACCCGCCGATGCGGAGATTGGCGGAGACGCCCTCGGCAAGATGCAGGCCGCCAAGGAAACCGGAAGCGCCGGAAAGATCGTTCACCCCGGTGTTCTCGATCGTCCACGCGCCCGTTGCCGCGCCTTGGAAACGCATGTAGTCCTTCACGCCCACGCCGGTCGTGAACGATCCGGGGCCGGTGATCGTGACATCCGCCGCGCCGATGATACCGGTACGCCAGTCGATCGATTTACCGCTGAGATCGAACGTCACATGTCCACCCGCCCGGTCTCCGAATGAGACGGAACGCAACTGTTCCACGACCCAATCGGTCGAGCAGTTGACCGTACCGTTGTTGAGCTGCACGAAGGGTTCGAAGTGCGTCCAGGCGCAAATACCGCCCGTACCGATCGTCAGCGTGCCGCCATCCATCGTGAACTTCTCGACGTAGGTGTTCGGTTCCATCCATGCGTTTTGGCATTGGATGCCGTAAAGGTCCATCTCACCGCTCCTGAAATCGACATAGGAGGCGTTGGACTTATAACCCAACCGCAGACGGGTTGTCCCGGTCTGAACTACCTTTCCGCCGTCCACCACGAGACGGTAGTCGTACTTCGTGCCGTTTCCTTCCCGGTCTCCGATACAGAAGGTATTCTTGACGGAAAGGGTCGCCCCATCATCTACCGTCAGAATGGAGTACGGGCTGTCGGGGCTGTTGCCGATCCAGAGATTGTCGGCCGCGATCGTCGTACCCTCACCCAGCACGTAGTTCGCCGGGTAGCCATCGACACCCACGCGGAAACCGTCGCTGACAACGTTGAGGTTGAGACCTTCGAGCCGCCCGACCACGGAACGATCGTTCCGGCTTCTCATCCGCAGGGTATTCATATCACCGTTGACCGTCAGATCATCGGCGGTAACCGTATCGGAGACACCCAGGGCGAAACCGACCGAGCCGCCGGTCATGTTCACCGTAACCTTGCTGTCCAGCTTACCCATCTCGGTCTGGTCCCAGCCGTAATAGAACGTGCCGCTGGAAACATCCACACTCCTGGGCCCGCCAAGGTGCAGACCGCCGCCCCAGAAGAGCGAACCACCCGCCACTTTCCAATCGCCGGAGCCGACCAGATCGCCCCCGGTGAAGGCGTGGCTACCGGCCGTGGCGGAGACCTCGGCGTTGTTTGTGACACCGCCGGCGTAGACCTGGACCGCGCCGCCCTCAAGTGTGAGGCGTGCTTCCGGAGCGATATCCACGGGAGCGTTGAAGGTACTCGTACCGCTCTGCCCACTGATCGCGCCGCCTCCGCCGCGAACCCAAATGGGTGTCGTCGCAGGATAGGTTGTCGAGTAGGCGTGCAACGTGCCGCCGTCGAGGGTGATGCCGCCCGGGATCGTGATGGTCGCCGATTCGGGACGGAACACGCCGCCGTCGGTGATCAGCACGGATTCGACATCGATCGGCAGACTCACGAGGCCGAAATAACCGGCATTCCTCACCGTGAGTTTCTTGCCGGTGCCGTAGATACCGCCAGCGGCCGTCGCGGCCGTTCCGGCCCGGGCGCGCACATCGAAGCGGTCAATACCGCCGATCGATGCGTCACCCGCCAGCTCGATACGGCGGAAGGCAGCGTTCCACGCCGCGTTGTGCGTCTCGCGGCCGTCCTGCGCATCGTTCACGATCGCGCCTCGGCCATCCGGACCGTCGCCCTCGATCACGAACGTCTTATGTTGCGTGATCTCGGCGCGCGCCGAACTGTTGTTACCGGCTTCTGTGTTCTCGCCGATGTAGTTGAGGTTGAACTGCGCGCCCGGACCGATCGACACCTTGCTGCCGTTCGCGCCGCTGTCAGCGCCAAAGGAATCAACACCCGCATTGAGGCCCAGCACCACTTTACCCGCCGTGATGGCCCAGTTCTGCGCCTCGAAATTCGCGCCGTCCAAGGTGAGCAGGCCGTTCCCCGACTTGGTAATGGTACCGATGCCGCCGAGTCGGCCCGATCCGACAAACGTGAGGTCTGACGGGGTGGCGATCGTGACATTCCCGATCAGGAGATCTTCGGGCACGGAAACCGTCGCGGCAGAGGAGGCGATGGTACCCGCGAAAATCGCGTCACAACTCATCTCGAAAGCCGTTTTAGCGACATCGCCCGCCAACGTCCAGGCGGCGACATCGGTCGACCAGATCGCCTCACCCGCATTTTCGGCGGCATAGGTGAAGGTCTTGGTGACGAAATCCGAAACGGTGACCGTCAGGATCAGATCGCCGGCATCGGAGAGCCCCAACGTCATGTCATCGCGTTCCGCCAGAGCGAAACGCGCGAGATCCGTTTGCGTCAGGGCCGCGCCGGAGGTCAGGGGATAAACCGTCCCGACAGCGCTTGGCGCCCCGGTGACCTTTACGGTGACCGTCCCGGAAGCGGGCGGCGTCAGGAGACCGAGGTGCCCCTGAATCAAACCCTCCGAGAGGTTGAAGGCGAGCGTCACGCCATCGGCCGCGGTTACCGCGTTGGCGAGGGTCGATTTCGCGGGATTGTCGATCTCCAGCGTTGTGCCGGAGGCGAGCGTCATCGCGCTCGAACCCGCGCCGGCCGCGTTGGCGATCTTCAGCGTCCCTCCATCGACCTGGATGCCGCCGGAGAGGCCGTTGCCCCACGGTTTCATCACGAGCGTTCCCTCGCCCGCCTTGATCAGCTTCCCGCCGCCATTCGCGCCACCGGTCCACGTAATGGTGTATCCCTGCGTGTCGAAGGTCACCGTCTTATCCAGCGTGAGACCCCAGTCCACACGGTTGCCGGTATTCTCCGGCCCGACGATCTCGAAATTATCGGTGGCGTAGATCACCTTGTCGCACCCGTCGAAATGCAGCGTGTAGTCCTGAATCATGGCGCCCAAGCCCTGTGCGCCGATATAGAACGTGGGGACTTTGGCGTAACAGTTATAGTTGCTGTACTTCAGCACACCGCCCGCCTCGATCACGCCGGTCCCGGTCTCGTCGCCGTCAAACCCCACATGGGAGTTCTCCTTCAGACCCTCGGTTCCCACCTGATAGATCCCGTTCACCTTCAGGCGGCCCTTCACCGCGACGCGGCAAGCCTTGTTCGCTGCGATGACCTTATCAAACTCGGCGTAGCCGTCCTCTTGGATGACCAGCGCGATCCCGCTGCCGTTCGTGCCCGATGTCCCTTCCGTGCTGTTGCCGGTGAAGAGTTTGCCGTAAACCTTCGATCCGGCGATCACCTTATACGAATAGGCATACTTGCCGGCCGTCCAGTCTTCCGTGAAGTGGATCTCACCGATAAGGGTGTGGGACGCCTCGTTGTCCGTCGTCGCCGCATCGGGGAAAGTCGCCGTGGCGCCGCCCGCGAAGTTCGCCGGCGTGGTCGCAAAATTGACGAGATAACCGCCGCTGAAGACCACCGGACACTCGAACGTCGGTTCACCCGCATCCGCACCGCTCGCGAGACTTGTCACGGTGAGTGTCGAGCCGCCACTGATCGTCACCGCGCCTCCGCCGGAGAAGATAACCGTCCCGACCGTCACCGGCACATCCAACGTAGCCAAGAGCGCCGAATCGGATGCAAAGACACAGGTGTCATCCACCGTAAAGGCGACGTGGTCAACGCCCCAATTCGCCGCGGTGGAGAACTTCCCGTCACCACTCTCGCCTGTCCATGTGTAAGTGGCAGCGGAACACATCCCAGCCGCAAGTGCGGCGACCGTCCAAACCCAACTCACTCTGCGCATACTCATCTATCCTCCAATTCGGTTTCAACCGAAAACGATGTTTATGATAAGAAAAAATCTTATCCTTCCTTTTCCCCCAAGTCAAGCCGGAAGGGACAACGAACCGGGACATTCGGGAGGAGTGTATTCCTGTCCCGAATGTCCCGTCTGTTTCGAATATTCCTTCCTCGGAATGGAATATGCGGAGACTAATTGATAATCACGGCCATACCCGCCGGTTTCAAATTCCTCAAGAACAGGGTGTCGCCGACAACGAGCACCGCGAAGTTCTCGGAATAATCGTTCCCCGCTTCATCCTGAATCGAAAGGGCGATCTTCTCCGGATCGGCGCCCAACGCGTCCCCCAACTCGTAGAGGGCGACACCGGGTTTCGCGTCAAAGACCGCCTCGATCTTGCGGAGCCCCGCCAGCGTGGCGGCATTGGCGTTGGCGAACTGGACACAGGTTAAGGGCCGCTTGCTGCCCTGCCCCGTGACCTTCCAGCAATTCGCCTCGCCCGCAAACGCGAAGGGTCCGGCAAGCGTACCCGAGCCCTCAAGGGTTCCCCAGATCGGGCAGGGGGAGGCCGCCGTATTCTCCAGACGGGCCCCGTCATCCAGACAGACCGCGCCGTCGAGACCCGCATATTCCACCGGCTTCAGGTGGGAGAAGCGGAACTGCGTCTCGTCGAACTTGTAGGTCACGCCGTTCACGGTAACGGTCGCCAAGGGTTTCTTCACCTGGCCGGTCGTACCGTCCCACGGACCCCAGTTCCCGCCCGTGTCGCAGACACGCAGCTCGAACCGATGCCAGCCGGTCGTAATCCCCGGGATGGTACCGTTGTGCCCCGCATCGCTATTCTCGCCCGTCGCACCGGAATCGACACCGTCGATCTTAAGGGAAGCGCGGTCATCGAAGTCCATGTACACGGCCCAGTCGCCGGCCTTCGCCACCGGGACGAAAACCCAGCCGTCAAACATGTGCACCGAGTTGCCAAGCGTCTCCGGCAGAACAACGTTGTAGATGTCGAGCATGCTGAGTTTGTTCGTCACGCCCTCGAAAGTCCAGTCCGTCCGGGTGTTCCAGTCGGTCTTCTCGTGGACGACATGCCAGTTCACCGTGCCACCCGCGCCCGTCACAGGAGCCGGACGGAGCGGGAGATGGTCGGCGTCGAACCGCTTATAGTTGGCCGCTTCCGTATTCGCCACCGGCAACTTGGCGAACCCGACATTCATCACGTCCGCCCAGCCCGACGGCACCGTTCCCCAGCCGCCACCGGCCTGATACTGCACGATGCGGAAGTCATGCCAGCCGACCGAGAGATCGACCGAGCCGTTGGCGACCGCGCTCCATGTCGTGCACTCCATCACCTTCTCACCATCGACATCGATCCGCACCGAATCGTCATACCCGCCGCCGAAGGTCCAGGTCCCCGCCGTGTCGGCGTAGAACTGTCCCTGCCACATGATGACGGAGTTGCTGTAGTCCGATTCAGCGCCCTTCGCGTGCAGCAGCGTCAGGTCGTTGCAGGCGAAGGGATAGGCGTTCGACCAGGTGCAGGCGTTCTCATACTGGCCGGAGCCGGTCCTCAGGAAAACAGCCTCGACAAGGTTCGAACCGCCGATATGGATCGTGGCCGCGATATCCTCCGCGAGGTGCAGGCCGCCGAGGAAGGCGGATGCGCCGGAGAGGTCATTCACCCCGGTGTTCTCAATCGACCACGCGCCCGTCGATACGCCTTGGAAACGCATGTAGTTCGCCACACCCACGCCGCTCAAGAACGAGCCGGTTCCCGTGAGCGTGACATCCGCTGCACCGATGATGCCGGTCCTCCAATCGACCGCCTTGTCGGCGACATCGAAGGTCACGTGGCCACCCGCCCGGTCGCCGAACCCGACGGCGAGCATCTGCTGCACATCCCAATCGCCGAGTGAAGAGACCGTTCCGTTGTTGAGCTGGATGAACGGACTGAACCGCGTGTAGCCGCCGATCGCGGGATCGGTGGCGTGGGCGCCGGTGATGGAAAGCGTTCCGCCGTCCATTGTGAACTTTTCGTCGTATGTCAGCGGATCCCACCATCCGATACGGCACCAGATGCCCGGCACCTCGATCTCACCCGAAAGGAAGTCCAGATAACCGGCATTCGCCTGATAGCCCATGTGAAGCGGGCTTGTCTCCTGGCAGACCAACGTGCCCCCGTCAACAACGAGACGGTATTCGTTCGACCCCGAGGAATCGCCGATCGTGAGGTTATTTCCGACGGTCACCGATGAACCCGCCTCCATCCGAATGGTGCTGGGAGCGCCATTCCCCGTCTGATTGATCAGGAAGGTGGTCGCCGAAAGCTCCGTCCCCTCGCCCAGGATGAAATTGGCCTGGCTCTCGCCCGCGTTGGCGCCGATCTTGTCAGCCGTGATTTTGATCCCCTCGATCCGCCCGACAACGGACTTGTCGTTCTTCGAGTAGAAATTCAAGGTGGCCAAATTACCGTTCACCTCAAGATCGTCCGATGTGATGGTCGTCGAAGCGCCGATATTGAAGGCAAAAGCGCCGCCGGTCGCGTTGACCGTCAGCTTCTGGTTGAGTTTGCCCAGACCCGTCGTCTCCTTCCCGTAGAAGAAAGTGCCGCCGGAGAGGGCGATCGTCTTAGGCGAAACGAGATCGGCAGGCTGGTAGAAGAAGAGGGAGCCGCCCGTTACCTCCCACGCGCCGTCACCCTCCAGCGCGCCGGAGATGATGTTCTGCGTGCCGCCCGTCACCCGAATGACACCGTTATTCGTGATGCCGCCCGCAAAGTTCTGGGTCGCGCCTGTCGTAAGCAGGAGGGTCGCGCCTTCCGGCACATCCACCGGGCCGTTGAAAGTGGTGGTGCCGCTCTCGCCGCTGATCGCCCCGCCCGACTCGGTCACGTAAATGGATACCGTCTCGGGATAGGTGGAGTTGTAGGCGTGCAGGGTACCATTGTCGAGCGTGATGCCGCCGGGGATAGAGATCTTCGTGGCGGCAAGTTCCTCGGGACGGAAGACACCGCCGTCGGTAATCAAAACGGATTCGACATCGATCGGCTGCCCGACAAGGCCGAAGTAGCCGGTGTTCTTCACCGTCAGTTTTTTGCCGGGACCGTAGATGCCGCTCACCGCCGTCGCCGGTGAACCGGAGCGGGTACGTACGTCAAAGCGGTCGATGCCGCCGATCGTCGCGTCGCCCGCCAGCTCGATGCGCCGGAAGGCCGCGTTCCACGCCGCGTTGTGCGTCTCACGGCCGTCCTGCGCGTCATTCACGATCGCGCCGCGTCCGTCCGGACCGTCGCCCTCGATCACGAAGGTCTTGTGCTGGGTGATCTCGGCGCGCGCCGAATTATTGTTACCGCCGTCTGTGTTCTCGCCGATGTAGTTGAGGTTGAACTGGGCGCCATCCGCGATCGTTACCGTGCCGCCTCCGGCCGCGCTGTCCGAACCGAGGGAATTCTCGCTCGCGTCCGCTCCCAGCACAAGTTTACCTTTGGTTATGACAAGACTCTGATCGCCAAGGCTCGCGCCGTTGAACATCAACGAACCCGTCCCCGTCTTGGTGATGGTTCCCAACCCGCCGAGTGTGCCCGGGCCGACGAAGGTGAGGTCCGACGGCGTATCGATCGTGACATGGCCGATCGAAATGTCGGCCGGCACGGAAATCGTTTCCGTGGAGGAGGCGAGAGCGCCCGCGATGATCGCGTTGCCGGAGGCCTCGAACGCCACCTTCGCCGCATCGCCGGCAAGCGTCCAGGCGGCGACCGAATCCGACCACACCGCCTCGCTCGCGTTTGCGGCGGCGTAGGTGAAGGTCTTCACGACAACGTCGGACACGGTGACCGTAAGGATCAGGTCACCCGACCCCGAGAGGCCGAGTTCAAGGTCATCGCGGTCCAGCAGGGTGAAACGCGCGAAATCCGCCTGCGAAAGCCCCGCCCCGGAGGTGAGCGCGTAGACGGTGCCGACGGCATCCGGAGCGCCGTCCACCGTGATCGTCACGGTGCCCGAAGCGGGCGGTATCACCTTTCCGAGCCGTCCCTGAAGCGCACCGCCGGAAAGATGGAAGGCGAGCGTCACGCCGTCTGCGATCGTCACCTCGTTCACGAGGGTGGATCGTGCTGGATTGTCAAACTCCAGTTTTGTACCGGAGGCGAGCGTCATCGGGCTCGAACCCACGTTGGCCGCGTTGGCGATCTTCAGCGTCCCGCCATCGACCTGGATGCCGCCGGTGAGGCCGTTGCCCCACGGCTTCATCACGAGCGTCCCCGCGCCCGCCTTGATCAGCTTCCCGCCGCCATTCGCGCCACCGGTCCATGTAATGGTGTATCCCTGGGTGTCGAAGGTCACCGTCTTATCCAGCGTGAGACCCCAGTCCACACGGTTGCCGGTGTTCTCCGGCCCGACGATCTCGAAATTATCGGTGGCGTAAATCATCTTGTCGCAACCGTCGAAATGCAGCGTGTAATCCTGGACCATGGCGCCCAGTCCCTGCGCGCCGATGTAGAGCGTGGGGACTTTAACGAAGCAGTTGTAGTTGCTGTACTTCAGCACTCCGCCCGCCTCGATCACGCCGGTCCCGGTCTCGTCACCGTCAAACCCCACATGGGAGTTCTCTGTCAATCCCTCGGTCCCCGTCTGGTAGATCCCGTTCACCTTCAGGCGGCCCTTCACCGAGACACGGCAACTCTTGTTTGCGGTGATGACCTTATCAAACTCGGCGTATCCGCCTTCTTGGATGACCAGCGCGATCCCGCTTCCGTTCGTGCCCGACGTCCCGTCAGTGCTGTTTCCGGTAAAGAGTTTGCCATAGACCTTCGATCCGTTCGGAACCGTATATGAATAGGCATATTTAGTGGCAATCCAATCGTCCGTGAAATGGATTTCGCCGGTGAGCGTGTGGGAAGCGGTGTTGTCCGGTGTGTCGGCATCGGGTTTGGTCGCCGTCGCGCCGCCCGCGAAGGAGACCGGAACGTTCGTGAAATCGACCAGATAGCCCCCGCTGAACTGGACGGGACAGGAGATGGTATGGGCGACCGTGGAGCCGTTCGTGACCTTGGTCACCGTCAGGGTCGCCGCACCGCCGAGCGTCACGGAACCCGTACCGAGGAAGGTGACCGTGCCGACCGTCACGGCGGAATCGACCGTGACCGCCAAAGCGTCACTCGTATTGATCACGCAGGTGTCCTCCGACGTGAAGGCGACACTCTCCGCGCCCCAGTTCGCGGCGGTGGAGAATTTCCCGTCACCACCTCCGCCCGTCCACGTGTATGTGGCCGCGGAGCAGATTCCGGCGGCGACCGCAACAACCGCAAAACAACCGACTTTCTTCATGACCGACTCCTTTGTCCCTCTTTTGTCACACCTATACACCAATGACATGATCCATTAAACATCAACTATTGTATCTGATTTCCACCCCATCCGAAAAGCGGAAAATGGAACAATTTGAATTGGAAGAAACCGGACGGTTTGGTACGCTTAATTCAAAGCGGCGGATGGATAACGTCCGGAAGAAAGGTGGCGGTATGAGTCGATTCATGGCAAATCAATGGACGGCAAAGCTTTTGCCGTTGTGCGCGTTGCTGGCGGTTACCGGTTGGGGCGCCGTCCCGGCGTGGCCCGAACCCGACCGGGAGATGAAACCCTGGGCCTACAACTGGTGGATGGGCAGCGCGGTCGATGAGCCGGGTTTGGAGGCACAATGCGCCGCAATGGCGGCGGCGGGATTCGGAGGCTTTCACGCGATCCCGATCTACGGAGCCAAAGGATATGAACAGCGATACCGGAGCTACCTCTCGCCGACGTGGATGGAGGGATTCGCGCTGGCGGTATGCCTTGCCGAGAAACACGGATTGGGCGTGGACATGACGATGGGGAGCGGATGGTGTTTCGGCGGGCCGCAACTCGCTCCGGAGGAAGGTTGCTGGAAGCTGTCCAAAACCCGCGACGGCAAACCGCCCTACGTTACCTGGTCCCGGACCGGACAGATGGTGAAACGCGCGGGGCCCGGCGGGGTCGGACCGATGATGGACCCCTATTCCCAAAAGGCGATGCGGGATTTTCTTGCCCCGTTCGCCGTTTTCGACGCGCCGGACGCGGCCAAGCCGCGTCGCGTCTATCACGACTCATGGGAGTATTTCCAAGCGGGATGGTCACCGGAACTTTTCGAGGCGTTCAAGCGGAAAAGGGGATACGACCTCCAGGAACACCTGAAGGAACTCGCGGGAATCGGAACCCCGGAGGAAGTCGGGAAGGTTCGCCTCGACTATCGGGAAACCCTCTCCGATATCATCATCGAGGACACCTTCCCGCTCTGGGTGGAGTGGGCGCACCGGCATGGCATCCAGACCCGGAACGAGGCGCACGGCTCACCCGCGAACTGGCTGGACTTCTACGCCCTGGCGGACATCCCCGAAACGGAGATGTTCGCTGAAGAGTGCCAGGACATTCTCATCTCGCAATTCGCCTCATCCGCCGCCCACGTCACCGGCAAACGTTATGTCACCAGCGAATCGTGCACCTGGCTCAAGGAACATTTCACCGAAACCCTCGGCGATTTCAAGGTTTTCATCGACCGGCTCTTCCTCTCCGGTGTCAACCACATGTACTACCACGGCTGCTGCTACTCGCCCACCGATGCGATCTGGCCCGGCTGGTGTTTCTACGCGAGCGCGGAGATGAATCCGCGCAACCCGATCTGGCGCGACGCGGTTTATCTCAACGCCTACATCACCCGCTGCCAAAGTCTCTTCCAGACTTGGACCCCCGACACCGACACGCTCCTCTACTGGCCGATCCGGGACGCCTGGTATGAGGAGGATGGGTTTGAACGGATGATGACCGTCCATGACGCGACACGCTGGTTCCACGCCAAGCCGATCGGCCAAGAGGCCCGGAAACTCGCGGCGGAGGGATACGCCTTCGATTACGTTTCCGATCGCCAGCTCCAAAACCTCGACCTCTCGCGCTACGCCCGGCTCGTCATTCCGACCTGCAAACAGATGCCCGCCAAGACGCGGGAGGCGGTCGAACGCTTCAACCAGCGGCCGGCGCGTCCCGAACCCTTCCCCGGCAACGGGATCTCCTTTACCCGTTTCCGGCGCGGAAACGAGACGCTTTATTTCCTGGTTAACACCAACCGGACCGAGATGGCGTTTAACGGCAAACCCTCCGCCTCCGGGAAACGCGCCTATCTCATGGACCCCATGACCGGCGCGATCCACTCGACCGCCCTTGCCGCCGACGGCACCCTTCGGTTCACACTCGCGCCCTTCGCCTCGCGTTTCCTCCTGATCTCACCGGACGCCGACGAGGCAACCGCCGCGAAACCCGAACCGCGCATCGACCGTTCGATCCCAATCCGGTTCACGACGCCATGGCGCCTGACGCCGGTCTGCGGCGGTCCCGATCTTCCGCCCGAACGGGAGATGACGGCGCTCACCACCTGGAGCAGGAACGCGGACGGCAGCGAGAACCCCTTCTGCGGCACGATGCGCTATTCGGCATCCTTCACCTGCGATCCGATCCCCGGCGGTACCGTGGCCCTCGACCTCGGCAGGGTCTGCCAATCCGCAAGGATCCAAATCAACGGCCGCGACGCGGGATTCGCCATCATGCCCCCCTACCGTGTCACCTTCCCGGCATCGCTCATCAAGACGGGCACGAACACGCTGGTGATCGAGGTCACCTCAACCCCCGCCAACCGCATCCGCTGGAACGACCAAACCGGTGTCAACTGGAAGTACTTCCACGACGCGAACATGATCACCTACGGCTACAAGGGACCCTTCAACGCCTCCCGCTGGCCGTTG
The DNA here is from genome assembly GCA_002309585.1 of Verrucomicrobia bacterium UBA1211. Classification (GTDB taxonomy): domain Bacteria; phylum Verrucomicrobiota; class Kiritimatiellia; order RFP12; family UBA1067; genus UBA1211. The sequence goes on from DBXN01000160.1 coordinate 23,456, forward strand.
GCCGATTGCGGTCTCTTTGGTCCGGTCACCCTCTGGAGCGAATAGGACCGGTTACCCTGCCATTACCGTCCAGTGCCCTGGCCGATCCGGTCGCCAGCGTGGATCAGCGTCTCGACCCCCGCCGCGCTCTGCTCGACCAGATCATCGTCGAACTGGATCGCGCCCGGCTCGAAGACGAGGATGATGGTTGAGCCGCCGAAACTGAAAAAGCCCTTCTCTTCCCCCCGCCGGAAAGCGGGACCGGGATGGGTTTGCGTGATGCTCCCGACACCGAAGGCACCCACCTCGACAAACGCCACTTTGCCGAAATGGGCCGTCTCCAGCAGCGAGACCGTCCGGACATTCTCGGTGAAAACCGGGAGATCACGGGCAAGCGCGAAGGGATGGACCGATTCATACCGTTTGCCGACACGCCAACGGGCCGTTTCCGTCCCGTCATCGGGATAGTGATAGCGGTGATAGTCGATCGCGGCGAGCCGGCAGACGCAAAGCGCCCCCTTTCGGAAGGCGGGTAGCGATGATGCGCCCTCGCTTCCCAACAGTTCCCCCACCGTAAACCGCCGGCCTTTGACCGGAATACACGTCTGTTCGTCCGATACCGGACAAACACTCAACCGGCAGTCGGACGGCGACCCGAAAAGCGCCGGATCGTCGGGGAAGACCCGCGCCCCCGGCACCAGCCGCCGGGTGAAGAAATCGTTGAAACTCTTAAAGCCACCCTCCGGCACGACAACCTGCGTCATGTCGATTCCCGTCGAACGGATCGTCGAGGCAATCCGCCCGCGCGAAAACCCGCGATCCGCATACCAGCCCATCAGCCGGGAGACGAGCGCATGACCGAACAACACGCCCATGAAGGGGTGGACAGGCGCACGGTAGGCAAAACGGATCAAACCGGAACCTAAAACCGATTCCGTCACCCGTTGCCCGGTCCGGCGATCATAACACACAATCTCTCGTTCCGACATAGCACTCCCTCCTGAAACGGTTGAGCATTGAGCGTTGAGTGGTTTTGCGACCTTTGTGTTGAAGACGTCATTAGGTTGGGCTCTGGGCATCTTAACCTTTTAACCCTTTAACCTTTTAATGGTTTAATCTTCCCTCAACGCTCAACCCGCAACCCTCAACCCTAAAACGGCAAATGATGCTCTTTAATCTTCCGCTGGATCGTCCGGCGGGAGAGACCAAGCTGCTCAGCCGTGACGGTCCGGTTGCCGTTGTTCGCCCGCAAACGTTCTTCCAAAATGGCGCGTTCCATCGCCTCCAGGGTCATACCCTCCGGCAACCGAAGACCGTCGGACGACGCGGAACGCGGACGGCCCGGCAGGGAGAGGGAATCAGCCGTCAGGACACCGTCCGCCGAGAGGAGGACCGCCGACTCCACCACATTGCGCAACTGCCGGACATTCCCCGGCCAGTTGTATGACTCCAACGCCTCGAAGAAATCAGGACGGATCGCGGTGATGATCTTGCCGTTCTCCGATGCGGAGCGGGCAATGAAACGGTCCGCCAGCGGACGGATATCCGCCAGCCGTTCGCGCAAAGGCGGTACTGTAAGCGTCACGACATTCAAGCGGTAGAGCAAATCCTCACGGAAGGTTCCCTCCGCCACCATCGCGTCCAAATCCTTGTTGGTCGCGGAGACCAACCGGACGTTGACCTTAAACGTCTCCTTGCCCCCAACTCTCCTGATTTCCTTCTCCTCCAACGCCCGCAGCAGCTTGACCTGAACGGACGCCGGCGCGTCGCCGATCTCATCCAAAAACAGCGTTCCACCGTCCGCCCGCTCGAACGCGCCCTTGTAAGTCGCGACCGCGCCGGTGAAAGCCCCCTTCTCATGTCCGAACAACTCCGACTCCAACAGGTTGTCGGCGAACGCGCCGCAGTTCACCGCGACATACGGCCCCTCGTGGCGTTTGGAATCGACATGCAACGCCCGGGCGACCAGTTCCTTACCCGTTCCGCTCTCACCCCGGATCAACACCGTAGCGGAGGTGTCGGCCAACGCCTCAATCTGGGTGACGACCCGTTTCATGCCGGCCGACTCGGCGATCATGCCGGTTGCGGTGAAACGCTCACGGACCGACTGTTTGAGGGTCGAAACCTGCCTGCGTAGGCGCGAAGTCTCATACGCGCGCCGGAGTTTGGACTGGATGTCATCCAGATCCAACGGTTTCGTCACATAGTCATAGGCTCCTTCCCGCATGGCGCGCACACCGGACTCGACCGTGCCGTAAGCGGTCATGATCAGAACCGGCACACTCCCGTCCGCCTTCTTCAGCCGCGCCAGCACCTCCAGCCCGTCGATATCCGGCAGGACCAGATCGCTCAACACCACATCCGGCACAACCGTCTGGAACGCGCGGACGCCCTCCATGCCGGTATGGACGCACACCGTCTCGAAACCCGCGTCCTCGGCCGCCTCCGTCACGCTCCGGGCATTATCCAAATCATCCTCAATGATCAGTACCTTCATGCTTTCTCTCCATCACGAACGTTGAGGGTTGAGCGTCCACTGACCACTGACCTCTCTTCCCATTCCCCCTCTTTCAACTCGAACCGGAACGTCGCGCCCTGGGGCACATCAAGTGCCCGTAACGTCCCTCCGCACCGCTCGATCGCCGTGCGGGCCAGAAAGAGGCCCAACCCTGTCCCTTCCGGACGGCCCGTCACAAACATCTCGAAGATCTTCTCCCGCATCTTCGGGCGGATCACCGCACCATCGTTGTGGACATCCAGCAACACCTCCCCAGCCGCCCGTGCCAGCGTCACGGTAATCGCGCTGCCCTTCGGCGCGAACTGGGTCGCGTTGACCAACACATTCATCAGCGCGCGACGGAAAGCGGCGGAATAGGCATCCGCCAGAACCGTCTCTTCCGGCGGCGTGAAAACGGCGGTCACCCCGGCCTGTTCCAGACGCGGTCCCAGCGTATCCAGACACTCCCGGACCGCCGTAACCAGATCCACCGATTCCGGCCGCTCATCCGCCGGCTTCGCCAAAAAGAGGAATTCCCTGAAAACCGTATCCATCCGTCCCATCGTCCGCGCCACACGCTCAGCCAACTCCTCCACCCGCGCGGGGCGGAACCCCTCCTGCCGACGCATCTCCCGCTCCAACATCTGGGCATCGAGCCGAACAGCCGACATCGGGTTGCGGAAATCATGCAGAATCCCGTTCGCCAAAACTCCGGAGAAAGCCAGGTGCTCCTCCTGCCGGGCCCGCGCCTCCCGTTTCCGGTCGCGCAGAATGGCGAAAGAGAGAACCGCCGCGCAGAGGATGAACGACCCACTCAAAACGATGAGCGAGAAGGTTGAAAGCGAGGCCATCGCCCGGCGCGCACGCCGCTCTTCCCGCGAAACGGCTTCGCGTTTCACGGTCGCCTCGGTCACCACCCGGCTTCCGTCCGGCAAGACCCGGGTCCGGGAGAGGATAAACACCGGCTGGGGCTTCCCGCCGATCTCCAGCCAGCCGCGCGAGATGGCGCGCTCGTCCTGGGCCGCTTCCGCCGTTCCGGCATCCGCCGCCGCCTCGCCATCCAGCCGCTCCGCCTGCCGCTGAAACACCGTCACCCCGTCCCGGGAGACCGAGATGGACTGAACATCCTTACGGACCGCGAAAATGCTCTCCACCTGGGACGAGAAGGCGCGCCACTGCGTGGCGGCGGGGGGATTGGTCGCCATTTCCAAACCGGAGGCGCACAGGACATCCAGCAACGCCTCGCCGGATTCCAGCACCGAAGCCGTCGCCGAGATATGGACCGCCTGGTCGTGACGGACCCGCAACAAAATCAGAACGCCGCCCGCCGCCAGAGCGATCACCAGCAGGGCTGCCAGAAGAACGGCCTCCAGTCGACCTTTCAGAAAAGCCGCACCCGTCATTTCGCTTCCTTCAACCGCTCCAGCCGCGCCGCAAGGTTCTCCTCCGCCACGGCGAGCGCCCTAAAGGTCTCTCCCAACCGGGTCACAGGAACCGTCTCGGACAAGACCTGATAATACCGCGCCATCGCGCGTTCGCACCGGACCGCGTCATCCAGTGTCTCCACCGCCGTTCCCGACAACTCGTCCAACAGCGGAAAACGCCGGATCATCGCATCGGTAAAGGGGATATCCCGGTCCGACCCGGAAGCCAACGCGCAAAGCATCGCCTCATGATGCCACTTCGACTCTTCAGCCATGCGAAGCAACGCCGCCTTCTCATCCGGTTTCAAAGAGCCGTTCGCCAGACGGGCAAAGAGATCCATCAAGCTCCGTTCCAAACGTTCCGTCTGCTGAAGGACAAAACCTCCGGCCCATGCCGTCTCGGCGGGAAGCGCAGGCATGTCGCGTTGCGGTTTCTGGAAGAACACCCCCATGAGCATCCACACCCCGAAACCCAGGAAGACGGCACCGGCCACACCTTTGATCCACCGCTCATCCGGGACAAACCGGCGGATAAGGTCCCCCGCCAGAACCCCGATCGCCGTTGTGGAGATCAGTGCCAGCGCCCCAGCGAGAAAGACGGTCCATTTGCCGTTCGATGAGGCCGACTGCGTCATCACCGCCAATTGGGTCTTATCGCCCAACTCGGCGAGGAAGATCAAGAGAAACGTGCTGAAAAAAAGCGGGCCATTCATCCCCTATTTCCTCCCTTCGCCTGAAGGGCGCGAATATGCGCCATCCGTTTCGCGATCGTATCCTCATAACCCTGCGAGGTCGGCCGGTAATACTGCTTGGTCTCAGGCAGGTACGCTTGCTGAACCGTATGCCCGTCAAAATCATGCGGGTATTTGTATCCCACATCCAGCCCCTCCACGCCGATCGCCCGCACATGGATGTTTTTCAGATGCTCCGGAACGGCCAGAACCCGCCCCGACCGGACATCCGCCAGCGCCTCATCCACCGCCAGATACGCCGCGTTACTCTTGGGCGCCGTGGCGAGATAGGTCGTCGCCTGCGCGAGGGAAATCCGGCCTTCCGGCATTCCGATAAACTCCACCGCCTGCATCGCCGCCACCGCGACGGTCAGGCCGCGGGGATCGGCGTTGCCGATATCCTCGGAGGCCAGAATGATCAGCCGCCGCGCGATGAACCGCGGATCCTCCCCCGCTTCCAGCATCTTCGCCAGCCAGTAGACGGCCGCGTCGGGATCGGACCCGCGCACCGATTTGATGAAGGCGGAAATGGTGTCGTAATGGCCATCCTCGTCCTTATCGTAAAGGACCATCTTGCGCTGGACGCAATCCTCCATCACCGATGCCGTCACATGGATCCGTCCGGACGCATCCGGCGGCGTGGACCGGACCGCGACCTCCAGCGCCGTCAGCGCTCGCCGCGCGTCGCCGTCGCAGATGTCCGCCACAAACGCCTTGGCCGCATCATCCACCGTGATGGCCATCTCCCCGAGCCCCCGCTCCCGGTCCGACAGCGCCCGGTCGATCAACGCCACGATCGCCTCCCGCGCCAGCGGATGCAGCTCGAAGACCAGCGACCGCGAGGTCAGTGGGGAGTTGACGAAAATGTTGGGGTTATGGGTCGTCGCGCCGATGAGCGTCACCGTCCCGTTCTCGACATAGGGCAGCAATACATCCTGCTGGGATTTGCTGAACCGGTGGATCTCATCAACAAACAGGACCGTTCCCGGCCCCGTCCTGAAGCGTTTCGCGTATTCGCAGATCGACCGAAGCGTAGCGACATTCGAGAGCACTCCGCTGGTCCGCTCGAATCGCCGCTTGGTCACCCGGGCGATCACCTCCGCAAGGGTCGTCTTCCCGCAACCGGGGGGGCCGTAGAAAATCAGGTTCGTCAGACGGTCCGCCTCGATCACGCGCCGCAACAACTTGCCGGGCCCAAGGATGTGGTCTTGCCCGACCACCTCCTCCAGCGCCCGCGGCCGCATCCGCGCCGCCAAGGGTTGCGACAGGGAGACGGGCGCAGGCGCATCCCCGCCGTCCGTCTCCTCTTGCGCGAAGAAATCGATCTCGTCACCGTCTGACATCGCCACCGTCACTTCTTTGAACCGAACGCCGTCTTATCGAAATTGAAAAAGGGGAAGAACGGCAAGAATCCGTTGCGGTTGAAGCAAAGCAGCCCGAACTGGAGCGCGGCGGAATCCGAGACATTCACGAACCCAACCTGACACCCGTTGCGGAGCGTCGTCGCGCGGTTGTAGCCGAACGAGACCTGTGCGCCGGAATGGACTTTATCCGCCGTGTTCACGCACACCGTGACCTGAGAGCCGGAAAGCGTCTTGACCCCGGAACCGAACCCGAGGACGCACCCGCTGATATCCCGGTTCCGATACTCGGCCGGCGCGCCCAGCCACCAGCTCCAGAGGCACCCGTCACTCTCCTTGCCCTGCGCGAATACCGACGTGGCGACCATACACATCACAACAAACATGAACTTTCTCATGACTTTCTCCTTTCACTAAGTGACCGAAACAGCCCGAATGCCATTTCATGACAAATCTCATGTTAGCTTTTCTTGGAAAAGGAAACAAGCGGGAAAGTGAACGATTCGCGCGTTGTTGTCCCAAATACGTCTCGGTTTCACTTGTCGAATCCGATCAACCCTGCTATGATCTATTTTGTCTTATAATCAAAGCGTAGGGCTTTGTCCGAAAGACGGTAACTGTGTTCAGATAAAGCGGAGGAATTCGGATGAAACGGGTTCTTGCAGGATTGTTGACGTTATGCGCGTTTGTCTTTGCCGCGACGGGGAAACCGACATTGCGGATCATGCCCCTGGGTGATTCGATCACGCGTGGCGACAAATCCCCCGACACCGCCGGCTACCGGGGTCCGCTCTGGACCAAACTGCTGGCGGCCGGCTACAGCGTGGACTACGTGGGGACGGCCACCGATTATCCCGGCACGGTGAGCGGCATGGATATCAACCACGAAGGTCACAGCGGCTGGCGCATCGACGCAACCCAAGGCGGCAGCGGTATCTTCGAGAAACTGCCTGAATGGTTCGGGATTGCCTCCGACCCGCACGTCATCCTCCTCCACCTCGGTACGAATGACGCCGGAAGCGACAAGCTCAATGACATGAGCCGCACGACCGCGCTTCTCGACCGCATCCTCGTCGCCCAGCCGGACACGCAGGTGATCCTCACCACCCTCATGTGGCGGAACAACGCGGATGCCTACGCGCGCATCCAAGCTTACAACGCCGCCCTACCCGACATTGTATCCGCCCAGCAGATCAAAGGGCAGAAGATCATGCTCCTCGACATGAACGCCGCCGTCGGAAACGATCCCGCGAATTTCGACGCGGACCTCCTGCATCCGAACGCGACAGGTTACGGCGTGATGGCCGATGCCTGGCTGCGCGCCATCCAAATGCTCTACCCCGATCCCGACACCTTCGAGACGGCGAACAGACCCGCCGTGGTGAACGCCGAGACCAGCGCGAATTCGGGCAAGCTCTCGGTCACGCTGACCTTTAACCAGACCATCGACGCGGAAACGGCGGGGAACGCAGTGAACTACGTCGCGAACGATGGGTCACTGGGCACACCGACGGTATCGGTCCTCTCGAATAACCGTTCCGTCAAACTCTCCTATTCGGGCGATCATCGCGGCAAATCGTTTACCCTCACCGTAAACGGCGTGAAGGCAAGCGCGCACGGAAAAGTGGTCAGCCAGCGGCTGAACATCACGGTCCCGTCCGTGACCGGTGCGGCGAGTCTGGTGCCGCACAGCGAGTTCAACCAGTATCGGCTCGTGTATGAGATCAACTTCCAGTCCCAGCTGGAACACGGCAGTTGGAACGTCCAAGCCGTACCGTATGACATCGACCGTGTGAAGGAGGTGGCGGAGGGCGGTTTCTCGCGCGTCGCCTATTGGGTTGAGACCACAGGGACCGATGGCGTCTATCAATGGGTATGGGTGTCACTTGACGCGTTCACGGATAACGCGGAGGAACTTGGCGTACCGACGCGACGCACGGGCGGAACCTTCCAGCAGACGGTGACGAATCTCCGCATTTGGAGCAACAACGAGACGATCGGCAACCGCGACGGGCAGTTGGTACTCATGGGCAATATCGAGTTTTGGCCGAATTCCTACGGCCAGGCCACGAAGCTGGGGTTGCCGGGTGCATCCGGCAGCGCCTACGACTTTGACGACACCATGGGAGGCGGCGAATACGGCTCGATGCAGATCCACGATTATATGGACGGCTGTACGCTTTTCGCGTTCAACCATTGGTCCGGCGGGAAAACCTCTGTCGGCGTCGGCAACTCCCCTGTCAGCGCCAAACTGGACTGGACAGAGTATTTTCCCTCATACGCCTCCACCAAGATGCAAATCTATGTGATGGACGATCCAGAAGACACAACGCCACCGGAACTTCTCTCCGCCCGGACTCGGCAAGGCGGAACGGAAGCGGTTCTGACCTTCTCAAAACCGGTTTGCGCGGAACAGGATTTCGCCTCCGCGATTACGGTGTCGGGCACGACCATCCGAAGTATCCTTCGCGACATGAAAGACGGCGCGAAGGTGATCATTCGGTTCAACGGAGAGGTGGAGGCAAATGCGTCAACCGTGACGGTGACTGGTATACAGGACAACTCGCCGCACCGTAACACGATGGCGGCAACCGTGACGCTTCCGCTCACCGAGACAGAGCAACCGGCCGAAGTGGTGGCGAATGTCTCGCCCGCCGCCCGCGCCGGATACGATCTCGTCTATGCCTTCGACCTCCCTGTGGAGGGGATGTTCGAGAACATACCGTCCACATTGCATCTGGGATTCGACGTGAGCCGTTATGTCGCGCAGCTGAACTACCCGAAGGCGTTCGACCGTGTCGGCTACTATTTGGAGCTGATCACAACCGCCGGCAAGACGAACTGGGTGTGGACGAGTTGCGACGCCTGGACTCAGGACGTGGCGGCGATCGGCATTCCGCCCTCGGCGTCGTTTCCGGCTGTCTCCACCGCGATCGCCAACCTGGATGTCGAATCGAATGTGGACGGCGTGACGGTCGGGAAGGGACAAGGCGGCGGCACAGTCGCGCTCGACTACGGCAGCAATAACGCCGCCTCGACCCTGCGGGTCATGAATGGCGACAAGACCGTCTGGGCGATCAACAACTTCCGCAGCTTCCACTCGTGGATGTGGTGCGGAATCGGCGAGAACAAGACCGGAACCGGCACAGCGGACTGGCGGAACATGGGCAGTTCGACCGTCCTGAATACGCGTTTCCGCCGTCTGTACGTAATGGTACGGCCGACCGCGCACGCGGCTTCCACAACGGCCTATCCCGCCCCCGCCGATGTCACCGCCAACGTTGCCGAAGCGGCGGACTACGCGTTGCTCCAGGCCGTCTCCATCGACCGGACCGCCACCTACTTCCACGAGCCCGACAACTACGCGGCGCATGTGGCGGACAACAGCGGCGCATTTGCCGGCAAATCCTTCCGGCGCGTGGCCTATTATATGAGTTACCGTTATAATGACGGGGAACAGTGGATATGGACGAGTTTCGACTCACCCTCGCAAAATCTCGCCGATCTCCGCCTGCCAGACAGCACCTCACAGAATTTCGCCTCGCACGTCGCCAACATGAACGTACGCTCCAACGTGAAGGGCGTGCAGACGGGCAACGACATCCAGACGGGCTTCGTCCAGTTCTACGGGTCCTGTCCCGGAACCGGACCGTATCTGGGCGTGCCCAACGCGGCGGCGAACTACAACACGATCGACTACTCCCCCAACGGTAACGTCTATTGGGGTTCGTTCATGATCGCGAATTACGCCGTGCCGCAGTTTCTCCTCTCGTACCATGGACTGACCTACAAGAACGAGAACGGCGTCGCGGTCGGCATCGGCGACAATTTCCTCAATCTGAGCACCCAGAGCTGGATCTTCCAATATACCGTCTCCAACGGCACGTTTACGGATGTGAAACTCTACGTATTCGTTCAAGAAGGCACGCCCCCCACCCATCCGGAATACCTTTACACCATCGGGGAGACTGGGGGGCGGCGTGCCTGCGTCGCATTTACGGCGGCGCCGCCGGACGCGTTGCTTGATCCGGCCGCGTATTCGATCTATCCGGCGGATGCGGCGGTTACCGCCGTCACACGCTCACCGATTGATCCGCGGGAGGTCATCCTAACCTTCTTGCGTCCGCTGACGGCTGGCGCGACCTATTACATGAGCACAAGCGCTTCCGCGACCGGCTACACCGCCGAACCCCGGAAATCGAACAACCGGAAGTTCACCGTGCCGGATGAGGCGCTTCCCGCCGTACTGAACACAGAGAGCGTGCCGGAGCTGGCTGACTACAAGATGATTTACAAATTCTCGGTGCCGGCGAACGGCGTCGCATGCGGAACCTATGGAGCGCCGTACACGCTCGACAAGACGCGCTTCGCCGAGGACCCCGACTTTGACCGTGTGGCGTATGTCCTGCACCTCGTTGGAAACGACAACTCCGAGCAATGGGTGTGGACATCGATGAACGCCTTCACCGACGACGCATCTAAACTCGGCATCCCCTGCGACCGGCGCGCAAACACCTGGCAATGCTATGTGGATGAACTCTTCGTTAAGCACGGATCGACAGGCGGTACGGCGCCGACACTGACGGACGGTTATTATGAGCGCGGGAACCTTGAATTCTTCCGGGGTGTCGGTTACACGCAGGGAAACGCGAAAGAGATTCCGGGTGCCAATGGATCGGTCTATGACTTCGGGGACACGAACAACAGCCCTGATTCGGGCGGTGTCTATTGCTCGCTCCAGATCCACAGCTTCCTTGCGCAGCAGACGGTGCTGGCCATCAACTGCCTCGGCGGTGGAACGGGATGGTCCACCCGAAATGTCGATATCGGCATCGGCAGTCGCCCGACGTCCCATCCGGACTGGCAGTGGGCGGCCAACGCAGGCAACTACACAACACGCGACCTCTACATCTTCACCCGCCCGACCGACCGGGCCAAAACGAACGTCCCGGTCTTCACGCTCGAGCCGGAAGACGCGGATATTAAAGTGCACGATCCACTCACATTGACGGCATACGCACCCAACGCCGTGCGATACCAGTGGCGGAAAAACGGCGTGGCGATTGAGGGTGCAACGCAGTCACGGTTCAATGTGCCGACCGACAAGAGCCTGGACGCCTCGTTCGATGTGGTCGCATATGACGCACGGGGATTCTCCGCCGTCAGTGAAGCGGCCCGGGTCAGAATCACCTCCGGCGGGACCATCCTGTTGCTGAATTAAGAGGGAAAGACGAAGAGCCGGTTCGCTTCGCCAAGGCCCTTAAGGTCCCTCGAGGCCTTAAGGGTCCTTCTTCCCGTTCACGAATCCCCCACTCCCGAAACCTGTCACGCTTCTTTATCTTGTTTCCTCCGGTATCGGTTTCTGCTAAAATAGGAGTTTCATTTTCGGGTCATAGGGTGACATACGGTCCCACGGCCTTGAGAGGAGTAGCGTTGCTGAACCGATACCAGATGATTTTCGTTGCCGGCATGTTGCTGGCCGCCGCCGGGATTGTCCATGCGGATGCGCTCTCCGTCGCTCAGACGGCGCTCCAGGACAAGCTCTATCCCGTGGCGGAGCGCCATGCGAGACAAGCGGTGAAGAGCGGAAACGAGGCTCACCGCGAACAGGCGCGCCTGATTCTCTACGAGGCGATCGCCGAACAGGGGAAACACGCCGAATTGCTGAAACAGATCGAGGCGGACGGTACCGGCGACTCGGAGAAACCCGCCTTCGTCTATTGGCGGGCATTGGCGCTGCTCGAAACCGGTGACTACGCGCAGGCGGCCCAGATCGCGGAAGCCGCGTCCAAACGCCCCGCCTCCCCCTTCACCGATTCGCTTTTGCGGCTGGCGGCCCGGGCACGCCTGAAAACCGGCGAGACCCAGGCCGCATGGGTTATCTTCTCCGAACTGGACCAGCGTTCGACCAACGCCACCAACCGCGCCGCGAACGCGCTGGAATGGGCGATGTCACTGGACGCCGCCGGCAAGAGCGACGCCGCCATCGAGGTCCTCAAACTCCAGGCGGATCTGCCGGTCCGAACCGACGCGACGGATGACGGCATGCTGCTGCGCGGCAGGATGCTGCTGAAGCAGGGCAAGCAGGCCGAAGCGGTCATCGTTTTCAACCAGCTGGCGATGAACGACCGCGCATCGGAACGGGCGCGCGTCCAGGCGATCATCGAGATGAGCGACTACACCTGGAACGGCGGAAAGACGAACGAGGCGATCGCCTATGCCCGTTCCGCTTACTCGCGGGCGACCCAACCGGAGACCCGCCGGCTGGCGGGATTCCGTCTCGGCGATCTGCTGGTCTCCACCACCAATACCCTCAACGAGGGATCGGAGCTGATCAAACAGCTGGTCCGGGAGTATCCGGAATCCGAGGCGTCGATGCGCGCGCAATTAAAACTGGCCGACTCCTTCCTCCAAGCGGACCGTCCCCAGGAGGCCGCCGCCGAATATCAGATTTTCCTTGAGTCCTATGCCTCATCCGCGCTTGACAGCCGTGTCCTTCAGGGACGGGGCTGGGCCCTGCTTCGGCTGAACCGCGCCACGGAAGCCGGCGCCGCCTTCCACCGCGCCGCCGAGATGACGACCAATCGGGATGAGAAGGCCGAATGTCTGTTGAAGGAGGGCGATGCCCTGCTGGCGGGCAAGCGTTACACCGACGCGGCAGATGCCTACGCAAAACTCGCCCACGCCTATCCCGACCATCCCTTCGCCCCGCGCGCCCTCTTCCAAAGCGCGGATGCGCTGGAACGGCTCGGCGAACGCGACAAGGCCGCCGCCGCGTACCAGTCGGCCGCCGAACGTTATGCGGACCGCCCGGAAGCCCCCAAAGCCCTCCTGCGGTTAGCGGCGCTACGGGCGGACGCAGGCGATTTCGACGCATCCATCCAGACCTATTCCGCCGTTCTGGCGAGCTACAACCAGCAGCAGACCCGTATGGATGCCTTCATGGGACGCGGCATGACCTACTACCGCACCTACCGGTTCGACGCCGCGATGCAGGATTTTGCATCGGTGGTCGAGAACGATCCCGGACGGCGGGATGAGGCCCGTTTCATGCTGACCCTCTGTCTCTACTGGGTTGGCCGCGATCAGGACGCGCGTGTCGCGGCCACCGCATTCATGACCGACTTCCCGGAATCCGCGCGTCTCGCGGACATGACACTCTGGCTGGCGAAATTCGATTTCAACCACGGCCAATATAAAGAAGCCCGCCGCCTGTTCAACAGTTACGCCACCCGATGGCCGAGCGGACGATGGGCGGACGCGGCCCTGCTCTGGGCCGCCCGGTCGGCTTTCTTCGAGAATGATTTCACGGGGTGCGTGGAGGGGGTTTCCCATCTGGTCCGGACCTTCCCCAACAGCATCCGCATCCCTGAGGCGACACTCCTGCAGGTGGATGCGCTCATCGAACTGGCGCGGTTTGACGAAGCCGTCCTGCTGCTGAACCGGATCATCAGCCAGACGCCCGACAATGATTGGGGCGCACAGGCCTGGCTTCGGAAAGGCGACTGTCTCTTCACCATGGGCGCCGACAACAGCCACCGCTATGAGGAGGCCATCAACGCCTACCGGACCCGGCTGGAGAAAGGTAACCTCTCGGCCAACGCGCTCCTTCAGATTCACTTTAAGATCGGTCGGTGCTACGAAAAACTCAAACAACCGGACGAGGCGATCAACGAATACTACTCCGAAGTCATGATGCGGTATCAGGAGGAACGCCGGAACGGCAACTGGGTGGACGACACCTCGGCCAACCTTTTCCTGCGGGCGGCGTTCAGCGCGGCCGATCTGTATGAACGGCAAGACCGGATCGATCAGGCCATACGGATTCTGCGGCGGGCCGACCGCATGGATCTTCCGGGCCAGGATGAAATCAAACGCCGCATCGAGCGGCTGAAAACGAAAAAGGCGGGTACGTAATGTTGCAAGGCAATCTGATTTTCTGGATTATCGTCGGGCTGGGTGTCATCGCCCTGCTGGTCTTTCTGGAACGGCTGCTCCATCTGCGCCGCGCCCAGATCGACTACAGCGACTTTCTGAAAGGCGTCTGCAACGTCCTGGAGAAAAACAACGTCGATGAGGCGATGACCATCTGCGAAGAAACCCCCTGTCCCGTGGCGACGGTGGTCCTTACCGCGATCCATCACCGCAACAGCACCCACGCCGCGCTCTCGGAGGCACTCACCAACACGGAACGGGCGGAATGGTCGCGGATGGAACGCCGGATCGCGGCCATCGCCCTCACGTGCCAGATCGCCCCGCTCCTGGGCCTGCTCGGAACCCTGCTCGGGATGACCTCGGTCATCCGGACCCTGCACGAGCAGAATGTCCTGATCCAGAACACCGACCTCACCGCCGGTCTCTTCTACGCGTTCGCTTCGACGATTGCGGGGCTGATCGTGGCCATCCAGTGCCATGTCCTCTACACCATCCTGATCACGCGGATCGAACGGCTGGTACTCGACATGGAATCCTGCGCCTCAGAGATCACCGCCTATTTCACGCAACAGGACAAATCGATGCTGTAAGGAGCGTTCCGTCATGCCAGTCTCCACCTCCAACGAACCGCTCAGCCGGGAAATCCGGCGGCACCGAAACATCTACCGTTTCGGCATCCCATGGGCAAGGCCCCTCCTGATGGCCGTCCCGTGGATCAACGCCATCCTGCTGGTCTTGCTGCTGATTTTGGTCCATGGGAAAACCGCCGTGACGCCGGGCGTTCTCTTCGATCTGCCGAACGCGCCGCTTCGGGAAGGTACCCACGCCACACTCACCGCGATGATGATTCCCGTCACCGGCGAAGCCCTGCCCGGCGCGCAGGAGGTGATGGTCTTTTTCGATGACGACCGCTTCCTCTCCCGCGACAAGGAGCAGATGGAGGCGCTCTCGGAGCGGCTGCGCCAATACACAATGCAAAGCCAGGAACAGGCGCTGCTCCTGCTGGCGGACAAACGTGTCCTGCATGGGGCCGTGATGCAATTCATCAATCTTGCCCGCGACGCAGGCATCAAACGGGTCGATGTGGCGACCAAACCCGAATAGGCGGCTATGACCGAAACCACCCTCCTTCGCCAAAAACGAGCCGAACACCTGAAACGGAGCCGTTTCCGTTTCTGGATGCCGGTTCTGTTGATGGCCGCCGGGATGTCGTTGCTCTGGTCGATGGTCCCCTACGCCCTTATCCTCAAGCCCCCGCGTGCGTCAAACCCCAACCGACCGGCGCGCGGTCCGGCGGCGGCCTACGTGGAACTGGAACCCACTTACGCCGCTCAGGCATTCAAGAAAATCCGGTCCGCATGGGCTTCGGACGCGCAGAACGGCAAGCTCTCCCTGGAAATGGGATTAGTCGATCTTGAGAGACCCCTTCCGGAACCGTGGTACTTGGAAGAAGGCAGCCTGTATCCCGGTAAATGGTCGCCCGCCCCGCCCCAACCTCTTCCCCAACCGCCGCCGCCGATCATCCCGCCGGCGCTACCGATCCCCGACGTCACCTTCCCGCCGCCGGTATCGGGTGTCCGGCATACGCTCTCCGCCGATCTGAAACGCGCCGGCTTCACCTTCACTCCCCCGGAACTTCCGTTACCCGAAGCGAACGGGAACGGCATCTTCGAGGTCGAGACTGACGAGACGGGGCGCGTCATCCACCTTTTGCTGCTCACCAAACGAACGCCTTCCCTCGCCCGTATCGAACAGGCGATTTTCCGCGGCACCGCCCAATCCGCCGCGATTGGACAGATCACCTGTGAGTGGCAGAACTGACCCAGCCGTAAAGGAATCAAACACATGGACATCCCGTTTCGCGTTGGCATCGGATATGATTCGCATCGTTTCGTGGCGGGCAGGCCGCTGATGCTGGGAGGAATCGCCATTCCCCATCCGCTTGGATTGAAGGGCCATTCAGACGCCGATGTGCTGATCCACGCGATCTGCGACGCGCTTCTGGGCGCGATTGCGGACGGTGATATCGGCGCCCACTTCCCTGACACCGATCCGCGTTGGGAAAACGCCGACAGCACGGCCATCTTAACCGCCGTGATCGAGCGCCTCTCCCAAAAGGGCTGGGCCGTTGTGAATGTCGATACGACCGTCATCGCGCAGGAACCGAAACTCCGTCCCCATATCGATGCGATCCGATCCCGTCTCGCCGGTCTTCTCGGCATTCCCCCGGAATCCGTATCGGTGAAGGGTAAAACCAACGAAGGCATGGACGCCACCGGGCATAAAGAAGGCATCGCCGTCCATGCCGCCGCCCTTGTCTGCAAAAGGGGTTAGAACCTTTTCCCGCTTCCCTATTCCTTATTCCTGTGTTAAAGTAATGGTTCGCTTTCAGGGAAAAAGCGGATTACGGGGATAAACAGGTAATGAGAATGGGAAGACCGATACGGAAAACCTTTCCGGTGAACATGATGCTTGAGGGACGGACGGTCCTGGTGGTCGGCGGTGGAAGGGTCGGCCAGCACAAGATCGAACTGTTGCTCGACTCCGGTGCCGGAATCCGCCTGGTCTGTCCTACCTGTGTGTCCGAACTGACCGACCTCGCCCAGTCGGGCCGGATCGAACACATCGCCAAGCGATTCGACCCCGCCGATCTGGAAAACGCCACCCTGGTCTTCGCCTGCACCGACGACAAGCATGTCAACCGGGCGGTATTGGAAGCCGCCCGCACTCGGCAAATTCCGTGTTGCTGCTCGGACGGAAACTGGGCGGACGGCGATTTCGTCACACCGGCCATCGTCCGTTCCGACGACATCCTGCTGGCGGTTTCGACCAACGGCAAATCCAGCCGGCGCTCCCGGCTGATCAAGGACAACCTGAAACGGCATCTCGACACCATCAATAGCACCGATCTGTTGGTGCTGGGGACCAGCCACTTTTACCTCCCCGCCGACCAACGCGCCCCCTACCACCTGCCGTCGCCTCTGCGCGAATCGGTCGGCGCGATGATCCATCTGATCTGGGGTGTGCATGAGTTCATGATTCTCAACACATGCAACCGGATTGAGGTGGTCGCCGCCGTCTCCCAGGAAACCGGCACCTGCGGAATCCTGCGCCGCCTGCTTCGGTTTGACCAGCTGCCCGAATCCGCCTATTACGTCAAACGCGGGATCGACGCCTTCAACCATCTCTGCCTCGTCTCGGCGGGCATGCGGTCGCAGACGCCCGGCGAGTTCCACATTGTCTCCCAACTCAAAGAGGCGTTGGAGGAGGCCAATGCGCACGGCTGGGCAGGCCCGATCATCAACGAATGGGCCAGCACCGCCATGCACGTCTCCAAAGCGATACGCCACACCGTGGAACCGATCCTTGAAGTTTCGGAAATCGAGGATGTCGCGCTCCGCTATCTCGACGGGCATGGAATCCCCCCGGGCAAACACGCGCTGGTCATCGGCTCCGGCATGGTGGGGCGCGGCCTCACGGCCGGCCTGCTCAAACGCGGCTTCACCCTCGACTGGGCTTACCACGCCAACAAACCCGAGGTTCCCGTCGGCGCGGAAGGCCGGATCAACCGCATCCAACTGGCGGATATTCCCTCCGTCCTCCCCCGGGCCGATCTCGTGTTCAGCGCGGTGACGGTGACCGAACCGGTCCTGACCCCTGCCGCCCATGCCCCGCTGCTGAAATCCGGAGTCTATCTTTTTGATCTCGGCATGCCGCACAACATCGATCCGGCTCTCCAATCCGACGCCGTCGGACGGGTCGGTCTCGATGAACTCAAATCGTGGTATAGGACGATGAACGGATCGATTGAAAAGGCCGAAACGTTGGCGAACTCGGTCCTCGACACCCACTCCGAAGCCTATGACCACCTCTGCGCCTGGTGCCAGCATCCTCCCGTTTTATCCTCAACACCGAAGGAGTCCTAAATATGAAATCCCGTTTCCCTGTATTGAGTGTCATCGGTTGCCTTGCCCTCGCCGGGCTGGCGGAGACAGTCGAAAATCGTCTACCTGAATGGGCGTTTGGCGGATTTGTCCGCCCGGAGGGTAAAAATCCCGTCATCAAACCCAATGCGCAAAGTGTCTTTCCGTGTCCCATGCAGAAAAAGGAGATGAAGTGGGAGGAGTCCGACACCTTCAATCCCGCCGCAACGGTATGGGACGGAAAGATCTGCGTGCTCTACCGTGCGGAGGACAACACCCATCAGGGAATCGGCAGCCGAACCTCCCGTATCGGCTTCGCCTCGACGACCGACGGCGTGACGCTCACGCGCGAACCGGCTCCGGTTCTCTATCCCGATGAGGATGAACAGAAGACCTTTGAATGGAGTGGCGGTTGCGAGGATCCCCGTCTCGCGCGGACGGAAGACGGCACCTACGTAATGACCTATACCGGTTGGAACAGGAAGGTAGCGCGCCTCTGTGTCGCGACCTCCACCGATCTTCACCATTGGCGGAAACACGGTCCCGCCTTCTGGGACGCGGAGAACGGACGATATCGCAATCTCTTCTGCAAGTCGGCGGTGATCGTCACCGAACCCTCCGCGAAAGATCCCGGAACCTACACGATCGCCAAGATCAATGGCCACTACCTGATGTATTGGGGTGAAGCGCAGATCAACGCTGCCATCAGCGATGATCTGATCCATTGGAACCCGGTGACACGGAAAGACGGTTCGCTCCTTCCTTTGATCCGCCCCAGACGCGGTTATTTCGACAGTATCCTGACCGAGGTGGGCGCGGCCGCGATCAAGACCGACAAGGGCATTCTCGTCTTTTACAACGGAAAAAACGGACACGGGGAGAACGCCGACCGCCGTTTCGGCGAGGGCGCGTATTGCGCCGGACAGGTTCTCTTCGACCTGAAGGACCCCTACCGCGCGATCGCCCGGCTGGATGTTCCCTTCTTCCGCCCGATGGCTGACTTTGAGCGCAAGGGCCAGTATGCGCAGGGAACGGTCTTCATCGAGGGTCTCGCCTTTTTCAAAGGGAAATGGTATCTCTACTACGGTTGTGCCGATTCACTCGTCGGTGTCGCCGTCTATGATCCGAAAGACACGCGCCGTCTCGGAGACCCGATTCCCGTTCGGTAGGCTGATAAGCCGCAGATGACAGGCGCGAGCGTCCAGCCCGCGCCTGATCCCTTTATTTGAGCCGCATCCATGAGGGGAAAACGGGGCCTTTATTGCCCGCCGGAGGGGACGGCGGAGGGGGCGGCTCGGCACCGGGATTCTCCAACCGCTCAATCCGCGCCAGCAACGCCTGCTTGGATTCATTGAAAAGCTTGATGTCGTCATCATGCCTGTGGCGTTCATCGGAGAGTTCCCGTTCACGATGCTCCAGCATATCCTTTGCATCGGAAAGGCGCATCCGGAGCCGTTCACTCTCACCCGCCTCCTCGCGCAGATGGGCATTCTCGCTCTCCAGCAACTGCATCCGGCGCCGCAGCTCCTGATCCTGCCGTTCGCGCATCTCGATCTCACGCTGGAAGGTCACCTTCTGATTCTCCAATTCGGCGCGCAACCGCGCGTTCTGGGAATCGGCGGGCTGCTGCCGGAGCGTCTGCAACGCCATCTCTTCCGGACCGGAACCGACATGACGCAAAAGCGTCTGGCGATCTTCCGTCATCTTCGCGATCCGCTGCTGGCTCGCCTCTTTCAATTGCTCAAAATAGCTCCGCTCGTCCGCCAAATTTCGTTCCAGCGTGTCGATCTCCATCTTCACCAGATTGTAGACCGCCGTCCGGATCGCATAAAACCGTCCGATCTCCTCCGGAGACTGGTTCAACAGCTTTTCCAACTCCGCGATCCGTTCTTTGTACGCTTCCTCATTGGCGTTGGACGTATTCAGTAACTCGGTGAAATCCGCCTCCATCGCCTTGAGTTTCGTCTCCGTATCCGCCCGTCCCTGTTTCTCCGCTGTCAACTCGGCCTCGAACCGGATCCGGCCCTCCTCCGCCTCGGCACGGGCCGCCTCCAGTGACGCGGCGGCCTGACCGGCGGCCACGCGCGCCTCCTCACGCGCCGCGTTCAACGCCGCCTCGCCCTGTTCCCGTTCCTCCGCGCGAACCGCTTTGACCTGCGCCTCCAACGTCTCGCGCACCGTTGCCACCTCCCGCCGGCCCTCCTCAATCTGCGCCAGTAACGCATCGCGTTCCTCGTTCGCGGCCGACTTCACAGCCATCAACTCGGCCGCAACCCGATCCCGTTCCTGAACGGCACTTTTGCGGGCTTCCGACAACCGGAGATTGTTTTGGAGCACATCCTGTTCCATCTTCGCGCGAAGGTTCCCGATCTCGGCGTCTTTATCAACCAGTTTCTGCATCAGTTCCTCGATGCGGGCGGTATCCTCCACCGGCGGTTCGGGCGTTTGCAGCGCCTGTTCCTCCAGACGGCTCTCCAACTGCTTCACCTGCTGGCACGCCTCCTCCAGGCGTTTCTCCAACGCGCGGCGCTCCTTGTCGTTTTTCTTGATCAGGGCATCCTGTTCAGCCGCCGCCCGTTTCAACTGTTGCAGCAGCGACTCACGTTCCTGCAGCCAGGCGGCGGCGGGTTCATCCGTCCGATCGCCGGATTCGATCTCATCGGCCGAGATGATCTGCGAGCCTTCGGGAACCTTCCCGCTCGACAAGAGGAATTCGGCGGCCTTCCGGTTCAAGGGACCGCGCAAATCGCCCTGCCCGTCATCGACATACCAATTCATCTCCAGAAAATCAACGGCGGCGGCGGCGGTCCAACTCTTCCGATCGGTAGACACCTCATGACTCGGCAGGACCCGTCCCTGTTCGGCCCAAAGCAAAAGCCCTTCGCGCGTCACGGGACCGAACACGCTCTCGCCTCCGATCCTGAGAAACCACTGATCTGTCTGTTCCTGCTGATGTTTCGCGCCTGCCATGTGTGACCTCCTACCGAATAATGACCGCCCTATCCACGTTTCAGAAAGGCGGGGAGTTTTAAGAATGAGGGGCGTTTAAGAAATGCGAACGCCTTTAAAAATGCGGG
The DNA here is from genome assembly GCA_002309585.1 of Verrucomicrobia bacterium UBA1211. Taxonomy (GTDB): domain Bacteria; phylum Verrucomicrobiota; class Kiritimatiellia; order RFP12; family UBA1067; genus UBA1211. Next base: position 44,383 of record DBXN01000160.1, read on the forward strand.
CTCTTTCCCGTCAAAAATCTTCGGCGCATTGTCGCCCAATTGCGAAAGTTCCCATTGCAATTGCCGCTCCAGCGCCTCTAACGCCGATGAACCGCCTCTCGAAGAGGCATCCTGTTGGGCAATCGGCTGATCCGTTTCAGGCCGGATCACCTCCGGTTCGATGATCGAAACGTTCTGTTCCGCCGCCGGTTTCTGTGCGGGAACGGAAGCGGACGCCTGCGGCAGTGTATCGTTCATCTCATAGGTCAAGACCGTCTGTGACGCCTCCTCGCATTTCTGCCGGTATTTTTCCTCCGCCGCTTCCGCCGTCCGGCGCAAAGTCTCGCACCGTTCGGCCAACGCGGCGGTCTCCCGTTGGGCCTCCTCCAGAAGTGTCTGCAACTGATCAATCTTGGTTTGCGAGATCGACTCATCCGCCTGAAGACGGGCGACAACCTCCTCCAACTCCGCGCAACGCGCCTGGGCGGACTGGCAGGTCCGCTGGGACTGGACGAGATCCGCCGTCGCCTCGCGGCGTTCCCGTTCGATCTGTTCCCGCAGCACGGCATGCGCATCCGTCCATTGCCGGATCTGCTCCAACAACGATTCGCGGGAAAGGTCAGCATCCTCCGTCGGCGAGGAACGGCGGAAGACCATCGTGTCAGCGGGCAAACCGCCGTTCGCAAGCAACTCATTCAGGGCATTGCGATGAATCGGCCCGTAGAAACGTCCGTCCGGCAGGCTCGCGATCCACTCCATCTCCAGCGCAGAAAGAGCGATGGCGGGACTCCACCGCTGATAATCGGAAGAGACCTCGCTGGCGGGATCAATCCGGCCGTCGCGGGCCCAATCCTGGAGCGTCGCCAGCGGTACGGGACCGAAACAGGCGTCCCGGCCTACCCTGACCCACCATTGATTCCCGTCTCCCCGGATACCCGACTCCAAAGCCATGCTCCCGCTCACCCTCAACCGATGCCCGGTCCGTTACCGTTCCGTGATGTCCTCAAAATGGCCATTCCCGTCATATTCATAAAAATCGATCCGGATGCGGGGCGGATTGTTGGCCGGATCTTTCCGCCACCCCTGCATGTTTCCGCCAAGCGCCCGGACACAGAAGAAGACGGGGTTCGTGCGTTTGGCGATCTTATCCGGAACCCGGCAGAACCCCTCGGCGAACGGGAGCGTCCAACTCGATTGGACCGAACAGCCCGGCAGGGAAAGGAGGGTGGTGTTTCGAGCGTCGGGATTCTCCTTCGGATCCTTGCGCACACCGTAATTACCGCAAAAGAGATCCTTCCCGTCGGTCGCCATCGTCTGGACCCCGAAATGGATCCAATAGCCGAAATCGACATCCACGACGCCTTTCAGATTCAACTGAAGGTCGAACATCGCGATCGCCGCGCCGGGATGACCGTTTCCGCCCCACCGGTCGATTCCGCAATAAAGCGTATCACCGATCACCACCGCGCCATCCAATCCCTCTTTTGTAACCGTCTTTTCAGCCACCACATTGAGCTGCTCATCCCAAACGCGGATCATGCCCAACGCCTGGTCGTTCTTGACACCGCGGAGGACAAAGGCGCCGTAAATGCGCCCGTCCGCATAACCGATGTCTCCCAGATGGGCGGGCGCTTTCACGCCGCCCTGCCGTTTTCCGTCCCATCCGATCTTCTCAATCCCAAACTGGTGGGCGAGGTAGATCCCCTGTTCGGAGCAGCACGCGCCTTGAACATGGCCCGCCTGGACCAGCACATCCAACTCATGCGGCACCGTATAGATCGCAGGAATCTTGGGCCCCGCCGCACAGCACACGGCCGCCCAGCCGGCGATCAACAGACTCACGGCAATTCGATGGCGCATCATCATCCCCGTCCTTTCAATCCGGAACACCTAAACCAAATGGGCACCCTCGGAAGGCGTGATCACACTCACCGCGCACGGTTTCCCGTAACGGGCGGCATACGCGTTCGCCAACGCGGCTGAGGCCGTTTCGGCATCCCGCGGATGAACCAGCACCACCACCGAGCCGCCGAAACCGCCGCCCGACAGCCGCGCGCCCAGCACACCCGGAACGTTTTTGGCGGCCTCGACAACCGTATCCAACTCTTCACAGGAGTTGCGGAACAGAACCCGCGAACTCTCATGCGAATCGAACATCAATTGGCCAAACCCCGCCAGATCGCCCTGTTCCAACAGCTTCGCACCCGCCAGAACGCGCTCATCCTCACCGATCGGATGGGCAGCGCAGGCGGCGACCGCCGGATCCAGACCCTCTTTGTAGAGTGCCCATTCAGCCATCGAGACATCCCTCAGATGGGTCACCGGGTGACGCAACCGTTTCGCGAAGAAGGCGGCCGCCTCTTCGCAGGCTGCCCGCAGTTTGTCATAGGCGCCATCCACGAGCGCATGTTTCGCGTGGGTGTTACACATCAGGAAGCAGGCGTCCGGACCCATCGGAACATTCTCGTAAACGACACTCCTGAAATCGGTCTTCACCAGCATGCCCTGCTTGCCGGCGAGGCTGGAGATCTGGTCCAGCAATCCGCATTTGCAACCCGCATAGGCGTGTTCGGCGTGCTGGCCGATCTTCGCCATCGTCACGGGATCGACCTCAATCCCGTAGAGCTTGCCGAGGGCCAAGCCGGTGCACATCTCCAGCGCGGCCGAACTGGACAATCCGCTTCCGAGCGGGATGTTGCCAAGAAACATGCCATCGAATCCGGTCGTCACGCCCCGGCCTTCGATGAGTCCGGCGAAGGTCCCCTTCACGTAATTCTGCCAAGTGTCGGTGGTCGAAGCGGTCACCGCCCCCGTCTCAAACTGGACCTCCCGGCGCAAATCGCCCGCGACCAGCCGGCAGGTCGATCCGGGCGCTTTTGAAGCGGCGAAGAAGGTTCCGTAATTGATCGCGGCGGAGAAGACGAACCCCTCGTTGTAATCCGTGTGGTTGCCGAGTACCTCGATCCGCCCCGGCGCGTACGCAACGACTTCCGGTTCTTTTCCGTAATGGGAACGATACTGCGCCAACAGCGCGTCATACACGTCCTGATTAACCATAACGTTTCTCCTGCCTTTCCTAACTCCGAATCAACGCCAACACCTCATCCCGCTTCTCCTCCATCTTCGCCCGCGTATCCGCCTCAAGATTCAGGCGAACCAGCGGTTCGGTGTTGGAACAGCGGACATTGAACCACCAGTCGGGATACTCGACGCTCACGCCATCCAACTCAAAGCAGTGGCCATCGGCGTAACGCGCTTTCAGCTCCTCCAAAATCCCCTTCGGGTCGCGGGAGACACGGGAGTTGACCTCACCGCTCGGATAATACTTGCGAAGCGGCGCAATCAATTCGGACAGCGGCTTGTCCGAACGGCTCACAATGTTCGCCAGCGCCAGAATCGCCAGCGAGGAACTCTCCGCCGTGAAGTTGTCCTTGAAGTAGTAATGGCCGCTCAACTCACCGGCGAAAAGCGCGTTGTGGTCCCGCATCTGCTGCTTGATGAAGGAATGGCCGACACGGCTCATCATCGGCACGCCGCCGGCCGCCTCGATGACCTCTTTCACCACCTTGCTGCTGCGAAGGTCGTAAAAGATCACGCCGCCGGGATGGGAGGCCAGGACATCCTGCGCGACCAACGCCGTGATCAGATCCATCGCGATGATCTCGCCCTTCTCATCCACAAATCCCGCGCGGTCCGCATCGCCGTCATACGCCACGCCGAAAGCGTAGTCGCCCTTGCGGACCAGATCCTGCAGATCCTTCATCGTCTCGGTATGGAGCGGATTCGCCTCATGGTTCGGGAAGGACCCGTCAAAGGTGTCATAGAGTCCGTCCCACGCCAGCACGCCCTCCATCGTCTTGGCTTCCGCGATGCCCATCCCGTTGGCGAAATCGATCGCGATCTTCAACGGACGCGCCAAGTGCGCGAACGGCCGGATATGCTCCCGGTACTGCGGCAGGATATCGGTTTGGCTCATCGCTCCCGGACGATCCGGAAGCGGCGCGAACGCCTCCTCGTTCACCATCCGCTCGATGTCGGCGATTCCCGTCGCACCGCTGATCGGCACCGCCTGCGCACGGCAGAGCTTAAAACCGTTCCACTCGGCGGGATTATGCGAAGCTGTGATCATCACGCTTCCGTCCGCGCCCAATGTCCCATTCGCGAAATAGGACATCGGTGTCGAGGCGTGGCCGATATCAATCACATCCGCGCCCTGCTCCATCATACCCTTCGCCAGCGCTTGGAACAGTGGTTCGGAGTGGGGCCGAATATCCCGCGCGACAACCACTTTCCGGCATCCGGTGAAGGTCACGAACGCCCGACCGATCTTGTACGCAACCGTCTCTGTCAAATCTTTTCCATAAATCCCGCGAATATCATACGCTTTAAAGATACCGGCCATAAAAACACTCCTCCGATACGGTTACAGGTTCACGGCGATCCCGCGGTCTTGCAGATACCGCTTCAACTCGGGAATACCGATGATGTGGAAATGGAAAACGGAAGCCGCCAGCAGGACCGTCGCGCCCGCTTCGACCGCATCGGCGAAATGGGACAACTCGCCCGCGCCGCCCGAAGCGACGATATCGGCGTCCGAGATCGCGCGGATCGCCCGGATCAACGGCAGATCATACCCGGTCCTGACGCCATCGGTCGATTTGCTGGTCGGCAGGATCGTCTTCACGCCGAATCCGTCCACCCGCTTCGCCCACTCGACCGCATCCGCGCCGGTCGCCGTCCGGCCGCCGTCGATAAACACCTCATATCCCGAAGGCATCGCGGGATTCTTCGCGACATCAATCGCCACGGTCACCTTTTCGGGACCGAACGCCGCCACCATCTCGCCGATCATCTCCGGATGACGGAACACGGCACTGCTTGTCGAAAACTTATCCGCGCCGGCCATCAGCACCTCTTCCGCGGACTGGACGGAACTGATTCCGCCACCCATCGTGAAAGGAACCGTCACAACATCCGCAACTTTGCGAACCACCTCCAGCATCGTCTGGCGGCCCTCGACCGTCGCCGTGATGTCCAGCATCGCCAATTCATCCGCTCCGGCGGCGCAATAGGCCTTGCAACACTCAACCGGATCACCCGCGTCGCGGATATCCACGAAATTCACACCCTTCACCACACGCCCCGCCCGCATATCAAGACAAGGCATAATCACAACCGGTTTCTTATCCATCATTTTCCCTCATTCCACGTGTTAAAAAGGATGGATATATTTTACGGGAAAACGCGCCGATGAACAATGGAAAAGTAAACGGGTTGGGCGTCAGCCTCGGCTGACGCCCAACCCGTTCGACCTTTGTCCCGCGCCCTACGACCTAGTGCAGGATGATGAAGGTTCCGCTCTGGTAACCCAAGATCAGACGGGTGTCGCGGATGGTAAGCGTCCAAGCCGAGTCATCCGGCATACCCTCAATCTCAATCGCGTCGAGCGAACCCGTAATCCCATTGGCCGCCGAAGCGACGGTGTACAATCCGTTGTTACCGAGCAGATCGATATTCTCAATCACGATCTTTCTGCACTCGGCCAGATTCAGGACCCCCTCTTCCACCGTCAGGGATGCCCCTTCCAGCAGATCCGCGCAATTCACATAGAGCGTATTGGCGATCGAGAGACTTCCAATATCGACGATTCCGGAAGCGGTCATATTCGGAACGATGATCGGCTCGTTGTTCTGCGTCCGCAGAACCGCATCTTTCCCCATGATAACCACCGAGTCTTCACCGGCGAATCCCGAATTGGAGATGTCAATCGCCGTCGTGAAGAGCGAACCGTCACCCGGATCGGACGGGACCTGATAATCCGACGGATTGGTCGTTCCGCGACCCAGGAAATCGATCGCGAAACCGAGCGATCCGAACGTTCCGGCAGGTCCGGCGCCGCCACCGCCCTGACCGAACCGGACCTCGAAGGTGTGCGGACCGGGCGAGATCGTCCGGGTCGCAACGGAGATGTCGTTCCAGGTAGTGTTCCGGATGAGGGTCTCCCCGTCGATCTTCAGCAGGACATTATCATCCACACACTCGGCGAACGACCAGGTGACCGGATTGTCGGAACGGTTCCAGATGTAGCCCGAATAGACCCATGTCGTATTGTCACTCCACCCTGTTGTCTGGTTACCCATCTCTGGCAAGAACACGATAGATTGGCGCGGATTGGGCGAATCCTCGTCAAAACTTGCAGGAAGAACGCCGGCATAGAGGCCCGCACCTGGCGCGCCCACAGTGACGACACCCTCACGCAACTCAATCCGGCCGGTGCTCAGATCGGTTGTGAAGAGCGGCTGATCACCCGCGTAATTCTCCGGCTTCGTGAAATACGAGGGATCATCCACCGTATCGCGGCCCTCGAAGTCGATCGCGAAACCGATGCCCGCCGCGTTCCAAATCTTGGCGAGATCCGAACCGGTATTGCCGGACGGCCCCGCGCCGCCGCCGCCCTGTCCCAACCGTAACTCGAATGTGTGCGGGCCGGGATCCAACGTCACCGTCGCCTTGACGACATCCGCCCAGTTGCCGTTGCTGATCAGAACTGCGTCATCGATCATCAGCTGCATACTGTCATCAAAGAACTTGCAGAAGGTCCAGGTCGCCG
>DBXN01000160.1:50999-51143 GCA_002309585.1 Verrucomicrobia bacterium UBA1211
GTTCCAGATATACCCGGAATAGACCCATGTCGTGTTGTCGTTCCAACCGGCGGTGGAGTTCGCCATGACCGGCGCACTCGCCACGATGGTCGCCGGATTGGCGTCCGCGGTGTTGAAGGCGCCGTCGAGCACACCCGCCAGAAG
>DBXN01000160.1:51176-51358 GCA_002309585.1 Verrucomicrobia bacterium UBA1211
TCCGGCCCGGTCTTCGTAAACGAGCTGGCCGACACCTGAAGCCCGCTCAGGACACCCGACTCCACACGCACGGCTCCGGCCGTCACGGCGCCGTATCCCTGAAGGGCACCGCCCACGAGCTCCAAATCGTTCCCGGCGGGATAGGCGCCATCGCACCCCAACTCCAACGCGCCATCCTCAAT
>DBXN01000160.1:51449-62529 GCA_002309585.1 Verrucomicrobia bacterium UBA1211
CGCGGTGGAGCCGCCACCGGTGATGGTGACCGTCGGCGCGGAGGTGTAGCCGAATCCCGGCGAGGTGATCTTCACGCCGGTAACCTTGCCGCTCGTCGAATCGAAGATCGCGATCGCGGACGCGCCAACGCCGCCCCCGCCGGAGATGGCGATGTCGGGTGGCCCGATGTACGTTCCAGAGGTCACCGAACTCGGAAGGGTGATGGAGCCGATTCCGCGCCCGGCCGGGGCCGTGAGCGGACAGGCGATCGTCGCGCTGAACGCCGTGTCGATCACCGCACCGTTCGGATAGATCGTAACCGCGTCGGGGAGGTTATCACCCGTCGCGAAGAGCGCTCCGCTCTGCGAAACCTTCAGGACGCCGCCGTTGAAATTCACGTAGGCGTGAGCGGTATCCTTGTCGGCCGCACCCGCCGCCGTGCGGGACTTGATCTGCTTGGTCTCCAGCGTACCGCCGTTGTTGATGTTCAGAATGGCGGTGTGGTTGGTCCGGTCGCAGAGGTTGATCTCATCCTGGATGTAGGCGCTGGACGCCGCGCCGTCGATTGTCCACCACGACTCGCCGCCGCGGGTGTTATCCCACTCACCCACCTGCACGTTCGTCAAGACACGGAAGGTGCCGCCGTCTTGATAGACCACGCCTTTGCCGCCGTTGGCACCGCGGCAAATCGCGAAACGTCCGGTATGTTCGGTATTCTGCTCGAAATCCCCGCCATGCTGCACAAAGTAGCCCTTGGAGTTGGCGCCCGTGCCGCCGACCTGCGAATAGCCCTGGAAGACCAGCGAGCCGTCATTCAGCTCGTAGTAGCCGTAACCGTTCTGCCCGACGCGGATATCGTTGTTCGCGCCGCCGCTGTTGATCAGCGTTCCCCCGTTCTGATAGACGGCAGCCTGCGAATCCGTCGCGTTCGCGACGACCACCTTGTTGCTGATCAGCGAGTCGCCCGAAATCGTCATCACCGCGCAGGCCCGGTCGGCATTGCCGAGCATGATACCGCCCGTATTGACGTTGTATTCCAGCGGCACCTCGGTGATCAGCGTCGAATCCTGAACCGTCAACCGCGCGGTCTGCCCATCCGCGGTACCCACAGGAAGGTTGCAGGAGGCGACCGGAACCACCACCTTTGATCCCGATGTGATGTTCAGCGTGGCGGATTTCAGAACCGATATTCCGCTTCCCGTCACATAGTTGTCGTCCCCGTTGGCGATCGTCAGAGTGCCTTCCGACACCTCCAGCCGACCGGAAGGAAGCCACAGTTTCCTCTCAAGCGTCAACAGACCAGCCCCGAACTTGGCCAATCCGCCCATCGTCAGGGAGAAAGGCTCGTCAAAGGCCAACGTCCCCGCCACATCCAACCCGATGCTGGCGTTCTCGGACTTCAGAGTGTTGTTGTCGATGATGGTCTCCACATCGCCAATCGTCCAGTCACTCGAATCGACCGGCAGGACCAGCGTGCCGGCATCGACGCTCAACAGAGCGGGGTTGTCATAACCGGGGAGGTCGCCCCGCGCCGTGGCGTAAAGGTCACCGCCCGTGACCTGCGTCCCGCCGGCGTAGGTGTTGTTCCCGTTGTTCAGGGTCAGACGATATCCGGTGTTCATGGAGGAAAGCAACCTGCCCTCGCCCGCAATCGATCCAGTGATCGTACCATTGCCCCCGCCGGACGCCACAACCGTACCGCTCGTGAGATTGACCGGTCCGGCGATCACATTCTGGGCGAGCGTCCCGTTCCTGAAATTGATCTTGCCGCCGTCGGCGAGATTCAGCGTCCAGCTGAACGGAACCGTCATCGCGTAGAGATCGAACATCGCACCGGATGCGACATTCATCGTGTGCGCCGCGCCGCCCGAATAGGAAGTCGTCGTCTCGGAGGACCACGTTCCCTCGTTCACGTTGATCGACACCGCCGGTCCGCCTTCCGTCAGCGTCATCCCCGTCAGGCAGACCATATTCGCCCCGACCTTCGTGATCGAGTGACCGTTCATCTTGAAGGTTCTGTAGTCGCCGGAATTGCGGAAATCCCAGCGGGCGGCGGAATTTGTCCCGCCGAAGACCACATCCCCCACCAGCTCGCCGATGTGGAAGGAGTTGTACTGGCTATGGGTGGAGTTGTTGACGATCGCGCCCTGACCGTCCACGCCGCTTCCGCTCACGACGATCGTCGCCATGCCCATATCCATTCCCTGGTCGCCGATCGTATCGGAGGCGACATCCAGCGTCGCGCCGTCCTTGATCACCACCCGCGTTCCGCCGTTGGGGAACACACCGCTCACGCCCAGCCGCGCCGTTCCCTCCGCGATCACGAAATCGCCGGTGAAGTCTGGCGAAGGCGTCATGACATTCACCAGTCCGGCTCCCCGCTTCTCCAGCGCGCCGGTACCGTAAAGCGTCACACCCAGGGAGGAATCGGGATCCGGCGTAAACCGGAACGTCCCGCCGCCCAACGTCAGCGAACCCGTATAGTCGATCCCGGAGGAGAGGATGATCGTCCCCTCGCCAAAGGTTGCGACTTGAAGCGGCGTCTCACCGTCATTCGCCAGTTTTGCGTTCAGAGTCAGCTCCGAAGCCGCGTCATCCGCGCGCAGGGCGATCGAGCCCCCAACGCCGGTCACCGACCCCTGCCCAACCGTGTCGCCGATGATCAGGTTACCCGCGCCGGTCAGGACACCGATCGCGCCTGTCTTGAGGAACTGGTTGGCGCCCATTGCCAATGTCGACTCGGCCGGAGCGTCCTGCATCAGCATGGCGACCGTCACCGTGTCGGCGGCCAGTACGTTGAGCGGGTCAGACGTCGTTCCGACCGTCTTGATGCGGACGTTGGCCGCACTGTTGTTGGCGATCACCGCGCCGCGAGTCGGAATATCGGTGTAATTCGAGGGCGCCGCAAAGGAGACAACGGATGAAGCCACGGTCCCGACGCCGTTGGAAGCGACCACCCGGTAGTGCTGCGCGAGGGTCGCATTGTAACACCCCTCGATGGTTGTGGAGGCCGTCTCCGGCACGCACACACCCAAATCCGTCCACGGGCCGTTGGCGGATTCGGACTTCTGGATGTAATACCGCAACACGTCGGTCGTCCCGTTCCAGGCGAACGACATGGAAGAACCGTTCGGAACCGCGCTGAAGTTCGACACCGCCGCAGGTGCGCGCTGGCCCCAAATCGTAATTCCGGAGAAGTGACCGTTATCCTTCACATTCGTAAACTGGATGATCATCTGTCCGGAGGAATTGGCCGTTGAGATGAACTGCTTGCAGATGGCGGTGTAGGGTCCGCCCGCCGCCACATAGATATCGTAGTTGGAAAGGACCGCCGTCCCGTTGATCGTCACATTGAAGATCCGGACCCCCGCCCCTTCGCCACCGTTGCTGCCCCCGAAATAGTTCTCCGTCAAGTGGAGCTCAACCACATACGTATTGCCGGGAATGAGATTCGAGAACGTCACCGACATCGCCCCGTACCGCTCCAGCTGATAGACACTCTCCGGTGCCCAGCAGTTCTCGCCGCTACGGTCGATCGCATGCGTGCTTGAACCGCCCGCAGCACCTCCTGAAAACATACCTTCGGGTGCAATCCGGAAGGGCCAACACCCCGGCGGCTCACTGTTGGCGATCGCATCGACCAATCCGTATCCAGCCGTCAGATTCGCCGCCATGACCGGCAGCGCGCCCGCACATAACGCCATTAAACAGACAAATCCCGCTTTCATCGATTCCACTCCTTAAGTTTGAAAGATGGACGACAACCTTACTTTACCTTAACAGTTAAAAGTGTACCAAAGGAGGACACGGAAAGTAAAGAGGAAGTTTCCCCCCTTTTCCGTGCGCGCGATTCCCCGCCTCCACCCTAACACGCCACCGGATTTGTCCGTGATCCCCGCGCTCCAAAAGCGCCGCATCAATGCAGGAGCAGCAGGAAACCGGGACTCAGCACGCGGATCATCTTGCCGTCTTCAGAGAGGCGAACCGTCCATCCCTTCCGATCGAAGGAGGGAACACCCGTAAAAACGCCTTCCGTAGCGATGGCGAGTGTGAGCGCGGAATCGAACGCCTCGGGCAACTCCACCGAGGAACCGGACAAATCGAGCGTTCCGGTCCCGGTCATGGTGATCGCCGGCGCACCCGGTGTCACTTTCAGGGTACAGGCATCGAATCCGACCGCATACCCGCCGTTGTCTAACGTCATGCCCCTGGCGCCGAACACCACATTCGTGACGCCTTGGATGAAAGACGCATTGTCCCCCAGTGCCCCCAGCGTGCCGCCGTCAAGCTCAAGCGTCGCCTCACCATTTCCCATTGAGATGGCAGTCATGTTCAGCCGCCCGCCATCCCGGACACGCAACGTGGCGGTGGATGTATGCCCGAGAAGAATCCCCTTGCCCGCCGTGGCCACACCGCCCGCGACATCCAAAACGCCCACGCTGTTGGCAGACTGCGAGATAATCACCGGCTGTCTCGTTACCTTCAATTCGCCGCCGGTCATCTCATACGTCCCGTTTCCGCCGGCATAGCCGATTGTCAAATAACTGTTCGCGTTCACCACACCGGCGCGTTGCGTAAAGGTCCCGACGCCGGAATTTCTGCCCGGCACGAAGCTTCCCGCGACGGTCAGCGTCCCGCCGTTCATCTGATATGTCCCCACGCCGACACGGTTAAGGCCGATATTCAAGTCATCCGACAGCGTGATCTCGCCGCTATCCTGAATCATCTCACCATAAGCGCCACCCGCATAACCGACGGTGATCCACCCCACCAGATTGATCTTCGCGTTTTCCGCCACATATACCCGTCCCGTGGAAGCGTTCGACGTGCCGATATGAATGTGTCCCAGATGCGCATAGCCCTCGCCGGTAATGCTGTAGGAACCTGTATGGCCGTTCGCCCCGAGCGCCACCTCGACATTCCGATTCGCGCCCGCCTCGATCGTCCCGTTCGTCTGCACGAGATCGGCATCCATCGCCACACCGATGCGCATCCCGGACGGAGCCGAGAAGGTACCCTCGTTCGAGATCGTGACGCGCACAACGTCCGTGCAAACCGTCACGGCGGGCGTGTCGATGAAATCGCTTTCCTCAACCACGTTCACCCGTCTGAGTTCCGGTCTCACGCCGGCAACGGAGTTGGTGACCACCGCCGTGCCGTCCTCCGCCGCCGAGAGACGTGTTACCTTCAGGTTGTGGCCGCACAAATCGACAACCGCGCCATTCGCCAGCACAACCTCGCGAAACGCGCTCCAGTCGCAATCTGCGGTAAGCGAGATCTTACCTGTTGTGCCGACCGTGATGCCCACCCAGTTCAACAGCTCCCCTTCCGGAATGGTGAAGGCTGTGACGCCATCGACATAGACCGTTGTCGTCGGTCCGGGCAACCCGTCAGCGATCACCGTGCCGGCGGCATTTCTGCAAATCCAGTTCGCCGGATCGTAAAGGTCATCCGTCCCGGCAGCCCCGGTCCAATCGGCCGTCATCGGAACATCCGCCGAGGAGGAGATTTCGATGGTGTTACCGCCATCAATGACTTTGGCGATATAATTCACCGAGTCCGACAGCTCCACCAGCTCCATCACATCATCCACACCATCGGGCAACACGAAGCCGCCCGTCGCCAACGTCATCGTGTCGTTTCCGAGGGAGGAGAGGTCGAAACGGAGGATCGCGCCCGCGCCAAGCGTCAAGGTTCCGGGGAACGTCTGCGAGACGGAGGTGCCAAACGCCGTATCATCCGCCACCGTCACGTCTCCCGCCAGCGCCACCTCCCGATTGAGGATAAAGGAACCGCCGCCCGTCATGGTGAGGCCGCCATCCCCCGTCCACGGAATGGAGCAACGCACATCGTATCCGGCGGTATCCACGGTCAAGCCGCTCGCGCCCACCGTATAACTCTTTTCGTAAGAATCCGCCGATTCAGCGGCGGACATGAACCTTGTCCCGCCGTTATCGCTCTGCCTGGCGCGGAAGATGACGCCGTCCGCCGTCACCGCCTGACGGCAACACGCCTGACACGTGAACGTCGAGACCTCGAAAACGCCGCCCAGCAGGTTCACCGTGCTGGACGCGACGCTGGAGGAGGTCGCCCCCGCGTAGAAGTTGCGCAATGTGGTCTGGCCGCCCGTCATCTCGAAGGTGGCCGTCCCCTGCCCGGCATTGGGGCCGTTGAACACCGTCCCCATCCAAAGGTCATTCGCGATCAGGAGCGACCCGCCCCCGACCCGGACGATACCGATGGTTTTCTGATTTCCTCCCGCCGCGATCCGCATGTACCCGTCGGTATGGAACGCACCCCGGAGAATCTCAAGAATTCCCGTCCCAGAACGGTCAACGCCGATGAAGTTACAGGTGTTACTGCTGTTGCCGCGCACGTTGACGGTTGCGCCATCCACCACCACTTTCGTGCAGAGGAAAGCGTCACCCCAATCCGTATACGAGTATCCAATGGCGAACCGACTGTCCGAATTGGCCGTGGCGTCCAGCGTGAAACCGTCGGCAAAACGCAGGGTGTTATCCTCGAACTCAAAATTGATGTGCCCGTCATAGCGCCAAACACCATTCGTGTAGGTGATCTCCCGACCGAATCCGCGCCGCATCGCGGTGCTATACAGCGGCAGCGTACCGGTGTAGGTCTGACCGGCGAAATCGATAACGCCCTCTTTGAGGGAGATGGATGCCGGCAGCGTGTCACTGCCCAGTACAAGCGTACCGGGGCCGTCCTTGACCGGCGTCTGCGCCGTGATACCGCCATTCAACTCCAGGCATCCATTCTCCGCCACATAAATCGGAGTGTTCTCCGCCAGAAGCGTGAGCGGCGCGGACAAAACCTGCTTCGCCGCGCTCATATCGGCGATGTCCTCCGCCAAGGTCAATCCCTCGCCCGCCACCGTGAACGCACCCGCGTCAGCGGTGAAGAGCAACCGGGTGTAGGCGGAACCGTCCGGCGTATCCTCACCGCCGCCCGCCGCGGAATAGACCAATGGACCGGGCTCCTCCTCGAAAGAGAGGAAAAGCGTGTTACCGTCACGCACTACCTTACCCGAGCCCCCGCCGTTCACAGAAACGAGGGCCGGCGAGCCGATGATGGAAGAGGAAGCGGCGATAAGCGGATACCGGCCGTGCGGATCGGCGGGAAGCGACACATCCAACATCACCGCGCCGAGAATCTCAAGGTTCGCAACCGTCAGCGGCACCGTCCCGGCGACGAGTTCGCCCAGATCGATCGAAATCCCGTCGAGGACCAATCCGTAGGTGAGCGTCGATTCGGAGAACATGACCATGCCACCGCCGGTAAGCCGCAACTTACCGGTCCCGGCGAAGGCGGGCAGGATCTGGTCTAAACCTGCCGTATCGAAGGTGGCGGGCGTTCCAGTGATCGTCATCGTCCGGGTTTTATTGGTTCCACGATACTCCTCAAGGGTGAAGATTCCAGACCGTCCCGCGATAAGCGTGCCGTTGCCCCATGTGAACGTCTGCCCGTTGTAACCCTGGAAATTCAGCTCGTTCACGGTCAATCGGCCACCGTTCAGATTGAGTGTCGAAGCGCCGGTACTCTCCGAGTTTCCCCCGAACACGAATTGATTCACAAACGCTTCACCGCCGTTCACATTGACCGTTCCGGAATTGGAACGGCCGTTCATGCTGTTCCAGGCCACGCCGCTCCTGATCGTGCCGTCCACCCGCAACGTACCGACGTTCAAGGTGAGCGTCGAAGCGGTATTGTTTTGGTTGATCCCGATACCGAGGCATCCCGCGCCGCCCCCCGCCGTCGTACACCAAAGCGTACCGCCGTTGATGTTCACCACGGCGGGCGAAGTCTTATCGACACCGATGTAGTTGCACACGCTGTTGCCGTTACCACCCGTCTTGATGGATGCGCCGAGATTGATGTTCACCGTCCCCTGATACACGATGAACCGATAGGAGGCGCTCTGGTACGTCTCGCTGTCATACTGCGCTTCGGGTCCCAAATTAAGTGTCCCGTTCGCGGTGTTGTAACCGACCACATCCGCCGCCCGGACCGAACCCGCGAGCGCACAACCCAGAAAGAGTCCAACCATCCATTTCATATTCATACCATCTTCTTATTATCGTGTTCGATTCTGAACGTGTGAACAGCACCACTCCCAAAATGGATAACCCGGGAACGAATCCCTACCCTTCTTCGACTTCCAAACGTCGATAAACCGCGATCAGTTCATCGGCGACGCGCTGGATGGCGAAGCGGGAACGGACTGTCTCTTCGGCGGCATCGACCAGACGCCGCATACGGTCGGGATCGCCGAGCAGCCCGACCGCAGCCTGCGCCGTCTTTTCCGGATCGCCGTCGTCAATCAAGATACCATCCCTATCCGGCGTGATGATCGAATCGGGGCCGCCGGGCGAGGCGGCGATGACGGGGACACGCGAGGCCATCGCTTCGCAGACCACGCGTCCGAACGGCTCATGGACCGTCGGGTGTATCAGAAGGTCCAAAGCGGGATAGAATGTCTCCACATGGGTCATGTCGGTGATCCAGGTCAAAACGTCATCCAGTTTCAGTTCCGTCGCCAGGCCGCGGAGCTGATCGCACCATGCCCGTTGCTCATGGAGCAGATCACGCCCGACGATCACGAACCGCGCCTCGGGAAGACGCTGCCGAATCGCCGCCGCCGCGCGAAGAAAGAGGTTATGGCGTTTCCACGGAACAAAATGGGCGACCATCCCGATCAGCGGCCCCGTCTCGCACACCCCCGCCGCCTTCCGCGCGGCGACACGGTCACCCGGCTTAAACCGTTTCAAGTCGATCCCGTTGGTCACAATCTTGATTTTCGAGAATGTGCGCGAGGAGAGCGTCTCCGCCAGAGCGGTCTCGATCTCGGGCGAGGCGGCGATAATCCCGTCCGCACGATGCGAAACCATCCGCATCGGCATGACGGGGAAACGGAGATCGCGGACATGGCACAGCATCGGGATGTTCTTCTGGTAAGGCGTAGCGAGAAATGCCGTCAGGCTGTTCGCATGGATGATGTCCGGCTTGAAAGCCTTGATCGCCGCACGGATGGGGTCTCCGGCGGAAAAGAGTCTCTTGATCGTCCTGAAGAGGTTCGCGCCCCCTCTCCGGCCGCGAACCGGCCGCCCGGAAAAAACAGGAACACCGGCCGTCCTCATCCGTTCGGCGATATCGCCGGCCGGAATGACGGCGGCCACCTCAACGCCACCCTTTTCGGTCAATGCCTGACAAGCCTCACAGAGGCTCATCTGTCCGCCGCCACAAGCACCAACGGTCTCAATCCAGAGTATCCGCATGATTATATTCCCCTCTTTACAAGAATACGGTACACGAATGTGTCGGCACTGTCACGCGAAATCGTCAACATTCATTCGCCCATTTTTGATTCCTTTAACCTTTTAATCGTTCACCCTTTTTGCTACTGTATGGGCAATGAACGTTATTGTGCGGTCAAGTGAATGAGGAAGGTTAAGTATGAAGCACATGGTGTGGGGATGGATCGGATTGGCAGGGTTCGTTTTCGCGGGTGAAACCGTAGTCGAACCGGCGAAAGAACTTGAGCTGGTTCAAGATGTCGATGTGGTGGTCGTGGGCGGTTCCTCCGGCGCCGTCTCCGCCGCGTGCGCGGCGGCGAAAGCGGGCGCGTCGGTCTTCCTCGTCTCGCCGCGCCCCTACCTCGGCGACGACATGGCCGGCAAGCTGCGGCTCCATCTCGATCCGAAAGACGATACCCGTTCCCCGCTCGTGCGCGAGATGTTCACGGAGTCGGCCCGCCCCGCCGATTCGCTCCCCTTCACCTACACGGCAAGCCTCAAGGCGGAGAGCGCGCATCCTGACGCGAATCTGAAACGGCTCAATGACGGCAACTATCTGCTGGCGCCGCGAGACAGTGTCCAATACGCCGGCGACGTGACCCTCTCACTTGATCTGGGAAAGCCCCGGAATCTCGCCAAAATCGTTGTCGGCGCCTTTGAGCGCGATGACAGCGCCAAGGGATTCAGAACAGAATCGGTCATCATCCGAGGCAGTCAGGACGGGAAGGCATGGTCGGCCCCTGTGTCCGGCAAGGACTGGACCGTCGCGCAAGGCGGTGACGAGGCCGTTTTGATGGACATTCCCTTTAAGGGGACCTACCAATATTTGGAGGTCACGGGAAAACAAGCGAAAGCGTTTTCCCGCCAACTGCTCGGTGAGATTTTCGTCTACTCAGAAGAGACGCAGGCCCGCACGGTCAACGTCTCTGACCGTACCCATCCGCTCAAGGTAAAGAAGACGTTGGATCAGGCGCTGCTCCAGGCGCGGATCCCTTTCCTGACCGGCGCGCAGGTCTGCGGCACCGCCGTTGACGGCGCGGGCCGCCTCGCGGGCGTCGTGATGGCCAACCGCAGCGGACGTCAGGTGATTCGCGCGAAGGTCGTCATCGACGCGACCGAGCGGGGCCAGACGGCGCGCGCGGTGGGCGGCGAGGCGACCGATTTCCCGCCCGGCACCTACACCTTCCGGCGGACAGTTCTCGCGGGCGAGGCTCCCCGCGCCGAGGGTGTCCGTGTCAAAGAGCTGCTGGGACTCTACCCCAGCCGGATCACCGGCATCCGCGCCGCGAAGGGCCAGCCGGAGAACATTGACGGCAAGATGTACCTCTGCGAGATCGACATCACGATGAAGGACGGCTCCGCCCGTTCCTTCGCCGAGGCCGAGCAGAAAGCGCGGGATTTGACCTTCGTGCCGAGCCAGCTGGAATCCGCCGACACCTTGGCCTTCAACCCGCCCGACCGCATCCGGGGCAAAAGCGGCTCACAGGCGGCGTGGGCGGGCGTTGACGCGCTTGATCTGCGGACGCTCCAGCCAGCGGGCACCGATTGGCTCTTTGTCCTGAGCGCGATGGCGGACCTCCCCCGCGGCGCCGCGGAAGAGATGATGCTGCCCGGTAACCTGATGGCGCTGGGCGAACGGGTGGGAACGGCCGCCGCCGCGATGGCGAAATCCCGTCCCGCGCTCGGCGATATCCATGTGAAGGGGACCACCCGAGCCGCCGCGGCGGGTGCGTTCGGCGAACACGCCAAATCCCTCCCCGCCTACCTGACCAACACGAAGGGGCGGGTC
>DBXN01000160.1:62575-68016 GCA_002309585.1 Verrucomicrobia bacterium UBA1211
GGCACGGGCGGCGCGCCGGCGGGCATCGCCGCCGCCCGGCAGGGCGCCAAGACCATCATCTGCGAATACCTCTACCAGATGGGTGGGGTCCAGACCGACGGTCTGATCGGCCTCTACTACTGGGGAAACCGGGTCGGGTTCACAACCGAGATCGATCAAGGCGTAAAGGATACGGGGCTGGTCTTCTCGCAGTGCAAATCGGAGTGGTACCGCCGGGAGAACCGCCAAGCCGGCGCGGAGATCTGGTACGGGACAATGGTGAACGGCGCGATCGTCGAGAACAACCGCGTCACGGGCGTGATCGTCCTGACGCCAGACGGCCAGCGCGGGGTCATCCGCTGCAAGGTGGCGATCGACTCCACCGGCAACGCCGAGCTTCCCGCCCTGGCGGGCGTCGAGACCGAGTTCATCACCGCCGCCGAGCTGGCGGTACAGGGTGTCGGACAGACCCCCCGGAATCTCGGCGCGAGCTACACCAACACCGACATCGGCTTTCTCGATGACACCGACGCCGCCGACCTCTGCTTCTTCGCACTCCGTTCGCGTCTGAGCATGGCCAACAACGTCTGGGACCAGGCGCAGGTGCTGAACAGCCGCGAACGCCGCCGGATGGTTGGCGCCTTCTACATGACGCCGCTGGATGTGGTGAACGAGCGGACCTATCCCGATGTGGTGGTCCAGACCTTCAGCAACTTCGACAGCCACGGCCAGACCGTCCACGAGCAGTTCTTCATCCAGGACCCGGGCCATACCGGCATGAGGGTCAACCTCCCCTACCGCTGCTTCCTGCCCAAGACACTGGAGGGGTTGCTGGTGACCGGTCTCGGCATCAGCGCGCACCGCGACGCGATGCCGATCCTCCGGATGCAGCCCGATGTCCAGAACCAGGGCTATGCGGCGGGCGTCGCCGCCGCGATGGCGGTCAAGGCCGGCGTCGAGGTCCGGCACGTCGACATGAAAGCGCTCCAGCGCCACCTGATCGAGAAGAAGATCCTGCCCCGGGATGTGTTAACGATGAAGGACTCCTTCCCCCTGCCGGATGAGGCCTTCGACCGCGCCGTCAGCGTGATGACCAACCAGTACCAGGGGCTCTCGGTCGTGCTGGTCGATTACGCCCGCAGCATCCCGCGTCTGCGCAAAGCCTATCGGGCCGCGACCGATCCCGACGCCAAACTCGTCTACGCCCACGTCCTCGGTATGATGGGCGAGAAGGACGGCGAGGAGGAGCTGATCCGGAAACTGAAATCCATCTCCTGGGACACCGGCTGGAACTACCGCGGGATGGGCCAGTTCAACCGGAGCGTCAGCTGGGTGGACAGCTACATCATCGCCCTCGGCCGCTGCCGTTCCACGAAGGCGCTTCCCGCGATCATCGAGAAGACCAAGGCCCTGACCGAAAAGAGCGAGTATAGCCACTTCCGCGCCGTCGCGATCGCCCTGGAGGCGATCGGCGATTCCGCCGGCGCCCCCGCCCTCATCCAGGCGTTGCGTCTGCCCGGACTCGCCGGCCACGCGATCACGATGGGACCGAAACTTCCCGTCGTGAAGAACTACGCCAATCGCGAGGGGGATTGGGAACGGACAGAGTGCCTGCGGGAACTCTGCCTCGGCCGCGCGCTCTATCATCTGAAGGATCCGGAGGGCATCGGTCGCAAGACGATGGAGGCCTATGCCAACGACCCGCGCGGTGCCTATGCCACCCACGCGAAACTGGTGTTGGGACGATAGCCCATCCCAAACCGCCGTCACAAACGTGTATCACTCAATAACGGAGAGTGATAATGAAAGAACACCTTACGGTGTTGATAGATGATGATTGCAAAACGTGATGTGGCAAGGGCACCCTCGCCCCTGCAGCAAGGCCGAGGCAACTTTGCCACACCGACAACGTTCCAGCTTCCCTCCCGAAATCCACTTTTTTTCATTGCCGTATTGACATTCGAATATGAATCCGCTAAAGTTAGCGCAACTTTTTTACGGCGGGTTAGCTCAATGGTAGAGCAGTGGAATCATAATCCACGTGTTGAGGGTTCGAGTCCCCCACCCGCCACCAACCTTGGACCGCCGGGTGGCGGTCGTTAAGGAAGAGAAAAGTGAAGCAGGCATCTTCGAGCTATCGTTTTTGGTTTCGCTTTTACTTCGCGTATCCGACACGCGGAGCGGGGATGCTTTACTGAGAAAGAACAGACGATTTTCCATGTAAAGAACCCCGCTCCCTGAGCGGGGTTCTTTTTTTGGAACGAAAAAACAAGGAGTACCCGACACCATGATTATCGTACTTAAAAAAGACGCCGATCCCGTGCAAGTCACGAATCTGACTGCCTTGCTGGAATCCAAAAACATCAAACCGCACATCTCCACTGGCGAGATGCAGACCGTCATCGGCTGCGTGGGCGACGTGACCCATATCGATCCCACCCTCATCGAAGCCCTCGATGTCGTCGAGTCGGTCCAACGGATTCAGGAACCGTATAAGGCGGCGAACCGGAAATTCCATCCGCTCGACTCCGTGATCGACTGCGGGGGCGTGAAAATCGGCGGCGGCGCGTTCGGGGTCATCGCGGGCCCCTGTTCCGTCGAGAGCGACGAGCAGATCCTCTCCATTGCCCAGGCGGTCAAAGCGGCCGGCGCGAGTCTGCTCCGGGGCGGCGCATTCAAGCCGCGCACCTCGCCCTACGCGTTCCAAGGCCTTGGCGCGGAAGGGCTCCGGATGCTGATCGCGGCGAAGAAGGAGACGGGACTCCCGATTGTGACGGAACTGATGGATTTCAAGAACATCGACCTTTTCAACGACGTTGACGTGATCCAGATCGGCGCGCGCAACATGCAGAACTATAACCTGCTGAAAGAGGTGGGCGCCCACTCGAAGAAACCGATCCTTCTGAAGCACAGCATGTCGGCGACGGTCCAGGAACATCTGATGAGCGCCGAATACATCATGGCCAACGGAAACGAGAACGTCATCCTTTGCGAACGGGGAATCCGAACCTTCGAAACGATGCTCCGCAACACCCTTGACCTCGGTCTGATCCCGGTCCTCCACCGGTTGACCCATCTGCCGGTCGTCGTCGATCCCTCCCATGCGACCGGCTACGCGAACATGGTCGATCCCGTCGCCGTCGCCGCCACCGCCATCGGTGCGGACGGTATCATGATCGAGGTCCACAACGATCCGCCGCACGCGCGGTGCGACGGCGTCCAGAGCCAGACGCCCGCGATGTTCGCCGAGACCATGACGCGCGTCCGGGCGATCCGGGAGACGCTGGCCGACACCCAAACCCAGCGTGGTGCGTCATGCGCGTAGCCGTCATCGGTAAAGGGCTGATCGGCGGATCGTTCATGATGGCCGCCGAACGCGCCGGACACACGGTGAGCGGGCATGGCCGCGATCTGGTCCCGGACGATCTGTGCGACGCCGACCTGATCCTGATCGCCATTCCGCCATCGGCGGTGGAGCCGGTTGTAACGCGGATCGCCCCGTTCCTCAAGGCGGGGACGGTTGTCGTGGACGCGACCGGCGTGAAGGGAACGGTCTGCGGCAGGGTGGCGGCGGTCGCCGACCGATCGCCGTGGACCTTCGTCGGGGGACACCCGATGGCGGGGAAAGAGGTGTCGGGATTCGCCAACGCCGATGCCGACCTCTTCAACGGGGCATCCATGATCCTCACCCCCTTCCCGGACACCCCGTCCTCCATCCTAAACGGATTGGAGCGTTTTTTCCGTTCCATCGGATTCGGCAGGGTTGTCATCACCACCCCGGAACACCATGACGCGATGATCGCCTTCACGAGTCAACTCGCCCATGTCATCTCCTCCGCATACGTCCGGGAACCGCTTGCAACAGAACACGCCGGTTATTCGGCAGGCAGTTTCCGGGACATGATCCGGGTGGGCGCGCCCGATCCCCTCCTGTGGACCGAGTTGTTCATGGAGAACCGGGACGCGCTTCTCGCGGTCCTCGACCGTTTCATCGGCCGACTCGCAGACTTCCGAAACGCCCTGACCGCCCAAGACTCTGCCGCCCTTCGCGCACAGCTTGAAGCGGGCAAAGAGGCGAAAGCGGCCCTCACCACCTAACCACCGAACCATTCCCCTCAAGTGTTCAATGTTCAGTGATCAATGATCAATGGTCAGTTCATTCTAACCACCTAACCACCCAACCCGAGGTATTCCATGAAGGACATCGAGAGCATACGAAACGAGATCAACAGCATTGACGAGGAACTGGTAAAACTGTTCAAACGCCGGCTGGAGATCGTCGAAGAGGTGGCGGCATCCAAACGCGAAAGCGGAGCCGCCGTCACCGATCCCGCCCGCGAACGGGCGATCCTCTCGCGCGTTTCAGAAGCGGTCGGCGAGAACTACGAGAACGGCGCGCGGCTCTTCTTCTCGACCCTCTTCAGTATCTCCCGTGCGCGCCAACGCCTCATGCTGAACGGGCAATCCCCGCTGCTGGAGAAAATCACGAAAGCCTGCGGTGAAACCCCGGAGAAATTCCCGTCACGCGCCGTGGTGGCCTGTGCGGGCATCGAGGGATCTTACGCCCAGCAGGCGACCTCGCTTCTCTTCCCGCTCCCGACGATCCTCTACTTCAACGGTTTCGAGAAGGTGCTCGAAGCCGTCGAGCAGGGGCTATGCCCCTACGGTGTGCTTCCGATCGAGAACTCCGCGGCCGGCTCGGTCGCCGCCGTCTATGACCTGATGGTCAAGCATCAGTTCCACATCGTGAAGGCGATCCGGCTGAAGGTCAACCATGTCCTTCTGGGTGTGCGCGGCGCGACGCTGAACGACATCCGCGAAGTCGCGAGCCACCCCCATGCGCTCGCCCAATGCAACACCTTTCTGAAAACCTATCCCTCCTGGAAGGCCATCCCGGAAGCCAACACCGCCGTCTCCGCGAAAGCGCTCGCCGCATCGGGGCAGAAAACCCGCGCGGTGATCGCCTCTCGGGCCTGCGCCGAACTGTACGGACTGGATGTGATCGCGGAAGGAATCGCCGAGACGGCGATGAACTACACGCGCTTCATCTGCATCTCAAAGAATCTGGAGATCTATCCCGACGCCCGGAAGTTCAGCGTGATGATGAGCCTCCCCCACCGCCCTGGCGCGCTGAACGGCATCATCGCGAAATTCGCGGCCATTGACGTCAACCTCACAAAACTCGAATCCCGGCCGATCCCCGGTATGGATTTCGAGTTCCGGTTCGTCTTCGACTTTGAGGCCTCCCCGCGTGACGAACATGTGCTTGCCCTGCTCTCGGAACTGGCCACCGACCCGGAGATCGAGCACTTCACCTTCCTTGGCGCCTACAATGAAAAGTAACCTCCCGCCCGCGTTGCGCGCGGGGATGTAAACGGGGATCACATAGAGCGGGGGCGGCCGGCAACCGTTATCGGCGCGCCCGCTCCAGCACCTCCGCGAGCGACACCGGCGCGGCGCCC
>DBXN01000094.1:0-305 GCA_002309585.1 Verrucomicrobia bacterium UBA1211
TACAACGCCCTTCTCGCGCGGATCGCCCTCCAGGCCGAGGTCGACATCATCATCCTCGGCGGCATGGGGCTGAAGTATGACGACTACCTCACCTTCCGCGACACGCTCGACGAGTCGGGCGCCCTCTCGCGCACCGTGATGTTCGTCCACACCGCCTCCGACCCGATCGTCGAGTGCACCCTGGTGCCGGACATCTCCCTCGCGACCGCGGAGCAGTTCGCCCTCAAGGGGAAGAAGGTGCTGGTCCTCCTGACCGACATGACCTCCTTCGCCGACGCCATGAAGGAGATCGCCATCACGATGGA
>DBXN01000094.1:322-465 GCA_002309585.1 Verrucomicrobia bacterium UBA1211
ATCCCCTCCAACCGCGGCTACCCCGGTGACCTCTATTCCCAGCTCGCCGCGCGCTACGAGAAAGCGGTCGATTTCGAGGGCGCCGGCTCCATCACCATCCTGGCCGTCACGACGATGCCGGGCGATGACGTGACCCACCCCGT
>DBXN01000094.1:511-3917 GCA_002309585.1 Verrucomicrobia bacterium UBA1211
TCCCTGAGCCGTCTGAAGCAGCAGGTCAACAAGAACACCCGCGAGGACCACCGCACCATCATGGACGCGATGATCAAGCTCTACGCCTCCTACAAGGAGACGCTGGAGAAGCAGTCCATGGGCTTCCGGATGTCGGAGTGGGACAACAAGCTTTTGAAGTACGGCGCCCGGTTCGAGAAGGAGATGATGGACCTCTCGGTCAACATCCCGCTGGAGAAGGCGCTCGACCTCGGCTGGCAGATTCTCGCCGACTGTTTCAACCCCGACGAGGCCGGGATCCCGACCAAGCTCACCTCGAAGTTCTGGCCGAAGCAGGCGTAGTCCGTCACCGGCATCCCCGATGCCGCTTGGGAATGGAAGAATATGGCCAAGATTAAACTGACAAAGACCGAGTTGAAGGCGCAAAGCGAGGCGTTGAAGCGGTTCCAGCGGTTTCTGCCAATGCTCCAGCTGAAGAAGCAGCAGCTACAGGCGGAGATCGCCGTGATCACCGGCCGCCTCGACAGCGTCTCGACCCGTGAACGCGACGCCATCGCGGAGATGGACGGATGGGTCGCGCTCTTCGCCGACGCGGAATCGGTCATGAACGACCTGGTCCATGTGGCCGGCGTCGAGACCGACACCGCCAACATCGCCGGCATCTCGGTCCCGGTCTTCAAGGGCATCCGGACCGAGGTGGCGGAGATCGACCTCTTCGCGACCCCGGCCTGGTATGACGACGCCGTCGCGATGACCACCCGGCTGCTCGCCCTCAAGGCGGAGCGGGTTGTCCTGACCCGCCAGCGCGACCTGATCACCCAGGAGCTGACCACCACCTCGCAGCGGGTCAACCTCTTCGAGAAGGTCAAAATCCCCGAGTGCAAGGAGAACATCCGGGTCATCAAAATCGCGATCGGCGATGAGCAGACCGCGTCGGTCACCCGCGGGAAGATCGCCAAGAGCCGGGGCAAGAAGGTGGAAGAAGAGGAGGATGCGGCATGATCGTTCCGATGAAACATCTGACCCTCCTCTGCGTCGCCGCCGACCAGTCCGCCGCCATGGAGCGGCTCCGCGCGCTCGGCACGGTCCATCTCGCCCTCCGGCCCTCCGACTCGGAGGCCTTCCGAGCCGAGAGCGCCCGGTATCGCGCCCTTCAGCAGGCCTCCGCCCTGCTCGCGGAGATCCACGGGGAGTCCCCTCCCCTCCCAGCCGCCAAAGGCGAGCCGCCGGCCATCGACCCCGCACGGTTTGAGACGCCGTTGCCGGATCTGGGCAGCCTCGGCTTTGACGACCAGCTTCAGGCCGTTTTGAAACTCGGTGAGGAACTGCGGTTCTGCCGGGAAGCGCGCGCCTATCTGGCGGACGAGCGGCAACGGTACGAACCGTTCGGATCGTTCGATCCCGCGCTCGCCGCGAAACTGAAGGCCGAGGGCCTGCCCGTCACCCTCTTCACGTTTCCCCTCACGGAGGCGCCGAAGCCGGCGGAAGAGGGCAACGCGGGAATTCTCCATATCCTGACAGCCGACGCCAAACGCGCCTACGGCGTGGCCGTCGGCGCCATTCCCCTCCCCTCCGCCGCGACGGTCATTCCCCTGCCGGAACGGCCGCTGACGGAATCGGCGTGGCTGATCGAGGCGGCGGAACGGCGCGAACAGGCGATCATCGCCGCGCTGGAGGGCCAGACCGCTTTCAAGACGGCGCTCGCGCAGGCGACGGAACGCCAGCAGGACCGCGTGGCCTTCGCCCAGGCCCTCGACACGATGGAGGCGCAGGGCGCGGTGGCGTGGATCACCGGCTGGATTCCCGAACCGCAGACCCAAGCCCTCCGGGAGGCGGCCCGTGCCGCCGCGTGGGGCATTCTCCTGCGCGATCCGGAAGGCGACGAGCAGCCGCCGACCCTGATGCGGCCGCCCAAGCTCTTCCGGCCGGTCCTGACGCTCTTCGAGGCGCTCGGCATCTCACCCGCCTACTCGGAAGCCGATGTCAGCATCCCGTTCTACCTCTTCTTCAGCATCTTCTTCGCGATGCTCGTGGGAGATGGCGGATACGGGGCGATCATCCTCGCGCTGGTCATCTGGGCGCGAATGAAGATGCGCAAGGCCCCCGCCTCGCCCTTCATCCTGCTGAGCGTCTTCGCCATCGCCACGATCATCTGGGGTTTCCTGTCGAACACCTGGTTCGGCGTCTCGCCGAAGTGCCTCGATAACCCCGTTGCGCGCTGGCTCGCCGACCCCTCCTACAAGAACATGATGCTCCTCTGCTTCACCCTCGGCGTGACGCATCTGGTCATCGCGCGGCTCTGGAACGCGGTCATGCTCTTCCCGGACAGCAAGTTCCTCGCGCAGGTCGGCTGGGCGGGCATCGTCGCCTTCATGTACTGCATGACATGCGGCGTGGTCGGCATCTTCCCCTGCCCCACCTTCATGTACTGGGTCATGGGCGTCTCGCTCGTCCTCGTCTTCGGCTTCTCACTGAAGCGCTCGGAACTGCGGGAACACGGCGTGGAGCTGGGCATGATGCCGCTGACCATCGCGGGCACGCTGGGCGACATCATCTCCTACGTCCGCCTCTTCGCCGTCGGGCTGGCCTCGGTCAAAGTCGCCCAGAACTTCAACGACATGGCCATCAACCTGGGTCTTCCCGTCTGGGCGAAGATCATCCCGCTGGTCCTGATCCTCCTGATCGGCCACGGCCTGAACTTCGCGATGGCGGCGCTCAGCATCCTGGTTCACGCCGTGCGGCTGAACACGCTGGAATTTTCAAACCACAAGGGCATCTCCTGGTCGGGATATGCCTACCGCCCCTTCCGGAAGCGGGCAAAGGCGGATTAATCCACAAACGCTTCATCATCCACGAAAGAACGGAGACAACAACATGGCAGATCCAACCACCATCGAAGTCGCAATGAACACCGCAATGGGCATCGCGGGCGCCGTCGCCTGCCTGGGCTTGAGCGCAACCGGTTCCGCCTTCGGAACGGGCGCGGCCGCCAGCGCCGCCGTCGGCGCATGGAAGAAGTGCTACGCGCAGAACAAACCCGCGCCCTTCATCCTGCTGGGCCTGGTCGGCGCCCCGATCACCCAGACCCTCTACGGCATGATCCTGATGTTCATCATGTTCGGCAAGGCCAACGTCATGGGCGCCGGCCTCCCCATGCTGATCCTCGGGATCTTCGCGGGACTCGGCATCGGTTTCTCGGCGCTCTTCCAGGGCCGCGCCGCCGCGGCCGCCTGCGATGCGCAGGCGGAGACGGGCCAGGGCCTGACCAACTACTTCGGCGCGCTCGGCATCGTCGAGACCGTCGCGATCTTCACGATGGTCTTCGCCCTCATCGCGATCCTCAAGATCGCGTAACAGCAAGCGTTGAGCGGATAACGCGGGAGGGGCAACGTCCTCGTTGCCCCTTTCCCATTTTCATTGTGGAATT
>DBXN01000094.1:3964-33394 GCA_002309585.1 Verrucomicrobia bacterium UBA1211
CTCTTCCCCATTCCCTTATCTTTTCATTCTTCATTCTTCATTCCCCGCCAGCAAATTTCCAGTGCAACACCCGCTGCATAGTCAATGCTGACAGTGCTCTCTTGTAAACACGAGAGTAGTTTAGCGCGTTTCGCTTGGGGTTCAAGGGGGAATCCCGGCAAATCGACGGTCGTTGGGACAGGCGGTGGTAAAGATCGGCGCGGCGGCTATGACACGGCGTTGAGCAGATGCCGTCGGAGGAGTTCCGTGAATGCCTCACGGGAGGTGCGCCAGTTCAGGCACTTGAGCGGACGGTCGTTGAGCATGCGGTCGATCCGGCGCATCTCCTCCCCGGTGATGTCGTCGAACGGCCGTCCCTTGGGCAGGACCTTCCGGACGACGCCGTTACGGTTCTCGTTCGTCCCCCTTTCCCATGAGTGGTAGGGCTTCGCGAAGTACACCTTGATGCCGAGTGCCTGCCTGATCTGCCCGAACTTCGCGAACTCCTTGTAGAGGGTCTCCCTGCTGACCATCGGGATTATTCCGTCGCGCCTGCAGCGGCCCTCGATCTGCTCCGGCGTCCAGTCCTCGCGCATCTTCGTCTTGATGAACTCCCACATCCCCGGCATCATCATGCGGCAGCCGGCCTTGCGCTGGGCCTTCTTGTGCCGGTGTCCCTTCTCGCTGGCGTTGCGCCCCAGCTCGCGCGTCACCGCGGACGGGGGCTTCCCTATTCCATCCATTCGCAGCCGTCGGCGCGGCGGACGCGGAGGATGAAGGCCCAGACGAGGAGGGCGAGGAACCAGAGGGCGACCAGCCACACGGGCCAGCGCGAGACCTTGAAGGAGCCGCCGGGGATGGAGACCGCCCAGCTAGCGGCTTTGATCATCAGGGTCGTGAACAGTCCCGCGGCGTGGTTGTAGCAGGAGGCGACGGTCGCGCTCACAAGGGATAAGACCATCCCGAGGCATCCGCCGATCACGACAAAGAGGGATGCCGGCGCCACGATGAGGTTCGCGACCAGCCCGCCGGGGGAACACCGTCCGAAATAGGTCGCGGTAAGGGGAACGGAGGCGAGCCACGCCGCGCCGGTCACGGCGAGCGCCCCCGCCTCCAATCGGAGAAAGCGCCGAACCATCCGCACACACCATGCCCGGCAGCGATACCCTCCGCGCGCCCACAGTCCTTCCCACTCCTCCAGTTTCGCGAGCCGGAAGAGGCGTTCCAAGGCGCGGCTGAAGGGTCCGCAGAAGAGCAACACCCCGGCCATCACGGAGAAGGAGAGCATACACCCCACGTCGAAGAGCAGCGCCGGGCGGAAGCAATAGACCAGCAACGCCGTGCCCGCCAGAACCGAGAGACTGTCGTTCCGCCGCCCGAACAGCGGCGCCGCATAGTAGAGCGTCACCATCAGGCAGGCGCGGATGGCGCTGGGACGCGCGCCGGTCAGCACCGTGTAGAGCGCGAGAATCGGCGCCAGCAGGAAGACCCAATAGGTACGGGGAAGACCGGTCATGGCGATGACAAGGGTTAGAATCTGGGCAATCAGAACAATGTGCAGCCCAGAGATCGCGAAGACGTGGATCGTTCCGGAATCGGCGAAGATACGGCGCATCTCGGGCGGAATCTCGTTCCGGACGCCCAGCAGGATCGCCTGGTTCAACTGCGGAACGACGCCCCAATCCTCAATCCCGATCGTCACGCGTCGGACCGCCGCGCGCCGAAGCGCCTCGACCCGTTTGCCCCATCCGTACCGGCCCGATTCGGAGGGCGACGGCTCGGCGTGTTCCCACCGGGTGTTGACCCGGAGAACCGGAAGCCGGTGCCGGTCGCGTCCCTTCCGCAGTGTCCCGTCAATCCGCCACCGCTCGCCCGCCACCGGCATCCGTCCCCCGTAGGCGGGATTCCGGTCATACCAGGTCACCTCGACGGGAATCCGCCGCACAAGGGGTTTTCCCCCCTCCGTCAGGAACTCGGCGGCGGTAAAGGTATAGGCGACCCCACGCGTGGTTTTGCGGATGAAGCGGACCGGCCCGCCCACCCGGCAGATGTACCGGCCCTTCTGCCCGACCGAAACCGCGCGGTCCAACTCGTACCGTCGGAAGGCGCCGTCCCCGATCCCCAACACGCCACCCGCGGTCCAGCCGGCAAGGATCAGCGTCAGGAAGAGCCGCCACCGCCGGTCCCGTCTGAGCGCCACACCCAGCAGGAGCGCGAAGAGGAGCGTTCCCACCCACACGCACCACGGCAACCGGTAGCCGGCGAAGAGGCCGCCAAGAAAGGGGAGAATCAAGACCGCGAGGGGACGCCTGACCCGCTGGAGCGCGTTCCGCGCGTTTTCAAGAAAATCGGAGGTGAACCCTGCGGCAAACGACACGGGAACCGTCCTCCTTTCAACCGTTCGGAACGAAGAGCGAAACCGCCTTGGGCAAAACCTCGATCTCGATCGGGGTGTCGCCGATGATGTCGCCATCCGCCTGGACAACCAAGGGTTTCGGGGCCATGACGGTCACGTGGCGCGCCGCCGTCCGCTCAAAGACGATGCGGTGTTCGCCCTTGGGGAAGATCCAGCGGCGCAGATAGTACCACGGATACTGCAGCGGACTCTTGACACTCACCACGCAGACGTTCAGCAAGCCGTCGTCGGGAAGAATCGTGGGGCCGTTCGGATGGAGCACCCGGGCCAGCCCGCCGCAGTTGGAGACCAGAACATCGGTCGCCTGGAAGACCTTGCGGTCGCCATCGACAATCAGCTCCAGCGGCGCGGAGGTCGCGCACAGGCCCCGCCAGACCGCGGTCCCGACATACGCCGCCTGCCCGAAGAGCGTCTTGCCCAGACGGGAGGTTTTCGCGATCGTGATCGCGTTGACCCCGACCCCCGCGTTCAGCAGGAAGATCCGGCCGTTGATCCGCATCGCGTCGATCGCGCGCAGCGGGGAGCCGTCATCCAGCGCGGTCCGGAAGGCGGCCGCCACATCGACCGGGATTCCCAACTCCCGCGCGACCAGATTGCCGGTTCCCGCCGGCAGGATACCCAGCGGGATGCCGGTTCCGGAAAGCGCCTGCACGACCGCCGCGACGGTCCCGTCGCCCCCCATCGCCAACACGCGCTGATACCGCCCGTCCCGCGCCGTCCGGGCCACCTCCACGATATCGTCCTTGGGAGGAACCTCGACCACCTCGCAGGCCCAATCCGACGGCGCCGTAGCCAGACACTCCCGCACGTTCTGCCGGAGGTGGGGAAGGACCGTCGGGGAGATGACGACCAGCGCGCGACGCATCATCCCGCCTCCAACCGTTGCCGCATCCGGGCCTGGACATGGTCGCAGATCCGGTCGATCTCCGCCTCGCCCACCGCGCGGGCCTCCGGCGGGCAAATCCGTTTCAGGAAGACACGGCGGAAGGCCAGCGCCCCCCGCTCGTCCGCCAGCCGGAGCGAGGTCCGGAAATGGAGGCCGCCGTTCAGCCAGCCCACCTGGATCAGGACGAAATCGGCCAGATTCTTGATCCAGGCATAGGGGACCGACCGACCGGCGCAAACCGATTCCGCCACGTTGGCGGAGGGCAACCCGTTCACGGGGAGTCCCCAGGCGATCTCGGGGTGATCCTCCAGCGAGCGGTCCTGCACGGAGCACTCCAGCACCCGGAAAATGTCGAGTTTGTCGGCGTCGCGCACCAGATGGGTGAGCCAGACCGTCTGTTCCGGAAGCCCGTCCGGAATCTCCCGTTTGTTGTGGTAGCGGACCGCATCCAGCGCCATCCGCCGCTCCGCCTCAGGCAAGGGATCCAGCCAGCCCTGCTTCTCAATCACCGATACGCCGAAGTCGGCATGATCGACCGAATCGGCGTCCCGGAAGGTTCCGTACTTCGCCAGCTGCTCATAGCGGCCGGTGTCATGCAGCCACGCGCAGGCCTCGCCGATCGGCCGCAACGCATCGGGCGCGGACTCACCCGCCAGGATCGCGACCGCCGCCTCGACCACCTT
The DNA here is from genome assembly GCA_002309585.1 of Verrucomicrobia bacterium UBA1211. Taxonomy (GTDB): domain Bacteria; phylum Verrucomicrobiota; class Kiritimatiellia; order RFP12; family UBA1067; genus UBA1211. Next base: position 7,929 of record DBXN01000094.1, read on the forward strand.
TTGCGTATGCTCCAGTTTCAGCCGCATCATCAGCGGCAACTCGCCGTTCTCGCGGAAGGTGTCCGCATAAGCGAGATACCGGCATTTGAGCGTTTCAAGAAATTCGCGCGTCATATCCGCTCCGCTATTCGACCGGCACCAGCAGCCGGTGGAGGGTCAACAGCCCGACCGCCCGGACATCCAGCGTATGGCCCGCCCGATAGGAGACGACCCGCCCGATGAAGCGGCCCTGATCGATCAAGGCGATCGCCGCCAACAGGTCCAGCGTCGCCCGGTGCCAGACCGGTTCCAACGCCTTGCCGTTCCCCTCCTGAACGAACCTCGGTTCGCCATAGTATTTCCGTTTGCCGTGGATCAGGATGTTGTCCTTCGTGTAACCCAGATTGCGCATATCCGCCAACAGCCAGCCGATTGTCCGGACCGTAAACATCTGCGCGGCGGAAGCGTTGGTCCGCGCAAAGGCGCCGTACCGAAAGGTCTTCGGGGTCACATCGAAAACGATCCGCTGCCGGCCGATCACCGAGGCGAAATCGATCGCGCAATCCATCCGGAGTTTCTTCTCCCCGTTCTCCGGCGGGAGGAAGGTCAGGAAATCGCCGCGGTCGCCCCCGAACGTCACCGGCTCCTTCACCGTCACATAGCGGGCGGGAAGATCGCGCTCGACGATCCGCGCCTTCTCCACCGCCTCGACCAGATCGAGACTGCTGCGGTCGAAAAGCGGCGGGTCGCCCGAATTGGTCTGGATGACGAGATCGTCCACGCCCATCCCCAGCCGCAACGCGATGATATGCTCGACCATCCGCAGGTAGTTGTGGGGATTGCCGCTCCGGAGCACGATGTTGCGCGCCGAGGTCCAGACATTGCGGATCGAGACGGGGGTCATCAGCTGTTCGGGAAGGTCCGTCCGGTCGATCCACCAGCCCGGATCCTCCGACGGACAGAAGGTCAGCGTCCGCTGCGCCCGTCCGTAGAAGGTCCCCGGCCCGGTCACCGCCTGGCAGCCGCCCAGCGTCGTCCGCCTGGGGGAATAACCGGTGTCGCCCTCGCAAAGGTCAACCGCATCCACCGGTTGCTGATGGAACTTCTCATAGGCGCGTCGGACCGAATCGGTCTCGCCGAGCAACAGACGGCCCTGGGGATATGAAAACGTCATTCCTTGTTCTTCCCGTTCTTTTTCTTTCCGGTCTTCCGCTTCGCGTCTTTCTTCTCGACGGCCGCCTCATCCTTGCCGCTCTCCTTATCCTCGGCCTTGGCCAGCAGCTCCTTCAGATGTTCGACATACGCCTCGCCGCCGCCCGGCCTGTAACCGGTTTTGGCGAAGGTCTTCTCCTCGGCATCCATCAGCAGGACGGTCGGATACCCCCGGATGCCGAACTTCTCCTGCAACGCCTGATTCTGACGCTTCAGATCCTCCGGCGGCGGCTTCCGCGTGAAGTCCGCCTTAAAGAGGATCATGTTGGTCGCCGCAAACGCTTTGAAGGCATCGGTTGAAAGGGCCTCGTCCGACAGTTTCACGCACCACGGGCACCAGTCGCTCCCGGTGAAGAGGACAAACATCGGCTGTTTCTGTTCCGCCGCCTCTTTCTTCGCCTGCTCGAAATCGGTCAGCCATCCCTCCGTCTTTGCCGGCTTCGCGGCTTCGGCCTTCGCCGGGTCCGCCGCAGCCGCCTTCGCCGCCCGCTCGGCCTTCATCCGCTCATAGAGGGAGTTGTTGTTGGCCGGCGCCGCCAACAGCGAACCCGCGCACACCACATAAGCCGCCATCCCCAAAATCCATACTCTCATGACAACCTCCTACGCACTGTTCGAAAACCCGTTCCAAACGTATGGGACCATCTTACCACACCCCTTCCCCCGCGTTCAATAGGGAAAAGGCACTCTCCCCGCCTTCGCCATTGCGCGGCGGCCCCGTCCTATGCTAAACTGTCGCCATACGTTGGTTTTAACACACCGAGGAAAAAGAGGAGAAAAACAATGAGAATGACATTCTGGATGATGCTGGCGACAACCTGTACCCTGACCCTTTCCGCGACGGCCGCGACGGAAGTGAAAACGGAGCCGGTCCGGCCGACCGCCAAAACGGTCCTTTTCAACGGCAAGGATTTCTCCGGCTGGACCAAAGTCATCAAGGCGGAACCCGGCAGCTCGGTGGACAAGACCTGGCAGGTGGCGGACGGCGTGATCCGCTGCACCGGTGCCCCGATGGGCTACATCGTGACCCAGCAGGCCTTTACCGATTACAAGCTGACGGTCGAATACCGTTGGTATGACCGCGCGAAGAACATGAACAGCGGCGTGTTCATCCACAAGACCGGATCCGACGCCGCCCCCCTCCCCTGCGCGATCGAATCGCAGCTGCACATGGGCGACGCGGGCGATTTTGTCCTGCTCAACAAAGCGTCGGTCAATGGGATCAAGAACGACAACATCGGGAATGTGAAGAAAATGCACGACTCCTCCGAAAAGCCGTTCGGTGAGTGGAACCGCGTGGAGGTGGTCGTCAAGGGCCGCACCATCGACATCTACGTGAACGGTGTCCACCAGAACCACGGCGAGAACGCCACCGCCGACGCCGGTCAGATCTGCCTCCAGAGCGAAGGCGGTCCCATCGAGTTCCGTAACGTCTTTATCGAGCCCCTGCCCCATGAATAGCAATCCCTTTATCGACATCCCCTATTTTCCGGCTTTCGACCAGATGACGCCCGAGGGGGCGGACGCGGCGTTCGAGCGGCTCCTGCCGGAGACGACCGAAGCCGTGAATCAGTTGGAGGCCTCGTTCACCCCGACCTGGGAGGGACTGGTCCGTCCCCTGGATGAGATTTGTCGCCCGTTGCATGAGGCATGGGGCTTTTTCCATCACCTGAAATCGGTCGTGGACAACGACGGCTGGCGGACGGTCGAGGAGAAATACCTTCCGCAGGTTATCGCCTTCTCCCAGCGGATCGCGCAGAGCAAGGCGTTCTACGAGGGCTATCTTCAACTCGAAGCCGCCGACCGCGCCCATCCCTGCCTGAACGCCATCCAGCGGCGCATCCTCGCCCAGATGATCCGGGACATGAAGTATTCAGGCGTTGGCCTTCCGGACGAAGAGCAGAAACATTTCAACGAATTGACGCTCCAGCAGGCGCAAACATCCCAAAACTTCTCCAACCATGTGCTTGACGCGACGAAGGCCTTCTCCCTTCTGCTCACGCAACCGGAAGAGGTGGCGGGACTCTCCGACTCGCTCCTGGCGATCACCGCGCAGGCGGCGGCCGGCGAGGGCGAGACCGCCGACCCGAAGAAGGGACCGTGGAAAATCACGCTGGACGCGGCGGTCCGTTTCCCCTTCATGAAGAACGCGGAAAACCGCAGCGCCCGCGAGACCGTCTGCCGCGCCAGCGCCGTCCGTGCCTCCTCCGGCGAACTGGACAACACGCCCCTGATCGAGGAACGGCTGAAACTGAGCCGCGAAAGCGCCAATATGATCGGATTCAACACCTATGCCGACTTGAAACTCTCCACGAAGATGGCGGGGTCGGTCGAGGCGGTGGACCGTCTGATCGCCGACCTGCAAAAGGCCGCACTCCCCTTCGCGAAACGGGAGAACCAGGATCTTCTGGCCTTCGCGAAACGGAACGGATTCGCCGAAGAGCGGCTGCAGGTCTGGGATGTCGCCTACTGGTCGGAACGGCAACGCGAAGCGCTCTACGACTACAACGAGGAGGAGTTGAGCCACTACTTCCCCTTCCCGCATGTGCTGAAGGGGCTGTTCGCACTGTCGGAACGGCTTTTCGGGATCGTCATCAGCGAGGCGACCGGCGAGGTTCCCGTCTGGCACAAGGATGTGCGGTTCTTCCATGTGAAGGACTCAGATGGCACCCCCATCGCCCACTTCTATCTGGACCCCTACAGCCGGCCCGAAACCAAACGGGGCGGCGCGTGGATGAATGAGTTCCGGACGCGCGAGCGGAAAGCCGACGGTTCGCTGGTGCTCCCGATCGCCGTCCTGGTCTGCAACCAGAGTGTCCCGATCGGCGACAAGCCCGCGCTGATGCGTTTCGGCGAGGTCAACACCCTCTTCCACGAGTTCGGCCACTCGCTCCAGCACATGCTGACGACGGTGGACGAACCCGCCGCGTCGGGCATCAACGGAGTTGAATGGGACGCGGTCGAGATCGCCAGCCAGTTTATGGAGAATTGGTGCTACGATCGCGACACGGTCCGTGCCATCAGCGCGCACGACGAGACCGGCGAATCCCTGCCGGACGAGCTCTTCGCGAAGCTCGTTGCCGCCAAGAACTACCGCAGCGGAAACGCCATGATCCGCCAGCTCTTCTTCGCCGCGACGGACATGGACCTCTACGCCCGCTATCCGCGTCCCGAATGGCCGGACGCCGACGCGGTCAAGAAGGCGAACGAGAAGCGGTTCGAGATCGATCCGGTTCTGGATGAGGACCGTTTCCTCTGTTCCTTCAGCCACATCTTCGCGGGGGCTTACTCGGCGGGTTACTACGGCTACAAATGGTCGGAAGTGCTCTCCGCCGATGTTTTCGCCGCCTTCGAGGAAGCGGGGCTGGACAACGAGGAGGCGGTCCGGAAAACGGGACGCCGCTACCGCGACACGATTCTCGCGCTCGGCGGCGGCACCCATCCGTCGGAGGTCTTCCGTCTCTTCCGGGGACGGGATCCCTCCATTGAGCCGCTTCTCCGTCAGACGGGACTCCAGTAAACCCACATGGGAACCCCGTCCTCATTCTGGATACGCCACCTCTTCGGCATCGCGGAAGCCGCCGCGTTTCTCGGAGGGGTGGCATCCTGTTTGGCACTGATCGGTCCGTGCCATTGGGCGACCGATATCTTCACCCACTTCGCCGCCATCCTCGCGCTGGGATTTGCCGTCTATGCCGGGATCGAGACGATCCGCAAACGGCGGCGTTTCGTCATCGCCAGTCTGCTGCTGGCGCTGCTGAACGCCATTCCGGTCCTTACCCTGCTTTTCGGCCCGGCCGAACCCCGCGCCGACCGGTCGCCCGCATCACCGGCGGCGCAGAGACTCCGCATCCTTCAGGCCAACATCCTCACCTCCAATCCCCATGCCCCGGCCCTGCTGGCGCTCATCCGGCAGGAGGATCCGGACGTCATCCTGCTCCAGGAGACAGACCGCCGCTGGCTGACGGACCTCAAGCCGGTTTTCGACCGTTACCCGGTCCACGCCGCCGAACCGCGCGACGACAACTTCGGGATCGCGGTCTTCGCCAAGGCCCCCCACGCGCAGGCGACCCTCTTCCATCTGGGTCCACGTCCCGTGCCCGGCGGCATGATCACCCTCCCAGTCGCCGGCCGTACCCTCACCTGCTACAGCATCCACACGCCCGCGCCGTATGACCGGCAAACCTGGGAGGAGCGGAACGCCTACACGCGCCTGCTGGCCGAGCGGATCGCCGCGAACCCGGAAATGAAAGTGATCACCGGCGACTTCAACAACACGCCCTGGACCCGCTCATTCCGCGATTTCGTCCAGCGCGCCGGACTCTGCGACACCACCCGCACCTTCGGCATCCTCCCGACCTGGCCGACCCGCACCCTGCCCTTGCTCCGCGTCCCCCTCGACCACTGTCTCCACTCCCCCGCCGTGAAGATCCTCAGCAAGCGGCGCGGCCCCTCCATCGGCTCCGACCACTTCCCCCTCGTCATCGACCTCGCCATCGAACCCGAACCTTCCGCACGACCATGAGCCATCCCGCCCCATCCCGCGCAACCGCCCATCCGGACCGCCGGCCACGCTCGGCGGCGCGTCCCCTCACCGCCTTCATCCCCATGACGCGCGAGGAGATGGCCGCGCGCGGCTGGGACGCCCTCGACATCCTGATCATCAGCGGCGACGCCTACGTGGACCATCCGACCTTCGGGCCGCCCCTGATCGCCCGAGTCCTGCTGGACGCCGGCTACCGGGTGGGCATCATCGCCCAGCCCGACTGGAAATCAGCCGAGAGTCTGAAGGTTCTGGGCACGCCCCGTCTCGGCATCGGGGTCGCGAGCGGGAACATGGATTCCATGGTGAAGCTCTACACGGCGGGCCGCCGGCTCCGCCATGAGGACGCCTACTCCCCCGGCGGGAAACCCGGTCTCTGCCCGCCCCACGCCCCGGTCGTCTACGCGCAGCTGGCGCGGCAGGCCTTCCCCGGCGTTCCGATCATCCTGGGCGGGATCGAAGTCAGCCTCCGCCGCGTCGCCCACTATGACTATTGGCAGGACAAGATGCGCCCCTCGATGCTGGTGGACGCCAAGGCGGATCTTCTCTGTTACGGGATGGGCGAACTGACCATGCTGGAGATCTTCGACCGCCTCGCGCACGGCCAGCCGCTGGACGGCATCCGGGGAACCTGCCGCTATCTGGGCGGAAAAGAGAGCGAGGCGTTTGTCAGGGATGAAAACTGTGTCGAACTTCCCTCCTACGAAGAGGTCTGTTCGGACAAACTCGCCATCATGCGCCAAACCCAGCTGATTGAACGGGAACTGAACCCCTTCAACGCCCGCCGCCTGATCCAGCGGACCCGGGGCCGCCTGCTGGTTGTCGAGCCGCCCCGTCCGCCTTTGACCCCCGAACAGTTCGACCACGTGTGCGAACTCCCATTCACTTGGGTACAGCACTGGTCCTATGCCGAGAAGATTCCCGCGTGGGAGGTCGTGAAGGACTCCATCTGCGTGGTCCGGGGGTGTCCGGGCGGCTGCGCGTTCTGCGGCCTGGTCACCCACCAGGGACGGGGGATCGTCTCCCGGACGCCCGAAAGCGTAGAGCGTTCCATCCGTTGGCTCACCCGCCAGCCCTTCTTCCGGGGAACCATCAGCGATTTGGGCGGTCCCGCAGGAAACATCTATGGCCACGGACCCAAGGATCCCGCGCGCTGCCGCGCCTGCCGCCGCTTCTCCTGTCTCTTTCCCGCCTTCTGTCCCAACTACAACGCCGACGAAAAACCGCTGATGGAACTGTTGGACCGCGTCAAGCGGATTCCCGGCGTCAAACATGTCTACATCAACTCCGGCGTGCGGCTCGACCTCGCCCTCGCCCAGCCCCGCCTAACCGAGAAGATCATCCGGGACCACGTCTCCGGCCAGATCAGCGTCGCGCCGGAACATCTGGACGGCAACGTGCTGCGCCTGATGCGGAAAGGCAAACCGGAAGAGTTCGAGCGGTTCAGGGAGATCTTCGACCGCGTCAACCGGCAGACGGGGAAACGGCAATTCATGGTCCCCTATTTCATCTCCAACTTTCCCGGCTCGACCGCAAAAGAGATGAAGACCGTTGACGCCTATCTCACGAAGAACCACTGGAGTCCCCAGCAGGTTCAGGACTTCATGCCATTGGCGATGACCATGGGCGCCGCCATGTACTGTTCGGAGACCGCCCCCGACGGCACGGCCATCCCCGTCCAAAAGGGCCTCGCCGAACGCCGCGTCCAGCGCGACATCCTCCGCAAACGGCGCGGATAAGGGCGCAATTCACGGTCAACGTTTATGAAAGGTTATAGAGGGGAAGGGGGGAACGGGAAGAGTGGGCAGTGAGCAGTGGCCAGTGTTCAGTGGTCAATGGGTGTCCCGTTCCGCTCAACCCTCAACGCTCAACCGATCGGGTTTACCGCTTGATTGTCCAGCGTGATTATGGCATCATTTTAAACTAACGGATGAAGTGGGATTCCTTTTGAGAAACATGGACTACCGTTCTCCCGCCAACGCGGGCTTGTTTGAACGGCGGTTTTTGCGAGGGTGCGTTATGGTTTCAGGATTCAGATTTTTGCCGGTTTGGGTATTCGCATGCGGACTTTCAGCGTTCGCCTCCGAGTTGTCGGCGCCGTTTGGACTCACCGCCGAATACTTGGACAATCCCGTGGGGATTGATACGTTGACGCCGCGACTGAGTTGGAAACTCTCCCCCAAGAACCCCGACGCCAAGGGGTTGGCGCAGGCGGCTTACCAGATCCGGGTGGCGACCGCGCCCGGCAAGCTTGCGGATGAGGGGGCAGCCGATCTGTGGGACAGCGGACGGGTGGCTTCGGACCGGTCGCTCAACGTGATCTACGGCGGCCGTTCGCCGGAAACCTCCCAGCGCTGCTGGTGGAGTGTCCGGGTTTGGGACAACCGCGGGGGCGAACCCTCCGAATGGAGTCGGCCAGCCCGTTGGGTGATGGGTGTGGTACGGCCGGACGAATGGAAAGCGAAATGGATCGGGGCGAACGATGTCACACGCCCGAAGTACGATCTTAAAGGCGCGGAGTGGATCTACACCGGCGATCAGGAACTCGACCAGATGCCGAAAGGCACCACCTACTATTGCAAGGCGTTCGACCTGCCGCAGGAGTTGGCCGGGAAAACGGCGGTGCTGGCAGTGGCGGCGGACGACAGCTGGATCGTCCAGATCAACGGGAAGACTGTTTCCCAAATCTGGGGTCACATCCCCAACCGGTGGGAACGGATGCGGTTCCAGGACGTTTCGGCCGCGCTCAAACCGGGCCGGAACCTCATCCTCGTCGAGGTCTCCAACAAGGATCCCGGCCCGACCGCGCTGCTGCTGACGCTCCAATGCGAGGGAAAGCTGCTGGCCAAGAGCGACAACACCTGGCTCGGTACCGCCAAACCCGGTTCCGACTGGCGCGAACGCAAGGAGCTTCCCGAAGGATGGAAACCGGTCCGAGTGGTCGGCCCGCTCGGCGTCGCCCCGTGGGGCGATCGCGTCGAGTGCCGTGTGGAACGCAACTCGCCGGCCTTTGAAAAGCGTTTCCGGGTGGGCAAAGATCTTCGCGAGGCCACTCTGCACATCACCGGCGTGGGCTTTTACGAGGCGTATCTGAACGGTCAAAGGATCGGGGACAAGGTGCTTGATCCCGCGCCGACCCGCTATGACCGGCGGGTACTCTACTCCACCTACGACCTCACCGATTCGTTCCGGGAAGGCGACAACGCGTTGCGGGTGCTGGTCGGCCACGGCTGGTACGACGTCCGCTCCATCGCCGTCTGGAATTTCGATATCGCCCCGTGGCGCGGTGCGCCCAGGATGATCGCGCAGCTCGATCTGGTCTACGCCGACGGCACGCGTGAGCAAGTGGTCTCGGACGGCACGTGGCGGCAAGTGGCCAGCCCGGTCGGGTACGACTGCATCCGCGAAGGCGAGGTGATCGGGAAGAACCCGGAGGGAAGTATCGATCTGGAGCGCACCCTCGTCAACGCCCAAGAGGTGCCCGGTCCCGGCGGACGGCTGGTTGCCGAAGCGGTCACGCCCTCCAAGGTCCACCAAACCTTCAAACCCGCGACCGTCACGGAGATCAAGCCGGGGGTATGGATGGTCGATTTCGGACAGAACCTTTCGGGCTGGGTCCGGCTGACGCCCCGGGGCCAGAAACGCGGCGACGTGATCCGCATCCGTTACGGCGAGAAGAAAAACAAGGACGGGACGCTGAGCCTCTCCGGCACGGAGGCGCACTTCCGCTATTCCGCCGCGTTCTTCGCCCTGCCGGGCGGCTGGTTCCAGTGTGACCGGTATGTCTGCTCCGGAGAACCCGGCGAGGCGTATGAGCCGCGTTTCACCTACAACGGGTTCCAATACGCCGAGATCACCGGGTTGGCGCAACCGCCGACCGCCGAAACGATCGAGGCCCGCGCCGTTTACACCGCGTTCCGCGACACGGGAACCTTTGAATGTTCCAATCCGCTGCTCAACCGAATCCAGCAGGCGACGCTGTGGGCGTATCGCAGCAACTTCGCCAACGGCTACCCGACCGACTGCCCGCACCGCGAGAAGAACGGCTGGACCGGCGACGCGCAGCTCGCCGCCGAACAGGCGATGTACAACTTCCAAAACGTTCCCGGTTACGAGAAATGGATCAACGACCTGATGGACGAGCAGCAGCGGAACGGCAACCTGCCCGGCATCGTGCCGACCAGCGGATGGGGTTACGCCTGGGGGAACGGCCCCGCCTGGGACAGCGCGCTGGTGATCATCCCGTGGATGCTCTACATTTACGAGGGAGACGCGCTTGTCCTTCAGAAAGCGTATCCGGCCATGGCGCGCTATGTCGATTACATGACCTCCCGTTCCCATGACGGCGGATTGGTCTCCCACGGTTTGGGCGACTGGTGTCCGTGGAAGGCGACCACCCCGACGGTCGTGACCTCCACCGGCTACTACTACCTCGACGCGCGGATCGTCGCGGAAACCGCACGTATTCTGGGCCGGACGGAAGACGCGGCGAAATATTCGGCCCTCGCGAAACGGATCCGTGAGGCGTTCAACCGCTCCCAGTACAAGGGTGACGGCCTCTACGCCAACGGCACCCAGACCGCCCTGGGGTGTGCCCTCCACCAGGGTCTGGTGGCGGACGGCGAGGCGGAAAAGACCCGGGCGAAGCTCTTTGACGCGGTGAAAGCCACCAACGGTTACCTCGATTTCGGCATTTTGGGGTCCAAATATGTGCTGCGGGCGCTCAGCGACGCCGGGCGCACCGATCTCGCCTACGCGATGGCGTCCAAGGATCAGCGTCCCTCGTGGGGCGCGTGGATCAGAGACGGCGCCACCACGCTCTGGGAAGACTGGGGACAAGGCTCATCGCGGAACCATATCATGTTCGGCGACATCTCGGCGTGGTTCTATCAGTATCTGGGCGGGATCCGCCTCGCCCCGCAGGTCTCGGCGGTGGCGGCGACTGTCACCGATACCCAGTCGGTGGGAATGAAGCGCTTCCTGCTGGCTCCGGAACCGGTTGACGGACTGGAGTGGGTAACGGCCCGGTTCGATTCACCCTACGGAATGATCCGCAGCGAGTGGAAACGCGGTCAAAACGCTTTCGAGTGGTTCATCGAAGTGCCAGTCAACACCACGGCATGGGTGGTGATGCCGGCGTTCGTGGAGAAAGAACACTTCGACCTCCCGACAGGCGCGGTGGCGGTGCAATCACCGATTCCCGGCCGGACAGCCTTCGCGATCGGTTCCGGCCAGTACCGGATCGTGAGTCGGTAAAATCGCTCATCGGTTTACTTTTGCGCTAAATGCCCCCGCCCGCGTGAGCGCGGGAATGCCAATGAGGGTAACGGGGCGGAGGCAGTTGAGGGTTGAGAAGCGGAGTACGGAAGTGTGATGTCTGCAGTCTTGTGGCTGAACGGTGCGTTATAGGCAAGAAAGGAATGGGAAAATGAGGAGATTGACAACTCTTAGGATTCACATGCTGGGCGTTGTGTGCGGATGCGTCTGTACGGCGATGGCGAGCGATCTGGGATCGCTCACCATTTCGCTGGATGGTGTGAACGTTGCGGTGAAGGCCGAGGACGGGGTACTGAACGACACCTCGAAACTCTATCTGGTGTGGGATGACATTGATCACGGGATCGATTTCGCCAGTTGGCCTGAAAGCAACCGTATCCTGTACACGGGTGCCGTCGCCTCCCCTGAAGCGACCTATACGATCGAGAAGACCGGCGTTCCGAACGGAAGCGTGATGCGGGTTTTCGCCACGTCGGACGTCCGTACGATCGACGGCTGGGTACGGATGGTCGAGAACCAGTACATCGACACCGGCATTATCGCCACGGACACCTACGGCATCGAGTTGCGGTTCCGACCGATCGGGTCCCAATCGGCCCACTGGTCATCGGTGGCCTCCGGGCAGATCGACAACTTCACGATCGGTGTCCGGGACACCAACTTTTCGGCCTATTACCTCCGGTACCGGACGGTTGATGTGGGGACCTTTTCCCTCCCCGACATCGTCAACCCGCACACCCTTTCCATCATCGACCAGGTCGCGGCGGTGGACGGTGTGGCGCAGATCACCGGACTTGCAGAAGGGTCGCTCGGCACGCATCCGTCCAGCATCTTCTTCGGTTGCTCCAACAACGGATCGGGTGCCCCCCACCAAAACCGCTATTGCCACGCCGAATGGTACTTTCTGCGTCTGTTCGACGCCGACGGCAATATGACCGCCGAGTTCGTGCCGGCGCTCTGGGGTGACACTTCCGCTCCGGAAGCGATCTTCTTCGACACCGTTTCGAAACGATGCTTCCGGTCGGCCGGGTCGAACAAGGAACTGGTCTACAACACCGCCGCGCCCGTCACTGGGAGGTTTCCGATCGTCTCGGCCTGCTCGGTGGCGCTGGCGACGGGGCTGACGGCGTGGTGGACAGGCAAGGGCGATCTCGCGAACGTCAACGATCCGGCGAATTGGTCCTGCACAAACGGCATCGGCGAGGAGGTGGTCGGCCAAGTCCCGGATGTTGACACCATCGTGATCATTGAAGGCCCGGTAAACTTCAATCTCCCCCTAGGGCAGACGCTCACCTTCCGTGAGCTGCATATCGGGAACTGCACGCTCTTGCAGGACAGTGACTGGCGCGGACTCGGTGTCGCGCAGGCGCCGGTTTTGGGGCTGACGCATCTTGACGTGCCGAAGGGGGCCTACATCGACACCGGTTTCAGACCCAATGAGAAGACTCGCATCGTACTCGACGTGACGGTACAGAATTCGGCCGAATACTGGTGCGGCTGCTGGGACAAAGATTATAAAACGGGCGCTTTCGCCGTCTGCAATGATGCATGGAACGTCTATTCCGGATTTGGAAATGACGGTGGCGGTATGGGAACGGTGGTTCGGAACGGACGGCGGATCATCGATTACAACAGGGGCGAGCTGACGGTGGATGGCGAGATCCACCATTCCCGCGACCTCACCCAGGTTTTCCAAGTCGTGAGTACGCTCTACCTCTTCGCGCAGAACCGAAACGGAACGATGTGGCAACATGAGGGCCAGAAGACGATCCGGTTCCATTCCTGCAAGATCTATGATGACGATGTGCTGGTCCGAGACTATGTGCCGGTGAACAGCGGCGGAACCAGTTGTCTCTACGAGCGTTGTTCCGGCACCTATGTGGTGAACGCCGGGAACGGGTCATTCGTGGGCGGTGCCCAGTCGGGCGATGCGATCGGCGTCCAGCGGGTGGTCGCGCCGATCACCGGGCCGGTCGATCTCGCGGGTCACAAGTTGACAATCGGCGACCTGACTGGGACGGGGACGATTGGGGATTCCGTCGGCGGCGGAGAGATCCACGCTTACGTCGGCGAGGGCGAGACGGCGGTCAATCAGGGCGTCCGGTTTGCGGGGGCGTTCCCGCTGATCAAGGAGGGCGAGGGAACCTTTGTCGGCGCCGCGGCGGAACAATCCTACACCGGCGGCACGCTGGTACAAGGGGGTTGGATCAAAACCGGCGTGGCCGACGGAGCATGGGGCCCGGCGTATGCCGTGATCACCGTGGCCGACGGAGCCGGCTTCGATTGGGCCGGCAAGGTGGAGGACTCCACCACGACCCCGTACAACTTCCTCATCGGAGGCTCCGGACCGGACGGGAAAGGGGCGATGTTCAGTTCGGTCAATGTGCCCGGCGGAAGCTCCTGGAACCGTAACTGCATCGCCGATATGGAGTTGACCGGGAATACCCTCATCGACACCCCGAATGGGGATATGGCGATTATCGGTTTCGACTACAAAAACGGCGGTGAGACGCTCCATACCCTGACCATGAACGGCCATACGCTGACTATCGTCGCAGGTGACCGCTTCTGCTTCCGGTGCGTCAAGACGGTGGGGACGGGGACGATCGTCTGCATGCCCAAGATGGAGAGTGAAGGGACGCGGCAGCTCTCCTTCTACGGCGGCGCGTGCGACCTCTCTTCCGTCACGCTCGACATCCATGACGAGAGCGGAATCAACGTGGAGACGCCCTTCTCCGTCGGGACCTACATCGACCGCCGAAACGCCGTCAGGCGTCTCGGCAACGAACGGAACGAGATGCTCACCGTCCTTGACCGTTTCATGCCCGTCTCGACCAACCTTCTCAAGTCCATCACACTGGGTGATGCGGAGCATCTTGAGCCGGTATTGGATTTGAGCGCGATCGACAAGCCGTTCATCCTGCCGGAGGAGACGTATACGCTGTCGGCAGCCGAGGGCGCGAGGGTAACGCTGAACCTGGCCGGCCGCGAGGGGCTGATCGAGTACGCGCACACCGACGACCCCTATGTGCTGCGGTGGAGCATGGAGCCGGAATATCTCCCCGTCGAGCTCGATGAGGAGACCGCCCAACGCCACTTCTCGTTGAAGCGTGACGAGAACGGCTTGCGGCTGATCTACGTCGGGGGAACGGTCATCTTATTCCAGTGAACCCGCGCGACCGATACGCAATGATGGATTGGGTGTGTGGGGAAGCGGCAACGCTGCCGCTTCCCCGAATCGGTATTGCAAATCGCTCGGGATTGGGTCATACTGTCTGTCGATCGAACAAACGAAGGAGGCGTTTTCCGTGAACAGTTTCGTCTATCATAATCCCGTCAAAGTCATATTCGGAACCGGATCTCTGAAGCAGGCCGGAACCGAGGCCGCTCTGTTGGGCAAACGCGCGCTGGTTGTTTCGTACGGTGACGCGAGTGTCACTGGGACGCTCGCCGCGTTAAACACGTTGCTGACCGAAGCCGGTGTCGCATCGCGGGAATTCCTGGAGGTCATCCCCAATCCCCCGATTGAGATGGTCGCGCGCGGCGTGGAGGTGGCGAAGGCGTTTGAGGCCGACCTCGTGATCGGCGTGGGCGGCGGATCGGCAATGGACGCCGCCAAGGCGATCGCAGCCGGCGTCCGCTACACGCACGGCGATCTGTGGAACATGGTCTATGCCTCCCACTCGAACGTGACGGCGCAGCCGCCCGAGACCGCCCTGCCGCTTCTGCTCATCCCGACGCTCCCGGCGACGGGCAGTGAGATGAATATGTGTTCCGTGGTCAGCTCGACCACGCGGGGCCAAAAGAGCTACATCTGGGCAGATTGCCTATTTGCGAAGACCGCCATCCTTGATCCGGAACTCACTTACTCCCTGCCGCCATTCCAGACCGCCTGCGGCGCGATTGACGCCATCAGCCACGTGCTGGAGATCTACATCAACGGCCAGGATGAGTGCGACCTGCTCCACGCCTGGCAACTCGCCCTGATGCGGACGATCGTCGAGAACCTGCCCAAAGCCCTCGCCGACCCCTCGGACGCCCATGCCCGAACGGAGTTGATGTGGTGCGCCACCTGCGCCCTGAACGGATGGGCATCCCCGGGCGACGCCTGGACCCCGATGCATCAGGTGGGACATGTCCTCACCAGCCGTCACGGCATCAACCACGGCTCATCCCTCGCGATCATCATGCCGGCCTGGATGGCCTACCACAAGGCCCTCAAACCCGAACGCTACGCGCAGTTCGCGACGAAGGTGATGGGGATCTGCCCGCATGGAAAATCCGATGACGAACTGGCTGAAGCGGGTATCGACGCCTTCCGCGCCTTCATCAAAATCAGCGGTGTCCCCACGACGCTCGGCGAGAAGGGCGTGACTGAAGCCGACATCCCCGGCATCATCGAGGGGGTTCGGACCGTCAGTTTCAATGCGGACGGCGTACTCGCCTCGAATCCGCCCGTGACGGCGGAGGCGCTTGCCGCGATTCTGAAACAGGCGTTGTGAGGAGCGTTGCCATGACGGTTGAGTCGATCGCCCGGATGATGGATGTGAGCGCGGTGCAGGCGCAGAGCACGCGCGCCGACATCGACGCCTGTTGCGAACTGGCGGCGGAATACGGATGCGCGGCGGTCTTCTGCCTGCCCGCGCATGTCCCCTACCTTCGCGCGCGGCTGGACACGATGAAGTTGAATGTGCCGATGGCCTCCGTCTCCGGTTTCCCCGGCGGCGCAGAGACCTCGCGCATCAAAGCCGAAACCGCCCGCGAACTGGTGGCAAGCGGCTGTGACGAGGTGGACATGGTGAACAACATCGCCTGGCTCAAGGCGAACGACCGGTCCGCATACGTGGATGACATCGCGGGCGTGGTGGCGGCGGCGGACGGCAGGCCCGTGAAGGTCATCCTGGAGTGCCACTGGCTGACCGATGAAGAGATCGCGCGGGCCTGCGACTGGTGCGCCGAGGCGGGTGCGGCCTGGGTGAAAACCGGCACGGGCTGGGCCCCGACCGGCGCGACGGTCGAGCGCATCGCGCTCATGCATCAGGCCGTGGCGGGACGCTGCCAGGTCAAGGCGGCGGGCGGCATCCGCTCGCTGGAGACACTCCAGGCGCTCTACGCCGCCGGCGCGCGCCGTTTCGGCGTGGGCGTCGGCTCCGCCCGAACCATCCTCGCAAGCGTGTAAGGGAGAGAAGATGTTAGTCGTTAGTCGCTAGTTGTTAGTGTCCCCTATCCCTCAACGTTCAACCCTCAACGCTCAACCCTCCCATGTACATTCTCGCATACGACTTTGGAACCGGCGGCATCAAGGCTTCGCTTTACGGCGTGAACGGTGCCTGTGTAGCATCGGGATTCGATGCCTATCCCACAACCTATCCGGCTTCAGGATTTCACGAGCAGGCGCCGGAGGCGTGGTGGAAGGCGACAGTGGAGGCGACGCGCAAACTCACCTCCGCCCTGCCACCGGAGCAGACCCGCGCGATCCGCGCCTTGGGCATCTCCGGCCACTCGCTGGGCGTCGTGCCGCTGGATGCGGCGGGCAACCTGCTGCGCCCGACCGTCCCGATCTGGAGCGATTCGCGGGCCGATGCCGAAGCACGCGATTTCTTCCAGTCCATCCCGGAAGAGACATGGTACATGAAGACCGGCAACGGTTTCCCGCCGGCGCTCTACTCCGTCTTCAAGCTGATGTGGTTCCGCGCGCACGAACCGGAGTGGTTTGGAAAAGCGGCAACCATCCTCGGCACCAAGGACTACATCAACTTCCGTCTCTGCGGCGTGCGGGCAACCGACTTCTCGTATGCCTCCGGGACAGGCGTCTATGATCTTGCGGCGCGGCGGTACGACGAGGAGCTGATCGCCGCGTCGGGGTTGCCGCACAGTCTCTTCCCAGAGATCGTTCCGGCCACGCAGGTACTCGGCACGCTCACGCCCAATGCCGCGAAGGCATTAGGGCTTTCGACTGACGTGCAGGTTGTGGCGGGCGGCGTGGACAACTCCTGCATGGCGCTCGGAGCGGGGGCGTGGCGGGAGGGCCGCGCCTACAATGCGCTGGGATCGTCGGCCTGGATCGCGGTCTCCTCCGCACGTCCCCTGCTGGACCCGGTGACGCGCCCGTATGTGTTCGACCACGTCGTGCCGGGACAATACGCCTCCGCACTCGCGATCTTTTCCGCCGGCACATCCCACACCTGGTGCCGCGATGTCCTCTGCGGCGGAATGGATTACGCGGCGATGGATGCCGAGGCGGAAGCGGCAGGGCGCGGGGCACACGACCTCTTCTTCAACCCCTCGCTCGCGGGGGGCAGTTCCCTTGATCCGACCCCGGCGCTCCGCGGCGGATTCGCGAATCTTGATTTGCGCCACACGCGCGGCGATGTGATCCGGGCTGTGATGGAAGGCATCGCGTTCGGCCTGCGGCGCGTGCTGGACGAGCTGGTCAGGTTCACGCCTGTGGCGGAACCGTTAACGCTCGTGGGTGGTGGGGCGAACTCCGCCCTGTGGCGGCAGATCTACGCGGATATCTACGGACGGCGTGTCGCGCGGCTCTCCATCGGGCAGCAGGCGGCGGCCTTGGGCGCGGCTCTCCTCGCGGGGGTCGGCGCGGGGGTTTGGCCCGATTTCTCGATCCTGGACACCATCGCCCACCCCGATGCCGAGACCGAACCGGATGCCGCCGCAGCCGCCGACTATACGGACCGCTATGCCCGTTGGCTCCGTCTCTCCGGCCATCTGGCCCAATGGGCGGACGGCGTCTGAGCCGAAACAGAATGGCGGGAATCCTCAATTCATCATTGACACCCCCCCCCTTCTGATTTAAAGTTCACGTTCCATGGTAGAAAAAATGGGTTTCGGTTTTTAAACGAAAGGTAACGAGGTGTCCGATTTTCTTGTTTTCGAGAACGTGACGAAACGTTTCGGAACATTGACTGCGGTCAATGATGTCTCGCTGGGAATCAAAAAAGGGGAGTTTTTCTCGTTATTGGGTCCGAGCGGATGCGGCAAGACCACCCTGCTCCGGATGCTGGGCGGATTTGAGACACCGGACACCGGCCGGATTTACCTTGACGGCAAGGACATCACGGATCTTCCCCCGAACCTCCGCCGTATCCACACGATCTTCCAGAACTACGCGCTCTTTCCGAACATGACCGTCTGGGAGAACATCGCCTTCAGCCTGCGGGTCGCGAAACGCTCGAAGGCGGAGATCAAGTGCAAGGTCGAAAGTATGCTTGAGCTGATCAAGATGACCGACCACGCCTACAAGTATCCCTCCCAGATCAGCGGCGGGCAGAAGCAGCGGGTCGCGATCGTTCGGGCGCTGGTGGACCAGCCCCAGATCCTCCTGCTGGACGAGCCGTTGGCGGCCCTCGACCTGAAACTCCGCCAGCACATGCTGCTGGAGTTGGACACCATCCATGACCAAGTTGGGATCACCTTCATCTATGTCACGCACGACCAGGGCGAGGCGATGAGCCTGAGCGACCGGATCGCGGTGATGAACCAGGGAAAAATCGAACAGTTGGACCCGCCCGCCAAGATCTACGAGGCCCCCCGTTCGGGATTTGTCGCGGCCTTCATCGGCGACACCAACTTCTTCAGCGGCGTGGTTACGGCGATCGACGGCGATTACTGCACGCTGGCGGTCGAAGGGTTCGGCGACATCCGCTGTTTCAATGACAAAAACATCTCCATCGGCAGCCAGGTCCACCTGAGCATCCGTCCCGAGAAGATCCGCATCACCGCCACGCCGCCCCCGGAGGACAAGGGGCGCAACATCAACGCGTTCCGGTCGCAGGTGACGGACATCGTCTATCAGGGCACCTACACCAAGTTCTGGGTCTGTTCCGGCGCGCAACGGATTTCGGCGATCACGCCGCACAGCCGCTTCCTGCTGGACCAGCAGGAGACCGTCACCTGGGGTGACACCGTCCACTGCTGGTGGCATGCCGATGACGGCTATATGCTGGAGCAGTTCACCGCCGCCGATGCCGATCTGGTGCAGATGCCCCCTATCGGCTCTTCCGCCCCCAAATCGGGCCAAGGTCTCCCCCGCGAGTGAAAGGAAGCGCCGCCATGCCAATGCGAAAAACAAAATGGGCAGAATGGGGAGTCTCGGCGCCTTCGGTCCTTTGGTTGACGGTCTTCTTTGTCATCCCGACCCTGCTGGTTGTCGCGATCGCGTTCCATGCGGCGGCGCCAGACGGCGGCATCGGCAAAGAGTGGACCTTTCAGACCTGGCGGCACATCGCCAACCCGAACTATCCCGCCATCATTTGGCGGACCCTATGGATCAGCGCGGCGACAGCGGTCGGCTGCATTATCCTCTCCCTTCCCTGCGCCTATGCGATCGCCAGGATGGAGGCGCGCTGGCGGGCGATGATGGCGGGGCTGATCATGCTCCCGTTCTGGACCAGCTTCGTCGTGCGGGTTTTCGCCTGGCGGACCCTTCTCCATCCCGAGGGGTTTCTGAAGCACATCCTGGTCTCCCTCGGGTTGGCGGACGCCAACACCCAGCTGCTCTACAACTCCGGGGCCATCCTGCTGGTCAGCATCTACTCCTTCCTGCCCTTCGCGATCATGCCGCTCTACGCGGCTGCGGAGAAATTCGACTTCTCCCTGATCGAGGCCGCCCGCGACCTCGGGGCCAAGAGTTTCCTTGCCTTCCGCAAGATTTTCATCCCGGGTATCCGGCGCGGCGTCATCTCCGCGATTCTCATGGTCTTCATCCCATCCGTCGGTTCCTACGTCATCCCCGATCTGGTCGGCGGCAAGAACAGCGAGCTGGTGGGCAACAAGATCTACCAGCGGACCTTCCCGGACAGGAACCTTCCCCATGCCAGCGCGCTTTCAACAATCATGGCCGTTTCCGTCCTGCTCCCGCTCGGTCTGGTGGGATTACTGCTCCGGCGGCAAGATAAGCGCGAACTGGAATTGAAGGCGTTGGCCAAACGGACGACGGGAGGTGCGGCATGAAGCGCAGTCCCATCCCGATGACCGTCCTGATTCTGGTGCTGATCTTCCTGTACCTCCCGATCATCGTGCTGACAGTGAATTCCTTTAATCTGGCCCGCTTCGGCGGCTCGTGGGGCGGATTCACCTTCAAGTGGTATCAGGAACTGGTGAACGACCACCAAGTCTGGTCCTCCGTCGTCAACAGCCTGATCATCGCGGCCGGCGCGACGGTCCTCTCCTGCATCATCGGCACCACCGCCGCCCTCGCGCTCCACAAATGGAACCGGTCGCGGCTGCAGACCGTCCACTACGGCCTGATCTACACCCCGCTGGTGGTCCCGGAGATCCTGATGGGCATCAGTCTCCTGCTCTCCTTCACCGCCGTGGGCATCAGCTGCGGCATGACCACCATCCTGCTGGCGCACACGACCTTCTGCGTCAGCTATGTGACGATGACCGTCCTTTCGCGGCTTCAGGACTTTGACGACAGTCTCATCGAGGCGGCGCGCGATCTGGGCGCAAACGCCTGGGGCGCCTTTTTCCGCGTCCAGCTGCCGCTTCTCCTGCCGGGCGTGATCTCAGGCGGCCTGCTCGCCTTTACCCTTTCCATCGATGATTTTGTCATCACCTTCTTTGTCGCCGGCCCCGGCTCCAGCACCCTTCCGCTTAAAGTCTACAGCATGATCAAACACAGTCCGAAACTGCCGGTCATCAACTGTCTCTCGACCCTCATGCTGCTTTTCACCTTTGTCCTGGTGTTGGCCAGCCGTGCCCTCCAGACCGTCAAACAACCCAAAGCGCGCATGCGCAAACCCATGAAAGGTTCACCCACATGACCTCACTCGTCCGGATTGCCCGAACCTCCCTCTTCCTCGCCGCCATCGGATGGCTCGCCGGCTGCGGCGGAAACAAGCCGACGCTGCATCTCTACACCTGGCAGGATTATCTTGATCCCGATCTGGTCTCGGCCTTTGAGAAGGCGAACAACTGCCGCGTGATGATCGACACGTTCGATTCCAACGAGAGCATGTATGCGAAGGTCCAAGCCGGCAGCAGCGGTTATGACGTGATCTTCCCCAGCTCCTATCAGGTCGCGCTCATGGCCAAGAACAACCACATCCAGAAGCTCGACAAGAGCAAACTGCCGAATGTCGTGAAACACTTCGACAAGACCTACGCCCCTCTGCTGATCGACCCGGAGATGACCTACAACGTCCCCTACGCCATTACCTTCACCGGGCTGGCCTATCGGAAGGACAAGATCGCGGACGCGCCGATCGACTCGTGGGACTGCCTGAAGGACGACCGTTTCAACGGCCGTATCTCGCTGTTGAACGATATGCGTGAAACCATCGGCGCCGCCCTCAAGAAATTGGGATACAGCGTCAACTCCGTCAACGAGGCGGAATTGGAGAAGGCGCTCGCGCTGGTCCTCGAATGGAAGAAACACATCGCGAAATTCGACAACGAGCAGTACAAAACCGGCGTGGCGGGCGGCGAGTTCATCATTGGCCACGGCTACAACGGCGATGTCTCGCAGGTGATGGCCGATGCCCCCGACAAGATCGGTTTCTCCCTCCCGAAAGAGGGGTTCACCGCCGCCTGCGACGAGATGGTCATCCCGACTACCGCGCAGAATGTCGATCTGGCCTATGCGTTCATCAACTTCATGTACGAGCCGGAGAACGCCGCGAAGAACATTGAGTTCATCTGCACCGTCATGCCCAACAAGGAGGGAATCGCCCTTCTGCCGGAAGAGGTGCGCGGATCGCCCAGCATCATCCTTCCGCCCGACCGTCTGAAGGATGCCGAAGTCATCCGCGATCTCGGCGACAAGAACATCCTCTACACCAAGATCTGGGACAAGATCAAAGGGACGGAGTAATCCTTCCCGTTTGAACCGATCCCTCAACCCCTAGCCCCATTGACTGAAATGACACTGCTTGAAACGTTCCGATCCCGCCATCTGCTGGAGGCGGTCACCAGTCCCGATCTCGAAAAGGCCCTTGAGAAACCGATCACCGTCTACGCGGGTTTCGATCCCACAAGCGACAGCCTCCAGGCTGGTAACTTCGTGACGATCATGGCCCTCGCCCGTTTCCAGCGCGCCGGCCACAAGGTCATCGCGCTCGTCGGGGGCGCGACCGGTCTGATCGGTGACCCGTCCGGGAAATCGGTGGAGCGTAAGATGTTGACCGTCGAACAGGTTGAGAAGAACCTGGAGGGGATCAAGGAGAACCTCTCCCGCTTCCTCAATTTCGACGGCGGAGAGAACCCCGCGATCCTCGTCAACAACTACGACTGGTATAAGAACGTCAGCGCGATCAACTTCCTGCGCGACATCTGCGTCAACTTCCGTGTTCCGCAGATGCTCGCCAAGGAATCGGTCAAGAAGCGGCTGGAGGCGACCGACGGTGGCATGACCTTCACCGAGTTCAGTTACCAGATCCTTCAGGGCAATGACTTCCTCCATCTTTACGACACCTACGGCTGCACGTTAGAGATCGGCGGAGCCGACCAGTGGGGCAACATCACGGCCGGAACGGACCTTGTCCACCGTCTTCGGGGCAAGGAGGTTTACGGGCTGGTCTTCCCGCTCGTCTGCGACAGCACCGGCAAGAAGTTCGGCAAGAGCGAGGGCAACGCCATCTATTTGGATGCCCGCAAGACCTCCTACTATGACTTCTACCAGTTCTTCATGCGGGCGATGGATGCCGACGTCATCCGTTACCTGAAGATATTCACCTTCCTTTCAGACGAGCGGATCGCGGAGTTGGAGGCATCCCTGAAGGCCGCCCCGGAGAAGCGGGAGGCCCAGCGGGCCCTCGCCGAGGAGATGACCCGCATGGTCCATGGTGAAAAGGGGCTCGCCATCGCCAAGGCCGCGACGAACGTGCTCTTCGGTGGATCGGTGGAAGGATTGAGCGCGAATGACCTTGAGGGTATCTTCGCGAACGTGAAATCGGCGACGCTTCCCGCCGCCGAAACGATCGGCAAACCGCTGATTGATGTCATGGCCGCCGCCGTGATGTTCGGCAGCAAGGGCGAAGCCCGCCGGATGCTCCAGCAGGGCGGCGTCAGCCTCAACAACGTCAAGGTGTCGGCCTTGGACAAGACGCTGGAGACCGCCGATCTGGTCGAAGGCCGGGTTGCGGTTCTCCGAAGCGGAAAAAAGAACTTTTTCCTGTTGAAAATTGGGGATTGACTCTTCCCGCAAGAGGGTTTAACCTTTTCAATGTTATTTCATGAAAGCCGAGGATTCTGTGATGGCAATTTTGACTGTGATTGACGGTGCGCTTAAGGGCGAAAGCATGACGTTGACGGAGGGAACCACCCGGATCGGTCGCCGGGAAGGGAACGATTGGGTTCTAGCGGACGGTTCCGTTTCCGGTACGCATTGCGAGATCGAGATGAATCAGGCGGGCGTCCTCCTGCGCGATCTGGGTTCGACCAACGGAACAAAGGTCAACAACGAGCCGATCAAAGAGAAGTTTCTCTACCGTAATGATATCTTCTTCCTGGGCGAAGTTCCCGTGACCATCACCGGTGACGATGTCGCCGTCGCCTCCGAGCAGCAGGACATGATGACCCCCATCCCCCGGACGACGATCGTCATCAAGCCAAACCGGAAGATGGAGCCGCCGCCGAAAGAATTCCAGAAGAAGAGCAGCGGCAACAAGCATTGGATTGCCATTATCATTCTCCTGATTCTCGGCGTTCTGGGGCTCATGGTGAAACTCTTTATGAGTTAGGCCCTCCCCCTTTCCCCCTGGCCCGCCTCCCGGCGGGCCTTTTCCGTTTCCTGATGCCCCGTCACGAACCGGATGCCGAGCCCGTGAAATGAACGTTTCGCGGGCGTCAAACGTTTAATGGGATAATCAGTTTTGAATGGAGGCAATTGCCTCAAAAGGACGAAACGATGGATGCGTTGAAAGCGGCCGGTGTGGTGAGAGGGTTTGGAAAAGGAGATAGACGGACGAAGGTGCTGGACGGGGTGGACCTCACCCTCGCGCCAGGCGCGTTTGAGGCGTTGATGGGACCGTCGGGAAGCGGGAAATCGACCTTTCTCCATCTGGCGGCTGGACTTCTCGCAACCGATGCGGGAACCATTACGATCGGGGGTACCCCGATTTCGGCGATGGGAGATTCCGCCGCCGCGCAATTCCGCCGCCGCCATGTCGGCGTGATTTTTCAAAACTTCAATCTGATCGAGACGCTGGATATCGCGGCGAACATCATCCTTCCGGTCAAACTCGACCATGCGAAGCCCGATCCCGAGCGGTTGGCGGCTGTGATCGATCGGCTGGGACTCAAGGGAAAGGAACACCGGCTGCCCGCGGAACTCTCCGGCGGAGAATGCCAGCGCGTCGCGATCGCCCGCGCCCTCTATGCGGAACCGGATGTGGTGCTGGCGGACGAACCGACCGGCAATCTGGATGTCGCGGCGGCGAAAACGATCTGCGCCCTCCTGAAGGAACTCAACGGGTCGGAGAAAAGCGCGATCCTGCTGGTGACGCATGATCCGGTCATCGCCGCCGCCGCCTCGACCGTCCATTTCCTGAAAGAGGGGAAGATCACCGCCTCTTTCCCGACCGGCCATGATCCCGAGACCATTTCCAAACATTATCTGGAGACCTACAGGTGAGGGTTGAGCGTTGAGGGTTTGGGGTAGAGCGTTGAACGCTGAGAGTTGAGGGTTGAGGCGATGATGCTTGGACTGGTGATGAAGGGTTTGAAACGGGGGAAGGCGCGGTTCTTCTGTGCCGTGGCGGGCATCGCCGCCGCAACGGGCGCGGTGGTGTTTATGTTCTCGCTCACCGCGACCAACCAGGCGCAAGCGCCCGCCCTGGCGCGGCAGGCCGCCCAACCCTGGGGCGCGTGGCGCGTGGACGGCATCCGCTTGGCGGGGCGAGGCGGAAGGGGCGGTCCGCCTACCGGCATGACCGAACGTTCTCCGCAACCCGCCGCCGGAACGGCCCTGCCCGCGCCGGACCTCACCCTCTCCCTAGTCTCGACCACCATCGACTACCGGCCCGGCGGCCATGTCCTGCAAGGCCCCCCGATGACGGCGCTCATCGGAGCCGCCCCGGCGGAAAGCCCCTTTTCCGCCACGGCCCTGGCCGAAGGGAAGTGGGTGGACGATGCCGCCGTAGACTTCCAGATTGTCTGCACACGGAATACACTCCGCCGTTTCAACCGGGGTACCCCACCCCCGCTCGGGACCCCTATCAAATTCATCGGTAACCGGGGAACGATGACGGCGACGGTGGTCGGTTATCTGAAGGAGGCCAAACTCCCGAACGGATTTCCCGGCGTCTTCGCCAACCGCGCCGCATTCGCCGCCCTCCGCCAAGAGACGCACGGCAGGCTCTCCCTTTGGAAAAAACCGCCCGCCCAGACGGCGGGAGGGATATTGACCCCCGCATCCGAATCGGTCATCGCATCGTTCGCCAGCGATGAAGTCCGCCGGATGGATTATGCCCGCCCGCTGATGTGGGTAGCCGCC
>DBXN01000094.1:33423-42793 GCA_002309585.1 Verrucomicrobia bacterium UBA1211
TCGAGGCGAACCGGAAGACGCTGGGGACGCTCCGAACGCTCGGCCTGACCCGGAAAGGGGTCATCGCCTTTGTCACCGTGGAGTCCCTGCTCGCGACAGGCGTCGGTTATCTGTTCGGAAGCGCGGGCGCGTTGGCGGCGTTGACACTCTATGTCAAGGCGGATCCGGTTGCCTTTCCGACAGGACCGGCTTACGCCTGGCGAACCCTCCCCCTTACGCTGATCATCGCACTGGCGGTCGCCTGGATCGCCGTTCTTTTTGTTCTCCGCCCCGCCCTCGCGGTCCGTCCGCTCGATGCGGTGGACAACCGTCCGCACAGGCGGCGGCGCGGTATGGCCATCGCCTTCGCCTGCGGCTTTGGCGCATTTGTGGCGGTGGAGGTCTGGGGGGCATCCCTCATGCGCGCGTTCATCCCCTCTCCCGAATGGCCGGATGCGACCGTCTCGATCCTGCCCGAAGGGATCGATCCGGATGACCTCGCGAAAGTCCGGAACCTNNCCCGGCGCCAAGCGGATCGGCGCGCTTTATCCGTTACAGCTTGACTTCGATCCCCCGATCCTGTCCGAACGGGGCGGCACTCGGAACGCGCTGCTGCTGGCGGGCGAATGGCTCCCCGCTTTCCGTTTTCTGGAAGGAACATGGGATGAGGCCGATCAGGCGATCCGTACCTCCGACGCCTGCGTGATCACCGAGATGATGTCCCGCGCGCATAACCTCCACAAAGGCGACACGCTCCGGTTGCGGATGTTCGGCAGCGAAAGCCTCTCGGTGGAACTGCCGATCGCGGGTGTGGTTGACCTCAATTGGCACATGGTCACCAGCCGGGGGCTTGTCCGGGGCCGCCACGGCGCATCGGGGATGACCGACGGACCGGTCTTCATCTCGCCCGAAACGTTTGCGTCACTCGATCCGACAGGTGACCTGACGATGGCCGTCACCCACTTGTGGATCGATTACGATCCCGCCTTCTTGAACGGGAAGGGTGTCTTCCCCGCCGGACGGGAGATGGAAGCCGCCATCGCGAAGGCGCTGGCGCTGGATCCAGCGAAGTTGGAATGTCCGGCAACGGTCCGGCTTCACGCGCGGGATGAGATCGCCGACGGGACGCTGGCGCACGGTTCGGATGTGATCGGCCAGGCGGCCCGTGTTCCCTTCGTCTTTCTCGCGATCCTCTCGATCGGATTCATCGCGATGCTGGTCGCCGACGCCGACGCGGCCAAACAGGAATTCGCGATCCTGCGCGCCGTCGGCGGCACCCGGTGGCAGCTGGCGGTCCGCCTGGCGAAAGGCGCGCTGCGAACCGCGCTGTGGGGCATCCTCGCGGGTCTTCCGCTGGGTGCGCTGACGGGATGGCTCTTTACCCTCAAGACCGGCAACTGGCCCGGACTCCCCCACTATTTCGTCATCCCCTGGCGGGTCATCTCCGAAGGCACGCTCGGCGCGATCGGTTTCGTACTCCTCATCGCCATCCCGACCGCCCTTGCCCTCATCCGACGCTCCATCCGGCGGTGATCTCGCCGGATCGCGAAAAACCTGAAAAATACACTTGCCTTTTCAGGTGCCGGTTTGCTAAAGTAAGACCCTCTTTTGCGCCCATCGTCTATCGGACAGGACACCAGGTTTTCATCCTAGTAAGAGGAGTTCGACTCTCCTTGGGCGCGCCATCCTCTTTCCGCCGGCCGAATGGTCCGCATCTCAGCTCTGACGTCTCTTGCCATCACCACCGTACCGCCGTACCGGCTTCTTAACTTTTTGCTGGATTTTCAAACCCGAAAAGCGGTATGATGGATTTATACAGTGGGTATCGTGTTGATGGCCTGCGCGTTTTTCCGGGGCGACTGACCCCAGCGAACAAATGAGGAGTTAAAATGAACCAAAAGAATGTTGATGCCGCCTTTCAGTTGGCGTGTGAGCGTTATGCAGAGTTGGGGATTGATGCTAAGGCTGCGGTGAAGAAAGTCCTTCGCATCCCGATTTCGATGCACTGCTGGCAGGGGGACGATGTCCGCGGATTTGAGAATGCGGACGGCGATTTGACGGGCGGCATCCAGACGACGGGTAACTATCCCGGCCGGGCCCGCACCCCGGAAGAACTTCGCGGCGATATCGATTTCGCGATGTCAATGATTCCCGGTTCGCACCGCGTCAACGTCCACGCCTGCTATGCGGAGTTTGCTCCGGGCAAGCGGGTCGACCGTGACCAGCTCGGCCCCGAGCACTTCAAAAACTGGATCGACTGGGCGAAAGCCAAGAAGATCGGCATGGACTTCAATCCGACGATCTTCTCCCATCCGAAGTTCAACGGATGGTCGCTGGCCAGCCGCGACAAGAAGACCCGCGACTTCTGGATCAAGCACACGCAATGCACCCGCCGTATCGCGGAGGCGATCGGTAAGGCCCTCGGTTCCCCGTGCGTCAACAACGTCTGGATCCCGGACGGCATGAAGGACATCCCGGCGGATCGGGCGACCCCGCGCGCGATTCTGGAGGAGTCTCTGGATCAGTGCTTCGCCGAGAAGCTGAATCCGAAGTACATGCTCGATTCCGTCGAGGCGAAACTCTTCGGTATCGGCGCCGAGAGCTACACCGCCGGTTCCCACGAGTTCTACATGGGATATGCGGTGAAGAACCAGACCCTCCTGACGTTGGACGCCGGCCACTTCCATCCGACCGAGGTGATCTCCGACAAGCTCTCCTCCTGCCTGCTCTTCGTGCCGGGCATCCTGCTCCATGTCAGCCGCGGCGTGCGGTGGGATAGCGACCATGTCGTGATCCTGAACGACGAGCAGCTGGCGATCGCCCAGGAACTCGTCCGTCTCAACCAGTTCAACCGGATCCACATCGGGTTGGATTACTTTGACGCCAGCATCAACCGCATCTGCGCGTGGGTGACCGGTATGCGTGCGATGCAGAAGTCCCTCCTGATGGCGATGTTGGAGCCGCGCAAGCAGCTTCTCGACGCCGAGAAGAAGGAAGACTATGCGACCCGCATGGCGCTCTTCGAGGCCTCCAAGATGCTGCCGTTCGGCGCGATCTGGGATAAGCTCTGCATGGATGAGGATGTCCTGCTGGATACCGACTTCATGGCCGAGATCAAGAAGTACGAAGCGAACGTGCTGTCGAAGCGCTAGTCTTATCGGATTCGGAACGGCGTGGGGACGGGGCTTGCCCCGTCCCCATACTGTTAACGGTGAGCGCAAATCACGGTGAAAAACGAAAAGGTTTAAGGGTTATAAGGAGTTTCAATCATGGATGATCGGGTTCAGACCATTACCGAACTTTCCCACGCGTTCGGTACGGTGAAGTATGTACGGGCGGGCGGCGGCAACACCTCCTGCAAAACGGCGGATGTGCTGTGGGTGAAACCGTCGGGGACGACCTTGATGGGACTTCAGCCCGAAACCTTCGTCCAGATGGACCGGGCGCGTCTGGGACGGCTCTATTCAGCGCAACCGCCGGAAGAGGCGGCGGCGCGTGAGGAGCTGGTGAAAAACATGATGGCGGACGCCGTGCTTCCCGCGACAGCCGGCCGCCGCGCATCGGTCGAGGCCGCGCTTCATGATTCGCTCGCGGCGACCTATGTGGTCCATACCCACCCGGCCTGGGTGAACGGCCTGACATGCGCCATGAACGGCGCGTTCTTCGCCAAAGGTTTCTTCCCCGACGCGCTGTGGCTGCCCTATATCGATCCCGGTTACACGCTCTGTATGGCTGTCCGGAAAGCGATCGTCACCTACCGCGCGGAGCATGGCGGAAAAGAGCCGCAGGTGATCTTCCTGGAGAACCACGGGATCTTCGTCGCGGCGGACACGGCGGATGAAATCCGTGCGATCTATCAGGGCATCGAGGAGACACTCGGCGCTGCATATACCGCGGCTGGCATTGATTACCAAACCGTCGCCGTTGCGCCGTTGACCGCCGACGTATCCGCCATCGACGGATGGAAGGCCATCATCGCGGAAGGGCTGGGTGCCGACGGCGCGGCGGTGGTCTGTTCGGGCCGGTTTGACACAGCCGCCGGACCGATCTCGCCGGATCACATGGTCTACGCCAAATCATACGCCTACGAAGGGATCCTCACCGCCGAGAACCTGAAGGCGATCACGGCCGCGCGGGGCTACGCGCCGCGCGTCATCGTTCTTCCCGAAGCGGTTTTGGGCGTCGGCAAGAACGAAAAGGCGGCCGCCTTGGCGTTGGAACTCGCGATGGATGGCGCACTGGTCAAACAGACCGCCCGCGCGTTCGGCGGCATCCGGTATATGTCCGATCGCGCCCGTCTCTTCATCGAGAATTGGGAGGTCGAGGCCTATCGGGCCAAACAGCAAGCCTAAAGCGTTGAGCGTTGAGGGTTTCGTGGCTACGGAGGACTGAGTTTAACCGTTCTCTTGTCCTCCGTAGCTTTAGCGAAGGAGAAACCACCTAACCGTTCCTCTCAAGTGTTCAATGTTCAGTGATCAATGCTCAGTGGTCAGTCCACCCAACCATTTAACCGCCTAACCACCAAACCACCTAACCACCCTCCCACCTTCCCCTATCGTGACGGATTGGGGAGGAAGGCGCCGAATGTCAGCACATCCATCGTCTGCCCGCCCAACCGGCGGACATTCCCGCAAAGCTCCTGGTCACAGCTGACGAGCAGAACCGGCGTATCGGGATCATTCTGTTTGAAGAAACGGACGAGTCCGACCAACACCTTGTCGGCCCGGTGTTCCCCCTCACCGCCGGAATAACTCACCCGGACGTTCGGGGCGAACTGGGTTTCGCTCGGAGTTTGCCCGTCAAACACGATACAGGCCCGGATTGTCGGGCTTGCGCTGACCAGCGCGGCGAGATCCTTCGCGACCAAATCCCGTTTCATCGCGTCTGATCGGCTATGGCCGCGGGGCGGATTATAGCGCGCCGGAAGCCCGAACAGGACATTGTGCCCATCCAGAAGGAGAATCAGCACCTTGGGGGTGGCGAGCGCCTCACCCAGCAACCGCTCCTCAGGCGATCGCGTATCCGGCTCCAAACGGTAATTGGGGATGCCGATCGCCGACAGCGCCGCCATCCGTTTCCGAAAGGCCTCCATAACGCGGTTGGCGCCCGCCTGAGAGAGCAGGTTCAACGCGGTCACGCCCTCGAATCGCCGTTTGAAGAGCGGTAAGTCATTGGTTTCCGTGCGGTTGAGCGATTCCAGCAACGCCGTCTCGACCGGCGACGAGGAGGGGTTGGAACACTCAAGGACCGCTTCCAGCCGCTGAATCTCCTCCGCCAACTCACGCGCGGCCGTCTGAAGATCCGGCTCCTGCCGAATCGCATGCGCCAACGCCGCATCCACCTCTTTGGCGGCGGCTTGCAAGGCCTTCAGCCGTTCGGACAACGTCAGCCGATTCCCGCTGTGCCGATCGGTCTCCGCCTGTTTGGTCAATGCCGCCCGAACCCGCCCCAACAAAGGATCGTCCTCAAGGTCCTCTCGAAGGGTGGAGGATACGCGCTCGACCCGTTTTGCAGCCGCGAGCCATCCGTAGAACTCATGGGAGAGGGCGCTGTCGATCGCGGCATTCAACCGTATCTCCCGATTGGCGCGCTCCCGCGCCAACTCGACCTGGAGCTCGTTGAGCGTGCGGTTGACATTCCCCGCCTCCGTCTCGGCCGCCTGAAGCCGCGCGTCCAACCGTTCCTTCTCCGCAACGGCATTCTTCAGCTGATTGGCATACAT
Source organism: Verrucomicrobia bacterium UBA1211 (assembly GCA_002309585.1). GTDB lineage: Bacteria > Verrucomicrobiota > Kiritimatiellia > RFP12 > UBA1067 > UBA1211. The sequence goes on from DBXN01000094.1 coordinate 39,125, forward strand.
GGCCGCACGGTCTTCCACTCCCCGCAATCGGCGGATCTCCATTTTAAGGGATTGGATGGTCTGTTCCAGCGTCTCACGCTGGGTTCGCCACGCTTCCGCGGTCAACGCCGGACCGGACTGGTCAGACCGGCCGAGCAGGGCATGCAGATCGGAAAAGAGTTCCCGCAGATCGGCGGTCGCGGCTTCGGGCGTCAGCGGTTTGAACGCCGCGTCACCCGCCGCCATCCATCCCGCCGCCAACTCCCTGACCTCGGCCCGCGCGTCCAGCAAGCCCGCCACGATCAACGTTTCCGGCTTCAGCAATGCGGCCAACGCCGACGCCGCCAGCTCCAACACGCCAGGGGCAAGGAGCCCGGTCAGCGTCTTCGCGCGGGAGCGCTTCTCCAGCATTCGCCGGACGACGGGCGAGACCTCCCGCTGCCCGCAGACAACCTGCGTCAACCGGACCCGAAGCAGTTCCGGTTTACCCGCCTTGAATCCGCCGACCTGGAAAACGGGATCCAACGCCAGAATCTCGTTCAGATCCTTTTCAGGAACCCGTTCGATCAGGCGTTTCACCTCACGTTCACACGCATCCGTCAACTTATGGGCACATAATGACATTGTTTCGCTTCGATCGAAAACGCACGCACTTCCGCTTCCCAAGGCGGGCCGCCACCACCGTGGCGGCGGCCCCATTTCGGAAACCTACTCCACAAAGAGTACGAAGCCAACCTTACCGATTCGCGCCTTGGTTGGCGACAGGAAGAGCGTGTAACCCTCCAACGCCCCACTGAGTTTACGCGGCTCGGCGGGGACGATACTGCCGGAAGGCGATGTGGCAAACGTCCATCCGTCCCTCGGCAGATTCGCTAAATCGGTCACGTTGATTTCCGCTCCGGTGAGGTCGAGCGACGCGTCGCCATCGAGAGCCAACGTCTGTCCGACCGTCGCGTTGACACATTCCGTCACAACGAGCTTTCCGTTCGCAAGCTTTCCGGTCGCGCTGACGACCGGCTGGCGAAGCGTGTTACCGCCGAGGTCGAGCGTGGCGCCCGGGGCGAGGGTAAGACTACGCGATACGGATGCCGTCTCACCGTTCTTGGCGATAATCGCCTCAATGTCGGATTCGGAGGCATCCGGTCCCTTCTGGGCGCTCAACGCGATCGCGTCATCCGACAATGCGCCTCGCCACACGCGTACCTCGTCGTAGATCGCAGCCGCGTCGATGTTGGATTCATTCGACCACTGCGAATGGCCAAGATAGAGGTTGCCTGAAGCGACAAGGGAAAGCGTCCAGTTCGGAACCGTCTCATCGCACGTCGTGACGTCTGAAAGATCGTCAACCTTGCGGCGGACGAAATGGATTGCGGACGTTCCGTCACCGTTCGCCCGGATGGCCATCGCGATGTGGTATTTCACATCTTCCGCGAAACAGCCGCCGATGGCGGGACTGTCCGCACGGTTCCTGATCCAGATGACAGAGTCGTTACGCCAGGGCATGCAGAGGTAGTTCCCGGTACCGGGGCCCCAGTCGAACACACGCATGTTGCCGTTCAAAAGTGTGTCGCGAGATGCCCATATTTCGAGTGTGGCGCTCTCGCCCGCGACAAGTGCCGAACCGAGGTTAAGCGACGTGGCGTACGTGCCGGCCTGATCGGAGCCCGTCCGCACGGCCACGCCGTCAACGTAATTGATCGTGTTGACAGAACCGATGGCCGTGGCGGGAGTATTTCCGACGGAATCGGTGAGTTTGCCATTGAAACTCCAGCGATGACCCAACGCCACCGCGGCGGCGTTATCTCCTCCGGACACAAGCGCGAGCGTACCCTCGGTGACGGTGAGCGCGGTGACCGGCGGGATCGAATCGACCGTCAGCTTGCCCTCGCCCACCTTGGTGAGCGAACTGTCATCGCTTAGCGTCTCGAAGCCGCACTCGGTGATCTTCGTGCTGTGGCCATTCGTGTCGATCGTCGTGCCGTTGCCGAAGACCACGTTGTCGATGTTTTTAATGATACCGATATCGTTCGCGTGCCGGCTGCTTGCCGAACCGCCATCCCTGGCGACCTTGAGCGTACCGCCGTTGAGCACCACGGTGGCAATGCCGGTGTCCGAGATGAGTGTTGGGGTGATCACCGTGCCGCCATTCATCACGAAACGCCCGGTCCCGGTGCGCCCCACGAAGATACCTCCGCCATTGGGCCCCGTGCCGACTTCAACCGTTCCACCGTTGATGGTGTACGTGCCGTGGGCGCTGGCATACTCCCCGATGTTCAGCCAGTTGCCATCGGCGTTGTCTCCGATGACAAGGGTCACGGTTCCGCCGTTCTGAGTGAACGTGCCGACGGCGCCGTTTCGTTGACCAACGAGAACCCAGTATTTCGAGGCGATCGAGCCGTCATTCAACGTGTATGTGCCATTCCCGAACCAACCGACGCGAAGGTCGCTGTTGCCAAGGGTTATGGATCCGCCGTCCTGCACAAACACGCCTGTACCATAGTTTCCGACATCGAGCGTGCCTCTCGTCGCATTGATGGAACCGCCGGACAGCAAGTATGTGGCCGAACCGCGCGAATTCCTGCCAAGCCAGATGTTACCGTTGTTGTTGATACCTGTTTCGACCTCGCCGCCGGTCTGGACAATTTTGCATTCAATGACATTGTCATGTCCGGCGTCAATCCAGTTTGCGCGCAACTTGCCGCCGGAAATATTCACGAACGACCGGGCGTTGGCGGTGCCAAGTTGCATGCCACGGTCATTGGCGGTGCAGAAGTCAAGCGTCCCGCCAGAGATATCAAGGTAACCCGTACTTCCGCCGACCATAGCGACCTGCCCATTCGCCGTCATACTAATCGTGCCGGATTCGATGCGGAACACGGTGTGGTTGTTCGCCACGCCCACGTTGAGCGTTCCGGTGTCGTCGCCGACATTGTGGATGATCGCGATCTTCGCGTTCGCAGCGGTGGTCAGGTTCGCGATGCCTTCGATGAATGCCGACTCCGTGGCCGTCACGACACCGTCGTTGGCGTAGAAACGCACTTCGCCGTCCGTTTCAGCGCTGTTGGAAAACGCCGCGCCGAACATCGCGGTGATGCCGATGGCGGGCATCGTCAGGTTGTGTCCGTTAAGGTTTACGTTGCCGGACAGAACGGGCTTGACCGCAAGCCCGCGCCAGTCGGTGTCCGCTGAAAACGAGCCGCCAAGGATCGTGAACGACTTGCACGCGGCGGGCGTCTGAGGCATGGTCGTGGCGGAGGCGAGAATCGTAACGTCCGTGTCCGCGGTCGGAACGCCCCTCGTCCAGTTGGCGGCGTTGGACCAGTTACAGTCACCGGCGGCGCCACTCCAGAATGTGGAGGCGGCAGACTTCACGGCGATGGTATTGCCGTCGAATGCCACATCATAACCCTCTTCCGAGGTAAGCGTGACATAGTCCGTGACGCTGCCGGATGGAACGTTGAATCCGCCTTCGGCCGTGAATGTCATTCCGCCGGGGTAGTTTTCGGTGTCAAACTGAATGGTCGCGCCCGCGCCGAGGGTCACCGAGCCATCGAGAACATAGCCGCTGCCGAGGGTGTTCGCGTCGATCGGAAACGTCTCGCCCGCCGCGATGTAGATATTGGCCTTTCCGTCCTCACCATAGGAAAACGCGAGCGTGTCCGGCCCCATGGCGGCGCTAAGACCGAGGAG
>DBXN01000094.1:42876-52119 GCA_002309585.1 Verrucomicrobia bacterium UBA1211
TTACCGGAAGCGACAAGTGAAAGCCTCCAGTCCGAAACCGTCTCATCGCACGTCTTGACATCCGAAAGATCGTCAACATTGCGGCGGATGAAATGAATCGCGGACGAACCGTCATCATACGTCTTGACGGTCAACACGATGTGGTACCTCACATTATCCGTGAAACACTCGCTGATCGCGGAACTGTCGGCACGGTTCCTGATCCAGATAACAGGGTCTTGGCGCCATGACATACAGAGATAGTTCCCGGTACCGGGACCCCAGTCGAACACGCGCATGTTTCCGTTCAACAGCGTGCTACGCGAGCCCCAGATCTCGATCGTTGCTTCGTTACCCGTCACAAGCGATGTCCCGAGGTTGAGGGAAGTGGCGTAAGTGCCGGCCTGGTCGGAACCCGTCCGCACAGCCGCGCCGCCGACGTAATTGACAGTACCGCTCGCACCGATAGTCGTGGCGGGCGAGTCTCCGACGGAATCAGTGAGGTCGCCATTGAAACTCCATCGATGAACGAGTTCATTCGCGAACGACGAGGTCGCTGCCGCCACACCGATAGCCGCCACGAGTGTGGCACAACGTGTTGTCTGATTCATTCCCATCCCCCTGTTGGTTGCTGAAGAAGCGAATACAGATCACTTCTTACCTAACATGTGAATACGATACCTATTTTTGCCTGTGATTTCAAGTAAAGATGCGGAGGAAACAACCAAGATGTTGCGATTCAGACGCTTGACTTCCGCCCACACACATCCGTCACATTTTCGATGGAATTTCTTACGTATGTGATATCATACTGTTCTTTGATGAAAGAGGGTCAATGGCGTATGAGAAGGACCAAATGGTTTTCGGCGATGCTGGTGGTTGTTGCAGGAACAGGCGCGGCAGCGGACACTCCTGTGCAGCAGGGCGGCTTTCGCCTCTTGCTGGATGTCGGTGGCGCGTTGCCGGTGGTGACAATGGAGCAACGCGTGACGGCGGTTGTGTCCAACGCATCACCAGCTGCCGTTGATTGGCGCGTGCGCATCGTGGGACACGAGACGTTTGGAGGAACATTTACGGGGCCTGAGTTCCGGTGCGTATTGCAGCCCGGCGCGGTTCGGCGCATGGAGTTACCCCCTGCACCGGCCAAAGGGTGCTGGCGCGTCGTTGGTGAAGCCACAACCGCAGAGGGTTCGACCTTGCGCGATGAACGCCGCTATGCCGTGATGGACGCCCATCCCGTCACACCTGTCGTGGAAGATGGATCGTTCCGCATCGGAGTACACGTACACTGCGCCCGCTATCCGCAGGAGTTGAGCGACCGCGTGATCGAGGCTGTGGCGCGGACGGGCGCGAAGCTCGTCCGCACGGACTACGCCTTCATGTTTTCCGATGTCTATCCTGACGGCCCTGACGCGGCGCATTGGGAACGGGCCGACCGTTTGCTCACGAACATCCGTAACCATGGCCTTGCGCTCGATGCCATCATCTACGGCAATCCTGAATGGGCGATGATCCCCGAATTGAAGGCCATCAAGGGAGGCGGCATCTGGTCGGTGGCGACGAAGCCTGGGGTGTTCGGGCGTTTTGCAGGCGAGATAGCCGCCCGTTACGGTACGCGTATCGCCTACTACGAAATCGGCAATGAGCTGGACGCATTTCCCGCGGACAAACTGCCGCCGCGTGAGATGTTGCGCATCCAGCGCGAAGCGTATGAAGCGATCAAAAAGGCCGCCCCGGACGCAAAGGTGATTCCTTGCGGCTGGGCGAGTGGCGGTTTGCTGATCCATCCGGCCGAGGTACCGAAGTGGGGAAATCCCGAACTGGCCGAACTGTTCCTGAAGGAGGGACGCCGGTGGTTCGATGCATGGCCGATTCACGGGCACGGCGCGTGGGACCTGTACCAGTACTGGTTCGAAGAGAAGTTTCAGCCCGCCCTGAAGGAACTGGGCGTCGATGGCCTGCCGTGGCTTGCGAACGAAACGGCGTGTTCGTCCTTCATGGGGCAGGAGAACCGTGCGGCGGTTGACGTATGGCGAAAGATTCTCTATTCGCGGGCGTATGGTGCGCGCGACTACGTGTGGTACAACCTCCGGGCGACAAAGCCCGATCCGAACAGCGCGGAAGGCGGCTATGGGATCATGACGATGGATCTCGAACCGCGCGCGACCTATCCGGCGCTTTCGGCGGTGACGACGATCTTCCAAGGCCTTGACTTCGATGGGCGGATCGTGAGCGAGGGACCTCGCCAACTCTACCGCTTCAAGGGCGCGAAGCCCGGATTCGCCGGCATCGTGCTCGCGGGCTGGTATGTCGATTTTTCGGATGGTACGCGTGTGCGTGTGCGTACGGATGCCAAGCGCGTCTGGGCGGCGGATTTGATGAACAATCGGCACGGGGTGCCGGTCACGGATGGCGAGACGGTCTTTCGTTGGGGCGACACGCCGGGTGCGCTGCTGCTGGAGGGGGCGACGTTCGCCGATTGCGTCGCCACCGACCTAGACGTCAAGGCGCCGCCGCCGGCACCGCGCATCATCGGCGGCGACGGTTCGCAGGGGCGCACATGGGATATCGAACTGTCAGATCAGGGGGGGTGGCCCGTGAACCTGCACGAAGGCCTACCCCATTTTGAATATCGTCTGTGGCAGGGTTGGGAGGATGTCTTTTCGCGGCTCTGGTTCGACAGGGTCGGGGCGGACAGAATCCGTTTCCGTGCGGAAGGCCAGGATGACAAGCGCGGTGCGGAAGACGGCATCGAACTGACGTTCGAGCGCGAGGGGGTGGGGCGCAAGAGTTATCTTGCAAAGCCTGTCCGCCGTTCCGGCAAGGCCGACTTCTACGATGTCACGCTTGGCCCTGCCGAAACGGGGCTTGACGCCGCCGCGTTGACAAACGGCTTCGGTCTGTGTGTCCGTTTGCTGGACGATGACGGCGAAGGCCTGGATGGCTGGCTACAACTGAAACGTGGTGTTCCGCCGCCGTTCATCCGCGTCAAGTTCAAGTGAGCATGGACTGATTACAAACCAAGGCGTAGCGTGAATACGATTGGAATGCCTATGAATTTCAAAAAGATTTCGGTGTGTCTTGAAATGGCGCTTGCCGTAAGCCTGGGGTTGCCGCAAGGCGTGGCGGCTGTGAGTCCTACCATGCCCGAGCGGCTTGACTTCGGACCGTACGAGTTGGCAAGCCCTGTGCGCGAAGCGCGTGTGAAGCTTGGTCCCGACGAGACGCCGGAGGTGCGGAAAGCCGTCGCCGATATGCTCGTCGAGGTCGAGGCGAAGACGGGCGTGAAGGTGAAATACTCCACGTGGTCGTCGCCCGTTGCGGGGGACGTTTTCGTTTCGACACAACCGTGGGCGGCGAAAGGCGCATGGTTTGTACGGCTAAAGAACAACATCATCGCAATCCACGGTTCCGATTTCGAGGGCACTGTCAAGGCTGTCAATGCGTTCCGTTTCCGGTTTGTCACGCCTGCAAAGGGGCGTGACGATCTCGCGTGGAGCGAAATCGACATGCGCGAAGGACCGCAGCCGGATGACGTGTTTGAGGCGGAGTTGAAGCGCGTAACGGAGCTGCGTAAGGGAAACCGCGACTGGGAGAACGAATGTGTCACGGAAATCAACCGTCTTCCGGCGCGTGCGGACGGTTTTCCGCTTGCCCGCGCAGAGGATGCGCTCACGGCGGGCGAGCCCGCAACACCATTCGTCAAATCGCTCAACGGACGATGGAAGTTCTGCTGGAACGGCAGCCCGAAGCAACGTCCAGTTGATTTCCACAAGACGGATCTTGACGATTCGGACTGGCTGGAGATCGACGTGCCGTCGTGCGTGGAGATGAAGGGATTCGGCTCACCCGGCTACGTGAACATCATCTATCCGCACAGGAACAACCCTCCGTTCATCGGCGACGAGTACAATCCCGTATCGAGCTACCGAACAACATTCACGGTACCGTCGAAATGGGAGGGGCGGCGCATCATCCTCAGGTTCAACGGTGTCTATTCCGCATATTACGTGTGGGTGAACGGGAAGAAGGTCGGTTACGCCGAGGACAGCTGTCTGCCGTCCGAATTCGACATTACCGAATATCTCAACAGCCCAACCGCCAACCATCAACCACCAGCTACCAACTCTCTCGCCGTCGAGGTTTACCGCTGGTCGGACGGCAGCTATCTTGAGGATCAGGACTTCATTCGCTTCTCCGGCATCTATCGCGGCGTTTCGATCTGGGCAGAACCGAAGGATCCCATACGTGACTATTTCGTGACGACCGAAGTGGCGGATGATCTTTCTTCTGCGGTTGTGCGCGTGAAGGTGGATTGTGCCGTGCCGGTTTCGGCAACGCTGTATGACGCGGAGTTCAGGAAGGTCGGGGAATTGGCGTTCGGCGGTCACGCGGGACGCCTAACCCTGCCGTCGCCACATCGCTGGTCGGCGGAATCGCCCTACCTCTACACGCTGGTCCTGACGGCTGGTGATGACGTGCGCGCATGCAAAGTCGGCTTGAAGAACGTTCGTCTCGCGTCAAACGGCGAAATTCTCATCAACGGCAAGTCGATCAAGTTCAAGGGCGTGAACCGGCATGACGCTTCGCCCGTGAACGGACGCGCCGTCACGCGCGCGGAGATGGAGGAGGACGTGCGCTTGATGAAGCGCGGCAATTTCGATACACTCAGGACATCGCACTATCCAAACGATCCGTATATGTATGACCTGTGTGACCGCTTGGGACTGTACGTGCAGTGCGAGGCGAACGTGGAATCGCATGGTTCCTACTATGGCGTGAAGTCGCTCGCGTATCCGCCATCGTGGGCCAAGGCACAGATCGAGCGCTGCACGCGCATGGTGAAGTTTTTCAGGAACCATCCGTCGATTTACTTGTGGTCTCTCGGCAATGAAGCAGGGACCGGACACAACTTCGAGCTGGCATACCGTGCGATGCTTGCGTTGGACGACACGCGGCTCTACATGAACCGGAACGACAACGAAAACTTCCAGATTCACGGCCACGGCTATCTGACCTTCGCGGAGATGGAAAGGCTCGCAAAGTGGTGTCCGTTCCACATGAGCGAATACGCGCACTGCATGGGAAATGCGCTTGGGAATTTCCGGGAATACTGGGATGTCTTCCGCGCCCATCCCGCTCTTTCGGGCGGCTGTGTATGGGACTGGTATGACCAGACGGTGCGTGTTGAGACCGACAGGATCGGTCCGGACGGCAAGCGTGTCGCATACTGGGCGTATGGCGCGGACTGGGATGAACATCCGAACGACGCGAACTTCTGCGTGAATGGCATCATCGGGCCGGAGCGGGAGATATCGCCGAAGCTCATCGAGGCCGCGCACGTGCAGCAGGATATTGAGGTTGTTTGCGCGGACGCGGCAAGCGGCAAGGCGATGCTCGTGAATCGCGCCGCCTTCACCTTCGCCGATGCCTACGACGGCGAATGGGCGTTCTTTGAGGACGGCGTTAGGACGGACGGCGGCGTATTGGCGGTGCCGCATGTCGCGCCGCAGTCGAGCGGGACGATTGACTTGCCGCTGCCGGGAGGGACGCGTGTCAGCTCGTCCGCAGAATGTTTCTATCGCGTCGCGTTCAAGTTGAAAACCGATACGGCTTGGGCGGCGAAAGGATGGGAGGTTGCGCACAACCAGCTGCCATACGGTATGTGCGTTGGAAATGACACGCCTATCATCTCACTCAGTGACGCGGAGATGCGGAGAAACGGGGTCGATTTTGCCGAGCGTGATGGCGAGATTCATGTGTCTGCGGGGCCGACCAAAGCCATATTCTCGCGTGAGACCGGGACGCTTTCTTTTCTGGAGATGAACGGAAAAACAATCCTTCGGGACGAGCAGGGCATTTGTCGTGGCCCGCGTCTCACATGCCGCCGCGCATTCACGGACAATGACACGGAAGTCCGCAAGCGTTTCATTGCCTCCGGCCTCACGCAGTTGCGCCACCATGCGCGTCCGGCGAAGATATCGAAATTGGAGGATGGCTCAATAGAGATCAGGTGCGGCATTGATGTCACGGGGTCCAAAAGCGCGGCCTTTTCCCATGATACGCGCTGGCTGTTCCGCGCTGACGGATGCGTAACCGTCGAAAGCATCTCCACCCCGCAGGGCGACATGCCTCAGCTTCCGCGTCTCGGATTTTCTATGATTCTTGACGGTGCGCTTGAACAGGTGAAGTACTATGGGCGCGGTCCGTGGGAAAACTACGTTGACCGCTGTTCCGCGAGTGACATCGCGTACTGGGAATCGACCGTGACGGACATGTATGAGGAATACGCCCGGCCGCAAGACAACGGCTATAGGACAGACGTGCGCTGGGTGGCTTTTCTAGACAAAGACGGCTGCGGCGTACTCTGCAAAAGCTCCGTTCCTCTTTGTGTACAGGCGCTTCACTATTCGGTTGACGAGCTTGACCTTCAGCGGCATCGCGGTGCAGGCACGTGGAGTGACGAATCGAAGGAACGTTTCTACGCGCCGATGTTTCCGCGTTGCGAAATCATGTTGAATCTGGATATCCGGCAGCTCGGGCTCGGTAACGGCAGTTGCGGGCCGTCAACACTTGAATGCTACTCGTTTCCGAACAGACGCGAAGAGTGGTCTGTTACATTCGTGCCAGTCAAAGGCGGCAATTATGACACGCTTCGCTCGGCGGCAAGACGTGTCGGACAGAAGATACCTTCTATGGATGCGGTTCGCCGCCGCCGCGCGTCCGGCATGGGGTTTGACGGCGGCTGACGAGAGAAAGATCGTCTATGCGAAGATGCGCCAATCTGACAAACTTAATCATCATTGGAAACGAGAGGAGTTGCGTATGAATTCTGAGATGACGAAACTTGCCATTCTGTCAGGCATGATGCTTGCCGTGTACGGGACTGTCGCCGAAGAGGCCCTGGTGCGCGTCAATCTGGCCGACGGAGGGATGCGGACGGAACATGTCGCACTGACATCCGTCTCGCCAACGCACATGCGTTTCACCTATCCGAAGGAGAGAATCGCCGATAATGTCGTTTCCATTGACGTGGTGCCGAACTTCATGACAGCCCATAAGGGCGACGAGGGCTACTGGATCGACGCGCGCGGCGCATACGGGCGATTCAGCTGGGATGACGGGGAATATGCGAATGACCGCGCGGGCTGGATGCCGATCTTCGGTTTGAAGCGAGGGGACGCTCTATGGTACGGTCAGGTTATGGGATGGCGCTGCGACTATCGCTTTCACGCCGTCGCGAAAGACGGACGCTACGAGGCGTTTCCGCGCTTCATGGTCAAGGAGCTGCTGGCCTATTACCCCGTCTATCAGGACATTATCGTGGACTTCCGGCGGCTTGACGGCGCAGACGCGAACTATGTCGGCTATGCGAAGGCGTACAGAAAATACCAGTTCGAGAACAGCGGCATCCGGACGGTCAAGGAGCGGATGAAGGGCAATTCTGTCCTCGACTATCTGTCCGAGTCGTTCGTGATCCGCATTTCGCAACATTGCCGCAAGCAGGTTCTCAAAGATCACACTTTGCGCATGACGCGGCAGAACGAACAGCCGCTTCTCGTCCACATGCCGTTCCTCATTTGCGAAGACTTCGCACAGCAACTCCATGACGCGGGCGTTGACAAGGCGACGTTCCTTTCGGCGGGATGGACGTCGGGCGGCTATGATGGACGTTACCCCGACATGTTCCCGGTCGAGCCGGCAATCGGCGGCGAAGCGGGATTCCGAGCCCTTGCCCAACGCTGCACCGCGCTCGGCTTCCAGATGTCGGCGGAGGTCGATTATACTGAGATGTATGGACCGGCAAATCGTTTCAATCTCGATCTTGCCTGCCGCTACGCGAACGGGCAGTTCCCGGACGGAGGCTTCTGGCCGGGAGGTCTCGCCTACAACCTCTGCACGAAGAAAGCGCTTGATCTCGGCTGGTGCCAGACGGACTTTGCGCGCCTCAGGGACGTGATCGGGCCGGGGCCGCTCTTCTTCGATGTCATGAGCGCCATCGAGCCTCGCCGTTGCGGGCATCCCGCGCACAAGGTAACGTCGGACGAGATGGGCACGGTGTATTCGCGTCTCTTCGAACTGGCCCACGAGACGATGGGTGGTGCGGCCAGCGAGTGCGGCTTCGATCTCGGCATACGGCATTTGGATTATGTGAACTACCTCTGGCATGAAATCGGTTTTTGGAAGTCAAACCGTTACAAGGGATTCTTGAGCGGCGTGTTTCCGGTGTGGGAACTTGTCTATCATGGGGTGGTGTTCTACACGTCCGACAGATGGCTGCAGAACCACACATACGGCAATGAAGACCGCTCAAACGGCGCGTTCGACTTTGGCTGGGGCATCTACGACCGCAAGGAAGACCCGGAAAAGGCGTTGAAGATCGTCGAGTTCGGCGGCCGCCCGATCCTATACACGCACACGTTCAGTGACATTCCGTCCATCGTCAAGGCGTGGCGCGAATACAAGCCCGTCCGTCATCTCCAGAAGGAGGAGATGACGGATCATCGTGAAGTGTCGGCAGGCGTGTTTCTCACCGCCTACGAGGATGGTTCGCGTACCGTCTGCAACTACAATAGTTCGCCCGTCGCCTTTGAAGACGTAACAATCCCCGCCCTCGGCTATGTACTGTTCACCCCCAATGGCATAAAGAAAGTTTTCGCGTTTGATTCGTTGAATGGCCTTTGCGAGAAATAAGGGCATTCTCTCGCCAGAGGATGGCGGCAGATCCGTTGCCGACGGTGTGAAGGATTAATGCCGGGATACGATGGGCAATGGGGATATTGCCCCACCGCTGTGAGGCAAACACCTTTCACTCGGTTAGCAAGGCGGACAGGGCGTCGCCTTTTTTGCCCGCATCGAAGATGGCGCGGATATCCTTCCGCGCAAGGGGACGGGTCCACATCGCAAAATCATCGATGCACCCCGCAAGCGAGACGATGCACTTTCCCGTTCCGTCCTGACCGATCCAGAAAGGCATCCCGGTTTCGATCTTGATGGCCGAAGCGTTCTCCGCGATCCAGTAGAGATTGCCGTCGGGATGGCCCTGATAAAGGGTCAGCACGCCATCGCTGTTCCGCGTCACCGCGTAAAAGACCCACTTGCCGTAATCGACATCGAAGGTTCCGATATCGATCCGTTTCCGCTCATCCGACAACGCGCTGTTGAAACAGACGCCGTTCTTCTTGACCGACTCGGTTTTCCGCGCCCCGATCAGCACGATGCCGGGATTGCCGCCGCTGTTCCAGTCCTTGTTGGCGAACAGGC
>DBXN01000094.1:52166-59247 GCA_002309585.1 Verrucomicrobia bacterium UBA1211
GAACCCTTTACGCAAACGCCGCATTCACGCTTCGCATCCTCCGCCACACGCAGGCAGTTGCCGAACTTTCCGCCTTCGGCGCCCGAAACGGTGGCGCCGTGAAGTTCCGGCGTGATCCCGTTGGCGATCCGGTTCTCCGGCGCTTCGCCGTCGAACGGCAGATAGACGGCCAAGCCCTCCTTCATCGGACGCGACGGCTTCTCCCCGGTCACGCCGAGCACCTTCCCGTCCAGCTTCATCGGTTTCACGTCCAACCCGAAATGGGCCAGCATCGTGGGCGCGAGATCGAAATTGCGCGGGATCCCCGGGAGGGTGCCGTTCGCGATGTTCCGCCCCGCGATGATGACCGGGATGGTCGTCGCCTGTCCGCCCCAAATGCCGTGGTGCGGACCGTATCCGCCGTGGTCGCTCGTGACCATGACCATCCAATCCTCATCCTTGAAACCGGGACGCGAGGCGATGGCGGCAAGGGTGTCGCCGATAATCCGGTCGGCGAGTTTCAGATCAAGCAGATACTCCTTCCCGTAAGGGTAGAACCCGCTCCGGTGTCCGCCCCAGTCGCACATATCGATGAAGTAAAGCACGGCATCGGGGGCATCGGCGGAGGCCATGATTTTAGGGACGGTCAAGGCGTGGGCCTCATAGTTTCCCGTGACCGGCCAGTTGTTGGTGATGACCGAGATGAGCGGGAGATTGCGTACGTTCGGATGCGGCGAGAGCGGCCCGTCGCCGTTCCAGGAATAGGTGTAGAGCGCCTTCGTCCCCGGACGCGCATCGACAAGTCTCGCCAGCCAGCTCGGCCATTCGGCGAAATTTCCCTTGGGCGTTTCGCCGTTGTTGTAAATGCCGGTCTTGATGGCGGTGACGCCCGTCGCGATGGCGGAGTGGTTGGCGGCGCTGGAGGGGCGGGCGTCGTAAAGCGTGTGCGCGGTGAGCGAGCACGCGCCTTGGTATCCCGGCTGCCACTTCCCCTCCGTCAACTTCCTCAGATTGGGCATCTCGGCGTTCTCGACGGCATCCGCCCGCAAGCCGTCAACCATGATCATCAAGCCCTTCGGCTTCCGCGCCCCCTCGGCGATTCCGGACAACGGCGACACCGCGCACAACGCGGCGGCGACAACGCAAAAACGCATGACTCCACTCATCACAACCCCTCCACTGAAATATTCACCCATCACAAATCCCCAATGTCCACAAATCATTCATGCAATTTGAGATTTGCGAATTGTGAACAATCCCAACGTCATCCTCATTTACATTCCCGTGACAAACGACAACCGACTCTCGTCACCCGTCACCCGTTGAGGGCTGAGCGTTGAGGGCAAGAGACATGAGACGTGAGACGTGGTCCACAGATCACTCCCCTTCCCTCTCTCCCTCATTTTTCATTCTTCTCACCACCCAACCACCTAACCACCTAACCAACCAACTACCTGACAATGATCATCGTTCCCAAAACCGGGAATAATCCGGTCTCCGTCTTCAGGAAACCGCATTTGAACACCCCGTTGGAGACACCCCGGAAGGCGAGCGTATCGAGATTGCCCGGTGCCATGTCCGTCCAGTCGATGATGCTTTCGTTGGCGCCAAGACTGCGACCGCCCACCTCAACATTGACGGTCGCGCCATCCTCAAACTCCACCATGCGGTTGCCGTCGGCCGGATCGGCGCCGGACCACCATCCGGTGGAAAGGACGTGCCACGGACCCTCTTTCTTCGAGAGGTCGATGGTTGATCCGTTCATCATCCTGCAGCCGTGGAAATACTCTTTGCCGTCCTCGGCCGTCACGGGAGTGAACGTGCCGTAGACCTTGATGGGCAACGCGCCGCGATTCCACTTTTGCCAATAGGCCGCCACGTAATCCCACACCGACAACTCCCCGGCGACGAAGAGCGCGGAATCGCGCATCAAAATGTTCAGCGAGGAGGAACCGCCGGCCTTTCCGCTTTCGACGCACAGATACCCGCCGGTACCGCCCGTGAAATCGAGCGTCCCGTTCACAATGGGGATCGGCAGATAGAGAGACGTCCCGTAAAGAAGCGGAATCGAGAGCGTGTAGCCGCCAAGGTCGATTGTCGAATCGGGCAAGTCCGGCGCGTAAAAGAGCGTGTGGAAACCGCTGCCGATGACCAGCGACGAGTCGGCGGTCAGCGTGACATTGCCGAGGCCGTTCCACGTCGTTTTCGTCATGGCGCATCCCGAGTTGGCGAGCGTGCCGCCCGCCAGCACAAAGCGCTTGCGGTAGAAGTCATAATTGCCCCGCGTGTCGAACGTCGCCCCGGAAGCGACCGTGATGGTTCCGCCCATCGCCCCCCAGTAATCATACTTCTCGGCATACGTCGTACCCGCCGAACCGGAGAGGGGCGCGTAAGCCGTACCCTCGGCCACCAGCACACCGCCGGTGAAGGTCTGGTTCTGCCGGGTCATGGCAAGCCATCCCTCGCCCTCCTTAACCAGTTTCAGATTGCCGGAAAGGGCGAATCCGCCGCACTCCAGATAGGAGTCGGAAAGAGGAACAGTGAGATGCAGTTCGCCCGGATCACCCGTCGAGGTGTCGGTGAAAGCCCACGTCACCGAATCGTAGAGATGGTTGGACTCTTCAGGGGCGGTGAGCCGGAGCGTGTGCCCGTTCAGGTCAACCGAACCCAAGTCCGTGTCGTCGGCCGCGGGTGTGTTCACGGCGGAGAAGAATCCCGTGAGGCCGCGCCAATCGCAGTCCGCGACCAGTCGCGCCGAATGGCATTCAATCGTGTCGTACGGCATGACCGTGCCGGCGGGAATCTGGATGTTCACGTCGCCGGAAAGATGCACGGTTGAACTTCCGCCCGGCACGCCGTCCGCGATGGCGACCCCCATAAAGTTGGTGCAGGCCCAGTTCCGGGGGTTAGCCGGATCGCCATCCCCCACCGCGCCGGTCCACCAGGCGTGGGCGACAACCGTCGCGTCCGCGCCGTAGTAAATCCCGTTCGCGGCGACGAACGGCTCCAAACCGCCCTCGGCCGTCTCGGCATCAAACGCGAACGTCACCCCTTCTGGCGGCGCCTCGGTCCAACTGACGATCCGGTCGCCCATCACGAAGGTGCGGCCATGCACGTCAATCGTCACTTTCGCGCCCTCCGCAAAGGTCACCTCGCGGCTGCCGTCGGCGTCCGACACATACCCCGCGACCGGCCAGCCGGTGGAGACGGTATCCCATACCGCCGTCTTGGCGGAGAGATCGATCGTCGATCCGTCCTGCATCTCGCAGCCGTGGAAATACTCCTTACCGTCGTCGGCCGTCACGGGGGTGAACGTGCCATGGACCTTCAGGACCGACGCGCCGTGGTTCCATCGCTGCGAGTAGGCCGCCACATAGTTGCTCACGGAGAAACGTCCGTCACCGTGGAACGCCGCGCCGTGCATTTCGAGGTTAACCGTGGGCGAACCGCCGTCTGTGCTGCCGACAAAGTTCAGGTATCCGCCGCTGAGAAAGTCAAGTGTGCCGTTCTCGACAACGATAGGCAGGTAGAGCTGTCGTCCGCCCGCGCTGCCGAGTTCAACGGAGAACGTGAACCCGCCAAGGTCGATTTTTGTGGAGGGCAGAGAGGAGAAGGCCGTATGGTGAGTGAGATTCAGCAGGGAGTCCGCCTCAAGCGTGACGTTGCCGATGCCCTGTCCCGTCGTTGTGTTCATGTCAACGCCGGTATTGGCGAGCGTGCCGCCGGCCAGCACGAAATCCTTGCAGTGGAAATCGTAGTTGCCCTTCGTGTCGAACGTGCCGCCTTCGGCAACGCGAATCGTCCCGCCCATGGGTCCCCAGTATCCAAGCGATTCCGCATACGTTGTGGCATTCGCGCCGCTGACAGGCGAATACGCCGTTCCGGCCTCGACAAACACGCCGCCGGTAAAGGTCTGTCCCTTCCGCGCCAGCGCGAGGCACCCCCCGCCCTCCTTCACCACCTTCAGGTTGCCCGCCAGCGCGACGGTGGAGACGACATCCTCCCCCTCCTCGATGTTGAAATGCAACTCGCCCGGCTCACCGTCAGAGAGGTCCATGATCGTTCCGTAGCCCGAAATCCCTCCAACCGTAAGGGTGTGTCCGTTGAGGTCGATGATCGTCGCGGAGTTGACGTCCACACTACCGAACAAGGTCCAATCCGCATCGCCGTCGAGCGTGATGTATCCCTGGATCGAATGGACCGACGCTTCCACATCGGGTCCACACGAGAACTCGGCGACCGAGTTGTCGGCGACCTTGCCGAGCAGCCTGCCGCCGATCCGGTCATACATATACCCCACCCCGTTCTTGCGGACGGGAATAAGACTCATGACGGTCGAATCGCCCTTCGTGAATTTCGCGAAATAGATGCGCAGATTGCCGGTGTTGCCCGGCTTACCCTTGTTGTTGTATGCGAAAAGGTAGATCGGATAGAGCGAGGCCTCCGCCTCGGGCCAGGTTTTCGTGATGTTGAGCGAATAGTTCATCGCATTGCCCACGCCGGTCAAGAGGCGTTTACGGCTGTTCAGGTAATTGAACGAAACATCATAGGTCGAGCCGACCGTGACAACGGGCCGGGTATTGGCATCCGGGTTCGCCGTATCCCAAGAGAGGTAACACCTCCCGTTGAAACATCCGAAATACCATTTGAACGTGGTAGACTGCGTTCCGCATGCGGTGGAATCAGCCGTGCGGAGCGGTGTGAGACGGAGCAGAACCCCCATGTCATCACCGGGATAAAGCCCGGTGTTGATGTACGGCACATTGCTGTTGCTGTTGAGCAGCGGCGCCTCCAGATAGGTCACTTCCGCGTCATACGGCTTATCGGCCGCCGGCGTCAACGTGCAGGTGACGGCGTAGTGGGCGTTCAAATCGGTCTCCCGCACCGTGAAACCGGAGATGGAGAAACCCTTGACGAGGATGTTGTCGGAGGGATACCCCGAAGCCGTCGTGGCCGTTCCCTCGACGTTCCCCGGCCTGAAACCGCCCTCAAGCAAGGTGAGGTATTCATTCATGGTCTGCGCACCGAAGTCACCCATCAGGACAACATGTTCCGTATGGGCGAAGTCGGCGGCGATCTGTCTCATCTGCGCGGTGCGGTTGGCGGCGGAAGCGCTGTCCAACCGGAGCTGCACGAGTACCGCCGGCACACCCGCGAGCGTGACGGACTGGACATGGTAGTAACGGTTCTGCGCCGTCGTCTCAAACGCCACATCGTTTATGACGGCCGGATCATCCCCCGTCTGCCAAAATATACCGTTGCCGTCCATCCCCGACGCACCGCCATCATAAGAGGAAAACGCGGTGGTGAAATCGTCGAGAAAACCGCTCACGCCGAACCATTCCGCATCGGCGGCCTCCACATAGGCACGGATCCCGGCTGCCGCCGAGGCATCGCACCCGTCCATATTCCAGCTGGCGACCGTCACGGATTGCGCCGCCGCCGTGCCCAGAGAGACGAAGAAACAGACCGCGGCCGTAAGAACAGAACGATACGGCTTTCCATTAAACGCTTTACATGTTGCCATCGATTAGACCTTTCTCAACCGAATGCGACCACACACATAACCATCCATTGTTACGGATAGTATATCATGTTAATCCCGCCGTGAGCAAGAGGGAAACGCGCTTAAGCGTTCGCGCTTTGAATGGCGAGGGAGAGTGAGGCGGTTCCGTCGGGCGGGATGGAGAGCGCGGTGACACCGGTACAGACCGGCTCGACGCAAAGGAAGCGGGTGTAGGCACCCGGATCCAAATCCGCCATCTGTTTTTCACCGCTCTCCCACGGATTCCAAACCACCAGCGAACGCGCCCCGGAGAAGGTCATCGTCAGTTTGCGCCCCAACCCATCATCATGAATCACGCATCCGTTCGCCTTGGGGTTGACCAGCCGGTCGGTCGGTCCCTCCGCCACCCAGTCGCCCTCCCCGCAGACGGAATCCGAATCCGTCACATAGTCATGGCAGGCGGCCCCCTCCAAGCCGGAGACGCGGACCCGCCGGATATCGCGCACACGGAAATAGGGATGGAACGCCTGGGTGACGGGCATCGGCGCATCGCCGGTGTTGGCGCAGGAGAGGGTCAGCCGCAGGCAGTCCCCCAACCGCGCAACCAGCTTCAGCTCAAAGGGATAGGGCCAGACCGCGCGGGTCTCCGGCGTGTCCTTCAGCCCCAGCACGGCCTCCGTATACGCATCGGTATAGGCGGTTTCGACCAGCGTCCAGCGGCTTGTCCGGGCGAATCCGTGGGAGGGGCTTCCCGCGCGCTTGCCGAACCACGGCCAGCAGATCGGGATCCCGCCCCGGATCGTCTTTCCCTCCGCGAACACCGCCTTCGGGCTGAGGTAGAGAACGGGACCATGACCCACCGGACGGTAGGAGAGCACCTGGCCGCCATAGAGCGAAAGCTCGCAGGCGCCGTAGCGGCAGACCAGTTGGGCGACGGTGAAACCGCCTTCGCCTTCCCGGAAGGCGATGCGGCCCGCCGCCCCATACTGCGCGTTCAGCTGGGCGATCCGGTCGCTCACGACGCCGCCGGAGCCGGAGTTTCCGCCGCAGGCGCGGGCGCCGCGGGCGCGGCGGGTTCGGCGGGCGCTTCGGCGGCGGGCTTATCCGCCGGCTCGGCTCCGCCCTTGCAGCACGGGCAGAAGAACTTGAAATAGATCCCCGACGCAATGCCGAGAACCACCAGCACCAGCAACATCCAGAACCACCACGGCTTACGGTCCGCGTATGGATCGGTCAGGCAACGCTTGGAGCCCGGAGGCAAGACCGACTCCAACGTGAAGAGACGGCCGAGCTTCAGGGAGAAGCCGAGCCGACGGTTCACCGCCCAGCCGCAGGCATTCAGGATCGGCGCCAGATCGCGGGCGCGCAGTTTGAACCAGGTCAGGATCACCGACGGCAGCGAGACCACGAGGATCACCGCCACCACGCCCAACAGGCTCTTCCAGACCGGCAGCTCGCTCGCCGTCTTGACCAGCCCGCCGACCGCCTGGCCGATCAAGCCGACCGCGATACCGACCGCCGCGACCGAGGAGGCCAACGCCGCGCCCTCAACCTTCTTCGGCTGCGCAGCGCCCGCCGCCGGCGCCGTTGTGGCGG
>DBXN01000094.1:59334-65926 GCA_002309585.1 Verrucomicrobia bacterium UBA1211
TTCCGCCACGGCATCCAGAAGGCCTCCTTCAGGCTGATCGCATGATCGAGCAGCTTCACGATCTTCGCTTCCCAGTCCTGTCCATCGACATCATAGAAGACCCCGTTCCGGCCAACCGAGAGCGTCTTCGCCACGCCAGCCGTCACCGGCGCGCAGACGGTCCGCTTCTCGCCGCTTCCCGGCCGTGTGATCTCACAATAGACCAGACAGCAGTTCCCCTCGGTCACGCCCGCCGAATGGGCGGCGACATCCGCGACATGGAAACAGAGCGTGCACGCGCGGCCGTCGAGGTAGAGCGTCCCGACGCGGAAGATCGGNNATGTTCACCATGTTGTTCAGCAACTCATAGAGATGGGTGTGATACAGCAGCAGCTGTTCGATCTCGGCGAGACGGGCGTAGGCCGGCGCGAGCGCGGCATCCTTCTCGATCAACGCCTTGATCGCCGCCACCTGCTTCCCGGTGAGCAGCGCACTCAACCGTTCATCCGTGATCGACGCGACCTCCTTGCCGGCCTCGCCGGCGGTCCAGGCGAAATAGGGATCAAACGCCGCCTTGATCCGATTCCACTCCGAACGGGTCAGAACCGCCCCGACGCCCATCGGGGTGAATAGCGCTTTGCGCGCGGTGTCGATCGCCTGCTGCCAGAAGGGGTTGATGCCCTTCTCAAGCGAGAGCGTCGCCTCGGCATCAATCTTCGAGAGTGGGAACTCCGCCAATCCCGCCGTACCGTCGGTCAACGCGCCATCCGCCAACGCGACATAATCGGCATCGCTGCGGCTCAGCGGCGCGATCGAGCGTCCGTCAAAAGCCGCCAGCGCGCACCGGGTGAAGTAGTCGTCAATCTTCGTCCGGATGGCGGTCAA
This sequence comes from Verrucomicrobia bacterium UBA1211, assembly GCA_002309585.1. GTDB lineage: Bacteria > Verrucomicrobiota > Kiritimatiellia > RFP12 > UBA1067 > UBA1211. The sequence goes on from DBXN01000094.1 coordinate 60,199, forward strand.
CGCGGCGGCGGCCGCCTCGGTCCCCGCACCCAGCGGAAGAATCTCGGGCTTATCGGTCCCCTGCTTGCGCCACGCCAACCGCGCCTCAGCCGCCGCGAAAAAGGCGTCAACCTGCTTCTGCGACACGCCCGGCTTGCCGCTCCGGTCCGTCTCGGTCCCGATGGTATCGGCGACCTCTTTCAGGGTCTGCTGGATCTCGGCGTCCTCCACGCTCTCCGGCGGCAAGATCCCGTCACCGTTGAACGGGGTGCTGGAAAAGATCCGCTCCGTATCCTGAATATCCGCCAGCGAGATCGATTCGGCGTTCGCCTTGTCCATGTCCGACAATACCCGGCGGACCGCCTCCAACAGCGCCTTCCCCTCTTCCGTTTCGGTGTTGATCGTGGCCAGAGGAACGGTGTCTTTCCCCTCGACCAGCCCGTCAAGCGTCGTCAACCGCTTGTTCAGCCAATCCACCGCCGCCAGAATCTCAGGCGCGCGAACCCGCTTGTCATGATCCGTATCCAGCAGCGCCAGCGTCGTCGCATCCGCCCGGATACCCTCGATCGGGAAACTGAGCGCCGTCCACAACTTTTGATCCAATCCGGCCAGATTCGCGATATCCGCACCGGTCGTCAACGCAACCTGATCCGAACCGCCCGCCCGGAAAAACCGCCACACATGTTTCGTCGTATCGTTCGTCGCCATGGTCTTCTCCTCTTTCTTCCTGAGTTAGTGAATCGCCAACATCGCATCGATCGCGCGTTTCGCCCGGACCGCAACCGCCTCCGGGACACGCACCTCGGTCTGGAGGTCGCGCAGGCTCCACAAGACACGCTCCAGCGAGATCTTCTTCATGTTCGGGCAGACGGCCCGCTCATCCAGCGGATAAAAGAGCTTGTCGGGATTCTCCTGCTGAAGCCGATAGAGAATCCCCGTCTCCGTCCCGACAATAAACGCCCGCCCCGTCTGTTCCTTGACCCAACGGCACATCCCGCCGGTGGAAAGCACCTGGTCCGCCGCGTCGCGGAGGGGTTTGGGACATTCGGGATGGACCATCACCGGGGCGCCGGGATGCGCTGCGCGGGCCGCCTCGATCATCCCCGCGTTCAGCCGCGCATGGGTCGGGCAGTACCCCGGCCACAACTGGAAACGGCGACCAAGCTGCTCCGCCGTATAGGACCCCAGATGCTGGTCCGGCACAAAGATGATCTCTTGGTCGGGCGGGAAGGTCCGCGCCACCTTTAAGGCGTTGGCGGAGGTCACGCAACAATCGCTCTCGGCCTTGACCTCGGCGGTGCTGTTCACGTAGCAGAGGACTTTCGCTCCGGGATGCTTCGCCTTGAACGCCCGCAGCTGTTCACCGGTGATCATATCCGCCATCGGGCAGCCGGCGCTTGGATCCGGAATCAGGACCGTCTTGTCGGGATTCAGGATCGCGGCTGTCTCGGCCATGAAATAAACACCGCAGAAGACCACCAGATCCGCCTGAAGATCGGTCGCTTTCCGTGCGAGCTCCAGCGAGTCGCCTGTGAAATCGGCGATCGCCTGCACCTCGCTCACCTGATAGTTGTGCGCGAGAATCACCGCCCCGCGTTCCCGCTTCAGCGCAAGAATCTCATCCCGTAGCGTCATCGGTCCCCCTATCGCTTGACCCGCGCGTTGCCCTTCCAGATGCTCCAGACCTGCTCCTCGTCGGCCGGCTGGCCGTAATCGGTCAGCAGTGTCGTCGCCAACGCGCCGCACGCCCAACCGAACTGGATCCACTTCTCCGGCTCCCAGCCCCGCAGAATCGCGTAGAGCAGCCCGCCGACGAAACCGTCGCCACCGCCGATCCGGTCGGTCACCGTGATGTCGCGCGGCTCGACCACCTGCCACCCCTTCGCGGTGCTCATGATCGCGCCCCAAAGGTGATGGTTCGTGTCCACCACCTGCCGGAGCGTCGTCGCGAAGACACCCGCCTTCGGATAGCGTTTCCTGACATTTTCAATCATTCCCTTGAAGCCGTCGATCTTCGCCTGGATGTCCTTCCCGCCCGCCTCCGGTCCCTTGATCCCGAGGCAAAGCTGGAAATCCTCCTCATTCCCGACCAGGATATCGGCCAGGCCGGCGATCTCGGAAAAGACCGCCGAAAGTTCCTTCTCCCGGTTCACCCAGAATGAGGCGCGATAGTTGAGATCGAACGAGATCAGCGAACCGTTCTTCTTCGCCGCGCGGGCGATCTCCAGGCAGAACCGGCTCGTCTCCGGCGAGAGCGCCCCGATCAGCCCCGAGAGGTGGACGATCTGAACCCCCTCTTTCTTGAAGATCCGCTCCAGATCGAAATCCTTCACGTTCAGCAGCCGTCCCACCTCGCCCGCGCGGTCGTTCCAGACACGCGGACCGCGCGATCCGAACCCGCTGTCGGCGATGTTGAATTGATGCCGGTAACCCCACGGACCGCCCTGCTCGATCTCCGGCCCCTCATAATCCATGTGACGCGAGGCGAGATTGTCCTTGATGTAGCGCGCGAGCGGACTGTCCTTCACGAACGCCGTCAACACCTTGACCGGCAAACCGAGATACGAGGCGACGCTGGCCACATTGGTTTCCGCGCTGGTCGCCTGAAGTGAGAAAAGTGAACTGCAATGGACGGGCTGCCCTGCGGCGGGCGTCATCCGGAGACCCATACTCGTCGGAACCAGCAACGCATACTTGGCGCGTTTCTTCAACTTCATCATGGCGGTAAATCCCTTCATATCGCTAGAAAACGGTAACATTGTAGCACAATCCACACGCATGTGTGAAAACATTATTTCAACCGTCACTCGGCGGGAGGAATGACGAGGACGGGGCAGTGGGCTTTGCGGACGACCTTGCCCGCAACGTTACCGAGAAGCCATTGCGTGAGCGCGCCGCGCCCCTGTTTTCCCATCACGATCAGATCGATCTGATTCGCCTCGGCGTAGTCGAGAATCCCCTGGGCGGCATCGCCGATCTGCATAACGACCTCAAAGGGAACCCCTTCCGGGACCAGAGGCCGGTAATCGGCATCAATCTTCTGATCGATATCGGCCCGCGCTTTCGCGTCCATATCCCCCACCTCGTAGATGTATCCCCTCCAAAACTGCGCGTCCGGTTCGGGGATCACATGGAGCAGATAGAGCGTCGCGGTCGGGTTCAGCCGCGCCGCATGAAGCGCATAGGCGAATGCGGAACGCGCGTTCTCGGAGAAATCCGTACAGAAGAGGATTTTCCGATACTCGCCAGCCGCTCTCTGTTCTCTGTCCATTTTGTCCTCCTTGTCCGTAGTGTCGAAAGTAAAAGGACCACACTTATTTCACGATGGCGGGAAGCCATGTCGCGATCTGGGGGAATACCATCAGAATGACACAGGCGAACGCCAACGCGAAGAGGAAGGGCAACGCACCCTTGAAGACCGTCTGCAACGGGATGCTCCGGTCAATGCCGCTGACCACATAGGCGTTGACGCCGACCGGCGGGGTGATGACCCCCATCTGCGTGACCAAAGCGATCATCACGCCGAACCAGATCGGGTGGTAACCCAACCGCTGGACAACGGGGAAGAAGATCGGGACGGTCAGGAGGATCAGGGCGAGCGAATCGATGAAGCATCCGACAAAGAGGTAGAAGAGGATCACGAAGAGCATGATCATCCACGCCGGAACCGGCAGCGCCGCAAGCCACCCGGCAAAGGACATCGGGAGCCCCGTCACCGCCAGGAAGTGGCCGAACATCGTCGCCCCCGCGACAATCACCAGCACCATGCAGGAGGTCCGCAAAGTCTCCATTCCCGCCTGGAACAGCTTTTTCCAGGTCAGGTTCCGTCCGATCCACGCCACCAGGATACTGCCCGCCGCGCCGACCGCCGCGCCTTCAGTCGGGGTGAACCAGCCGATGAACATCCCGCCCATCACAAAGAGGAAGAGCGTCAGCATCTCGATCACGCCCCTGAGCGACCGGATCCGCTCACCCATGGGGATCCGTTCAGCGGGCGGCGCAAGCTGCGGTTTGATGCGGCAGAGGATTCCGATGATCAAGCAGAAGAGCGCCGAAACCAGAATGCCCGGAAGAATCCCCGCGACAAAGAGTTTCCCGATGGACTGCTCCGTGAGGATCCCGTAAACGATGAAGATCACGCTCGGCGGGATCAGCATGCCGAGTCCGCCGCCCGCCGCGACAGTCCCGCTCGCCAACGCATCATCATACTTGAACCGCCGCATCTCCGGCAAGGCGACGGCCGCCATCGTCGCGGCGGTCGCAGGACCCGATCCGCAGATCGCCCCGAATGCGGCGCACGCTCCCACGGTCGCCATCGCCAGTCCGCCCCGCATCGCCGACATCCAGCAGTGCGCCGCCGCGAAAAGCCGCTGGCTGATGCCGGTGTGGAAGGCGACCTGTCCCATGAAGACGAAAAGCGGGATAACCGTCAGATTGTAGTTGGAGAAGACATCATAGAGGTCGGCGGAGAGCACCGCCATCGCCGCCTGATACTTCACGACCGCCGCGAACCCGACAATCCCGACCACGCCCATCGCCAACCCGACCGGAAGGCTGCACACCAGCAGGACCATCAACGCCACACACCCCAAAACACCGATCATCAATGGCGACATCGCGCGCTCTCCAAAAGGTCAAAGGTTCCAAGTCTACCGTATTCGGTTTAAGGTGTTCTCCGTCCGCCCAACCCCAAGGTCATTTTGCATCCCCTGCTTTGTCCTGGGCCGTGTCACGGGCCCGTAACCGGCAGAAGACAGCCCCGCAGATCGGGATGGAAATGTAATACATGACCCCGATGAAGGTAAGCGTCACCCAAAACTGCGAAATCAGCATACCTAAAGTGAAGATCGCGACCAGCAGGACCAGCAGAAGCCACTTGGGCGGGATCGCCAGGTGCTTCAGGGAGAGTGTCGGACAACGGCTGGCCATCAGCAGCCCGCAGAGGAAGAGGCAGACCGAACCGACCCACGGATTGTGCAGAACGGTTCCCTCCTCATGCATCTGCCAGACGATCGGCAGGATCACCAGCCCCGCGCCGCCCGGCGCGGGAAGCCCCATGAAGAAGTGCTTCCAATAGGGCTGGGTGGGCATCTCCAGCATAATGTTGAACCGCGCCAGACGGAAGGCGCAGCACATCGCGTAAAAGAGCGCCAACGCCCAGAAGCATCCCCGGAACTGATAGGCGGTCGAGCCGACCTCGGCAACCTTCATGATCCAGAAATAGACCAGGATCGCGGGCGCCACGCCGAAACTGACGAAATCGGAGAGCGAATCCAACTCCGCCCCCAATTTGGAGGTGGCGCGCAGCATCCGGGCCACGCGGCCATCCAAACCGTCAAACATACAAGCCAAAAGGATGAAGACCGCGGCCTTCTTCCACTCCCCGGCACAGCTGAAACGGATCGAGGTGACACCGCTGGCCGCCGCCATCATCGTCACCAGATTCGGGATGATCGCCCGGATCGGGATCTCCCGCTGGACGCGCTGCCGCTGTTTTCGCCGCCGGAATCGGAATTTACCCATCGCATTCTCCTCCTATGGCCGGCCCGCCCGATCGCGGAACCCCGGCGACCCTCCGTCACTTCTTCGGGGCAGGTCCCATCTCGAAGACGAGTTCGCCGCCCTGAAGAATCTGGTCATGCGCCAACGTGAAGCCCTCAATCTGCGCGCCATTCAGCGAAACCGACTGGACATACTTGTTGGCGGCGGAGAGGTTGTTGGCAACCACCGTGAACCGCTTGCCGTTCCC